>DCIM01000086.1:0-52620 GCA_002316005.1 Prevotellaceae bacterium UBA1726 | reverse complement strand
CTTTCTGTGCATTGGGTGTTCTATTATGGTAGTATCAAAGCCGCGAATGTGTCAATTGGTGCTGTATGCTTTGCACTTGTTGGATTCTTCACAGCGATAATTGAACCTATAGTAAACAAACATCGTCCTTCGTGGCGTGAACTTCTGCTCAGCATGATAACTGTGGCGGGCATAATGCTGATATTCGGTTTTGACGCTCGCTATCGACTTGGTATTGGTATTGGATGCCTTTCGTCGTTGGTTTATACATTCTTCTCTGTAGGCAGCAAGCGCGTACAGGCATCAACTGGTCATTCAAGTAGTACGATGCTGTTGTACGAATTGATTGGAGGTGGAGTAGTGCTGACTCTTGCAACACCTCTCTATGCGTTGGTTTTCCCGGAAACGCCGATAGTACCGACATTGAAAGATTGGGGATTCTTACTGCTGTTCTCGTCAGTGTTCACCGTATTGTTGTTCCTCATGCACCTGCAGGCGTTACGCAATATTTCGGCTTTTACGGTGAATCTGAGTTACAACCTTGAACCAGTGTACACCATTCTGTTGGCAATGATAATCTTCAATGAGGCAAGCGAATTGAACCGCTCGTTTTGGATTGGTATTTTCATGATTGTGTTGTCTGTGGTATTGCAAACGATAAGTTCAAAGAAACAAAAATAAAGTAGCGAAATGGAATTTTTTATCACCGAACTAACATCTTGTTCTTCGGGTCAACTGCAAGATATTCAAGGACTTATTCATGAATTGGATCCTTTGTGCTCCACTTCCGAGGAGGCTATTACTGCAATAATAAACGATGCGAATAGTCATTTGTTTGCAATGTTCGATGGTGAACGAATCATCGGTTGTGCGACATTGGCTGTTTTTCATGCACCGACATCCACAATGGCAAGCATTGAAGATGTGGTTGTTTCTTCTGATTATCGTGGTCAGCATCTCGGTAGGAAGCTTGTTGAACATTTGCTTGAAGAAGCTCGAAAGTATAGTCCTATTCAGATTCATCTCACTTCGCGTCCATCGCGAGTTGCTGCAAACAAACTATATCAGAGTCTCGGTTTTAAGAAAAAGGAAACCAATTTCTACACCATACAGTTATAATCAAAATAGAATAATAAACATTAGATAAAAATGGCAAAGATAAAAATCACTACAACAGAGGGCGAGATTGTTGTTCGCCTTTATGATGAGACACCACTTCATCGCGACAATTTCCTTAAACTTGCAAAGGAAGGTTACTTTGATGGAACCCTTTTCCATCGTGTTATCAAGGATTTCATGATTCAGGGCGGTGATCCTGAAAGTAAGGGCGCACCAGCCGATAAAATGCTTGGCACTGGTGGTCCTAATTACACTATTCCTGCTGAATTTGTCTATCCTCAGTTGTTTCATAAGCGTGGTGCATTGAGCGCTGCTCGCACAGGTGATGAGGTGAATCCAAAGCGTGAGAGTTCAGGTAGTCAGTTCTATATTGTATGGGGAAAGGTTTATAAAGCTCAGGAACTCAAACAGATGGAGCGTCAGATGGCAATGCAGAAGGAGCAGTCGGTGTTCAACGGTCTTGTGCAGGAGAACAGAGAAAAGATTATGGATCTTCGCCGAAACCGCGATCGTGCAGGTTTGCAGGAACTCCAGGATGACCTTATCGCTCAGACAAAAGCAATTTGCGCAGAGATGCCAAAACCAGCATTCACTCCTGAGCAGGTAGAGGCTTATACAACACTTGGCGGAACTCCTTTCCTCGACGATCAATACACTGTTTTCGGTGAGGTGGAGAGCGGTCTTGAAGTTGTGGAGAAGATTCAAAACTGCGAGACAATGCGTGGCGATCGCCCAAAAGCTGATGTCAGCATGACCGTGGAAGTAATAGAATAGTAGCTGTTATTATAAATAAGGTGGGTAGAAAGAATACGAATATCATAGGTCATATTTGTGCCCTCGTTGTCGTTGCAATGTGGGGCACTACTTTTGTGAGCAGTAAGGTGCTGCTTTCAAATGGTTTGATGCCTGCCGACATATTCTTCTATCGCTTTGTCATGGCATACACTTGTATGTGTATCATCAGCCATAATCGCCTTTTCTCATCTTCTATTGCCGACGAGTTGACCCTTGTTGGTCTTGGTATAATGGGAGGTTCCTTATACTTCCTTACAGAGAATATGGCTTTACTGTATTCCACTGCAAGCAATGTGAGTATTCTGGTGAGCACAACACCATTGCTGACGGCATTTGTATTGGCGATATTCTATCGCAGTGAACGAATGAACAGAAGGCAAGTGATGTTTTCTTTTGTGGCTTTTATCGGTGTTGTCCTTGTGGTGTTGAATGGTCAGTTTGTACTTCATCTTAATCCACTCGGTGATGCTTTGGCTCTTGGTGCCGCACTGACATGGGCATTTTATTCGCTATTTATGAAACGACTAATGGGACGCTACAAGGCCGATTTCATTACGAGAAAAGTGTTCTTCTACGGATTGTTGACAATACTCCCATATTACGCCTTCGTAAGTCCTTTGAAGACTGATATTGCAATTTTCGGTCAACCTCTGGTAATAGGAAACCTTCTGTTCCTCGGTTTGCTGGCGTCAATGGGAGGATACCTATTATGGAATTGGGTAATGGCAAAACTTGGTGCTGTTCGTGCTACAAACTATATCTATCTGCAAACTCTGTTCACAATGCTCGTGGCGTCAATCGTCTTGAGTGAAAGAATTACCCCAATGGCAATCATTGGTGCGTTGATTTTGATTGGCGGTATGTGGGGAGTTCAAAAGAAATAATCATATATATAATAATGTACGCGCGTAATAGAAAGGATAGAAGTGTATGAGAAAGAAAAAGACGAATAAAGATGTGACACTCGATGTCATCAAAGCGATGCGTCGTGGAAATAGGGAGGCTTATCAAGATATTCTTGGTCCTGGATTTCATTCGCAACGCCAGGTGTTCAAAAGCAAGAAAACATATACACGAAAGCAGAAACATAAGGCAGAGTATTAATTGCAAAAAGAATAGGTTTACTTCATTCTTGTACTTATAAATAGGACTTGATTAGTAGCTTGTCTTTGTTTATTACGCCTTGCTTCAGATAATAAAAATCCCCGATCTCTCGTAAGAAAGACCGGGGAATATTTTTGTTTGTTAAATCCTATTCAGGAAAGATTACTTTGTAATCTCAACAGTTGCACGACGGTTGTAAGAAACTGGAGAGAGGTCAAGAACACCACCGTGAGCCTCTGTTGTGATGTTATCACGACTTACACCCATGTTAACGAGCTCGTTAGCAACAGTCTCAGCACGCTTCTCAGAGAGGAACTGGTTGCGTGAAGGAGTACCTGTAGCGCTATCAGCATAACCCTTAACGAGGAGGTTGTTACCATTCTCCTTAGCAAACTCTGCCATGCTCTTGATATTTACGAGATCCTTCTTTGAACGGATGTCCCACTTGTTGATTGTGAAGAATACAGAGATTGCTGGGCAAGCGTATTCCTTGATGATCTGTGTCTCAGCAGGAGCAGGCTTCTGGTTTGCGAGAAGATCGCGAAGACGAGCGTTCTCTGCATTTACATCGTTCAACTGAGCGTTGAGAGCATCGATCTGAGCCTGTGAGAGAGCCTTGATAGCGTCAACATCTGGAGTGTTCTTCCAACCTGTCTTGCATACCTTGCTGCTAAAGCCGTGGTTACCAAGATCAATTGTCAAACCAAGTTCAGCATAGAGCTGCTGGTCGTGTGACTCCCAGAAGATTGCATGAGAAATATCTGTTGGAGACTTTTCCTCAATATTGTCTGTGTCATGCTCCTTGTAAAGCCAACCAAGTTCGAGGTTGAGTGATACATGGCTGCAAAGACGGAACTGATTCATCAAACCGAGTGAATATGACATAGAACTCATGTTGATTTCCTTATTGCGCTCGAAACCAAGACCTCCAAATAAAGAAACATTCCATACGCGATTAGGGTTGTAACCACAGAAAATGTTGCTAAGGTTTAAGAGACCCTGTTCCTGGAGATTCCAGTACTTGTACTCGTGCTTTACCTCCTCAGGGAGTACCTGACGACCCCAAATTCCGTAGAACTTTGTACGAAGACCGATGCTTGGTGAGAACCACTTACCAAGAGCTACAGAGAAGTTTGGTGCACTACGGAAAGACTTGATAGGAGAAACAGGAAGGTTTGCACCATGCTCTTCATTTGAATAGAAAGCACTCCAGTTTGCGTTAGCCTGGATGAACCAGTTGCTCCAGAATGAGTTTGTCTGAACACTGTACTTAAGTGTTGGATCTGCGTCTTGCGCCATAGAAGACATGCAAACGCCGGCAAATGCCAAAACAATCAATAATTTTTTCATAATCTACTATTATAATATTTATTTGTTTATTTACGATTTGTAGGTTGTTCCCCTTTACTTATGCGTGGGGGCGTACATCATTAATATTACTTATATCTTTGCAAAGGTAGTAATTTATTTCTAAAAAATAAAATTTTTCTTAATTTTTTTTTGTTTCGAGTGTTTTTTGATGTCTTAATTTAACAATAACGCTAAGTAATGACCATTATTATAATACTTTTGGGGAAAAATAATGGTTGTAATTTATATTCTTGGTTTTTCTGCAGAAGATATTTTTGCAGAAGATTTCGGCTTATTTTTTCTTTCATAGATAATTGGCGGGATTTGCCTCTTTGAAAAGGAATGTCCTAATTTTATATTAATGCGAATACTGTTGGAAAATATCTGACAAATTATTGTTTGGCTTGCAACAGTGAAAGTTGTTCTTTAATCGCTGATGAAATACGTGCCTTGTTTCTGACAAAGGCAATTGAGAGGGTGATTTTCTTATTGGAATTATTGGTGCATTATCATTCGCTTTTGTACTGTTTGTGGTTTTGTTTATCCTTAAGTGCAAAATGAGTTGTTGTTATTTGGGATTATACGTTCTTTGGAAAATCTTGGACATTTTTGTAAGGTATTCTCAAACACTACTGGTAATCAAGTGACAGAACTTCTTGGATGCTAAAATATATGCTCTTATGGTGTTTGTTTACTTTTTGTTGGCATCAATATCATGGTTTCAGCATTAATTTCTTATTATTTTGATTGAAAATGCTATAAATATTAAAAAAATGCCGTGCTTTTTCTTTCGTATATCATGAATTTTTGGTATCTTTGCAAAGAATTTATAAGTAAACACATACAAATTATATATGGCGCGTAATATTTTCAGGGGTTTGGGATTGGCAATGATCACTCCATTCACTGTTGAAGGAACAGTTGACTATCAAGCCCTAAAAAGATTGGTTGAATTTCAGATAACAAATGGAGCGGACTTTCTCTGCATACTTTGTACGACAAGTGAAACACCTTGTTTGACAGCAGAGGAAAAGGCTAAAGTTAAGAGTCTTATTGTAGAGGTTAATAATGGTCGTTTGCCAATTATGATGGGTTGTGGTGGTAATAATACTGCTGCAATTGTCGAAGAACTCAAAACTGGTGACTTCCAGGGTATTGATGGAATCCTTAGTGTTTGTCCTTATTACAACAAACCATCTCAAGAAGGACTATATCAACATTTCAAGGCGATTGCCGAAGCAAGTCCACTTCCTGTTGTACTTTACAATGTTCCAGGTCGTACAGGTATCAATCTTAAAGCAGAGACAACAGTACGCCTTGCAAAAGATTTCTCGAATATTGTTGCTATTAAGGAGGCGAGTGGTAGTCTTGAACAGATTGATGATATCATAAAGAACAAACCTGCAGATTTTGATGTTCTATCAGGTGATGATGCACTTACATTCTCTGCTGTTGCAAGTGGAGCTGCTGGTGCTATTTCTGTTATTGGTAATGCTCTCCCAAAGGAGATTAGTCGAATGATTCGCCTTGAATTCAGAGGTGAGTATGAGCCGGCAAGAAAGATTCATCACATGTTCAATGAGTTGTATAGTCTTCTTTTTGTGGATGGAAATCCGGCTGGTGTAAAGGCGTTGCTTTCGGAGATGGGTTTCATTGAGAACGAGCTTCGCTTGCCTTTGGTGCCAACCCGTATCACAACTCGTGAGAAGATGGCAAAGATTCTGAAAGATCTGAGAATCTAATTATTTTTTTTGTTTTCCACTTTTGAGGAAACGATATGATCAAAATGAGAATAAGTTATAAGAGATAAAAGAAATGGATAGATTGTTTATTTTCGACACAACTCTCCGAGATGGTGAGCAAGTGCCTGGATGCCAGCTCAATACAGTTGAGAAGATTCAGGTGGCTAAGCAACTGGAAGCTCTTGGAGTAGATGTTATTGAAGCAGGATTCCCTATCTCGAGTCCTGGTGATTTCAATTCTGTTATAGAAATCAGTAAAGCAGTGACATGGCCAACAATCTGCGCACTTACTCGTGCCGTTGAAAAGGATATCGATTGTGCTGCAGAGGCGTTGCGTTATGCAAAACACAAGCGTATTCATACTGGTATTGGAACTTCACCTTCTCATATCAAGTACAAGTTCAATTCTACTCCAGATGAGATTATTGAGCGTGCAGTTGCTGCAGTAAAGTATGCAAAGCGTTATGTTGAGGATGTTGAATTCTATGCAGAGGATGCCGGTCGTACGGATAATGAGTATCTTGCTCGTGTCATTGATGCTGTTACCAAGGCTGGTGCTACTGTCTGCAATATTCCTGATACAACGGGTTTCCGTGTGCCAAACGAATACCAAGAGAAAATCAAGTATCTCTATGAGCATGTAGATGCTTTTTCTGCAGGAAAGTCAATTCTTTCAACCCATTGTCACAATGATCTCGGTATGGCTACTGCTAATACTGTTGCAGGTGTACTTGGTGGTGCTCGTCAGGTAGAGGTGACAATCAATGGTATTGGTGAGCGTGCTGGTAATACATCGCTTGAGGAAGTTGCAATGATTTTCAAAACTCATCCAGATCTTGGAATTGAGACAAACATCAATACAACAAAAATATATCCGACAAGCCGTATGGTAAGCTCTTTGATGAATATGCCTGTTCAGCCAAACAAGGCGATTGTCGGTCGTAATGCATTCGCTCATTCAAGCGGTATTCATCAGGATGGCGTGTTGAAAAATGTATCTACATACGAAATCATGGATCCAAAAGAAGTCGGTATTGATGATAATGCAATTGTATTGACCGCTCGCTCAGGTCGTGCAGCATTGAAATACCGCCTTCATGTGAATGGCGTGGATGTTGATGGAGAAAAGCTTGATAAACTCTATGAATCATTCTTGAAGCTGGCTGATAAGAAGAAGGAAGTTACTGATGACGATATCCTTATTCTTGCAGGGGCCGATCGAGCAGCCGTTGCTAATGTGAAGCTCGACTTCCTCCGTGTGTCTTCGGGTACAGGAGATGTTGATTCAATAGCAGCAATCGGTTTGGATATTGCTGGTCAGAAGTTTGAAGCTTGTGCAACAGGTAATGGTCCTGTTGATGCAGCTATCTCTGCACTTAAGCAAATCATACATAAGGATATGATTCTTAAGGAGTTCACCATTCAAGCTATAAGCAAAGGTTCGAACGATATGGCAAAGGTTCATCAGAGTGTTGAATACGATGGCCGAATCTATTATGGCTTTGGTGCAAACACCGATATTGTTCAGGCTTCTGTGGAGGCATACATTGATGCTATCAACAAGTTCAAGAACTAATTATACATCTGTACATTGTAGAAGTATTAACATAGTACATTAAAAATGAATACATTATTTGATAAGATTTGGGACGCTCATGTTGTTCAGAACATTGAAGACGGTCCTACACAATTATACATTGATCGCCTCTATGCTCATGAGGTGACAAGTCCACAGGCGTTTGACACACTTCGCGACAAAGGCATCAAGGTGTTCCGTCCTGATCATGTTTATGCAATGCCTGATCATAATACTCCTTCTGATCAACAGGAGGTAATTAATGATCCTATTGGCAGAAAGCAGGTAGAAACTCTTGCTCGTAACTGCGAAGAGTTTGGCATTACTCATTTTGCTATGGGTTCAAAGGACAATGGCATCATTCATGTTGTAGGTCCAGAGAAGGCTCTTTCTCTTCCTGGAATGACAATCGTATGTGGTGACTCTCATACTTCTACTCATGGTGCCGTTGGTGCTCTTGCTATGGGTATAGGTACAAGTGAGGTTGCTGAGGTGCTTGCTTCTCAGTGTATCCTTCAGGCAAAGCCAAAGTCAATGCGTATCAATATTGACGGTGAATTACAACCTGGCGTTACAGCAAAGGACATAGCACTCTATATCATGGCTCAGATGACGACATCAGGTGCTACTGGGTATGTTGTTGAGTATGCTGGTTCTACAATCCGCAATCTCTCGATGGAGGGCCGTCTCACTTTGAGTAATCTCTCTATTGAGATGGGTTCTCGTGCTGGTATTATTGCTCCTGACGAGACAACCTTTGAATATATCAAGGGACGCGAATATGCCCCAAAGGGTGAGGATTGGGATAAGGCTGTTGCTTACTGGAAGACATTGCGCTCTGATGATGACGCAGTATTTGATATGGAAGTGTCTTATCGTGCAGAGGATATTAAACCTCGTCTTACATACGGCACAAATCCTGGAGCTGGTATCGCTATCGATGAGTGTATTCCTACCTTGGAGGAAATGCCAGAGTCGCAGCATGCTCAGTTCCTCGGAATGCTTGATTATATGCAGTTCCGACCAGGAGAGAAACTCGAAGGCCATCCTGTTGATTATTGTTTCCTTGGTGCTTGTACAAACGGACGTATTGAGGACTTCCGCGCATTTGCATCTGTTGTAAAAGGCAAGCAGAAGAATCCTGATGTCGTAGCATGGCTTGTTCCTGGTTCTTGGCTTGTTCGCAAGCAGATTATTGATGAGGGTATTGATAAGATTCTTGAGGAAGCCGGATTTGAACTCCGTTTGCCTTCTTGCTCGGCATGTCTTGCAATGAACCCTGATAAGGTGCCTGCAGGAAAATTGGCTATATCTACAAGTAATCGTAATTTCGTAGGTCGTCAGGGACCTGGTGCTCGCACCATCCTTGCTTCCCCTCTTGTTGTAGCAGCTTCTGCAATTACAGGTGTAGTAACAGATCCAAGAAAGCTCTAAAATTCCAAAGCAAAAAAGAAAGAATATTATGGCTAAAGAAAAATTTGATATAATTCAGTCAACCTGCATACCAATTGAGATTGACAACAACAATACCGATAATATCATACCTGCTCGTTATTTGGCATTCACAACTCGTGATCCTAAGTTCTATGGCGATGCTTTCATGCATGACTTGAGATATAATGCCAACAATGAACCAGTTGCTGACTTTGTAATGAATAAACCAGAGTACAGCGAGGAACCAAAGAAGGGTATTCATGAGATCATTATCGGTGGACAGAACTGGGGTAGTGGTTCAAGTCGTGAACATGCAGCATGGGCAATTGCCGGTTTTGGCGTTCGTGTTGTTATCAGTAATTCTTTTGCTGACATCCATCGCAACAACCTCCTCAATTGCTTTGTACTTCCTGTTATTGTAAGTCGTGAGTTCCAGTTGGAGTTGTTTGAAACTGTCAAGTCAAATCCAAAAGCAGAGGTAAAGGTTGATGTTCAAAATCAGACCGTTACAAATCTCACTACAGGCAATTCTGAGCATTTTGAGATAAACTCTTACAAGAAGTATTGTCTCATGAATGCATATGATGATATTGATTTCTTGCTCTCAAATACAGACAAGATAGAACTCTATGAGTCAAAAAGATAATTATTCTTCTATTGAAATAATGGACACAACACTCCGCGATGGTGAGCAAACCAGCGGTGTGTCTTTCCTCCCACACGAGAAGTTGCAGATTGCACGACTCTTGTTGGAGGAATTGTGCGTTGATAGGGTAGAGGTAGCTTCTGCTCGTGTTTCTGAAGGAGAATTTGAGGCTGTGCAGAGTATTTGCAGTTGGGCTCAACGCAGAGGCCATATCAACAAAGTTGAGATACTTGGCTTTGTTGATGGAAACAAATCGCTTGATTGGATTGAACGAGCAGGTGGTCGTGTCATCAACCTCCTCATGAAAGGCTCTTATCGTCATTGTGTCGGTCAGTTGCAGAAGACGCCAGAGGAACATATCTCCGATGTCATTGAGGTTATCAAGAATGCACAATCGCGTAATTTTGATGTAAACCTCTATCTTGAGGATTGGTCGGGTGGAATGAAGGATTCTCCAGAATATGTCTTCCAAGTAATGGATGCGTTGAAGGATTATGGTGTGAAGAGATTTATGCTCCCTGATACACTCGGAATTCTTAATCCGCTTCAGGTCATAGAGTTCTTCCGCAAGATGGTTCGTCGCTATCCTGATGTTCATTTCGATTTCCATGCTCACAACGATTATGATCTTGCAGTGTCTAATGTCCTTGGTGCTGTTTTGAGCGGTGCAAAGGGATTGCATACATCAATCAATGGTCTTGGTGAACGAGCTGGTAATGCTCCTCTCGCATCTGTTCAGGCTATTTTGAAAGACCACTTTAACGCCATTACTAATGTTAATGAAGAGAAACTCAATGAAGTGAGTCATCTTGTTGAGAGTTACTCAGGCATTGCGATTCCACCAAACAAACCTATCGTTGGTAGCTCCGTGTTTACTCAGGTTGCAGGTGTTCATGCTGATGGTGACAATAAGAATGGCCTTTATCAGAACGACCTCCTTCCTGAGCGTTTTGGTCGTAAGCGTGAATATGCCCTTGGAAAATCTTCAGGAAAGGCTAATATCCGTAAGAATCTTGAAGAACTTGGTCTTGACCTTTCTGAGGAAGCAATGAAGAAGGTTACTGCCAGAATTATCGAACTTGGAGATAAGAAAGAACTTGTTACTCAAGATGATCTTCCTTATATCGTTAACGATGTGCTTAAGCATACCACTCTCGAAGATAAGGTAGTGCTGAAGAGTTATATGGTTTCTACGGCATTTGGTCTAAAACCTGTTGCTTCTGTACAACTTGAGGTGAACGGTAATGTTTATGAGGAAACAGCTACGGGTGACGGACAGTATGATGCTTTCATGCGTTGCATTCGCCATATCTATAAGAATAAACTTGATCGCCATTTCCCTTGGTTGTCTAATTATAATGTAACAATTCCACCTGGAGGTAGAACCGACGCTTTGGTTCAGACAAGTATTGAGTGGGAATACGATGGGCGATTGCTTCGTACTCATGCCCTTGATGCTGACCAGACAGAGGCCGCAATGAAGGCTACAATAAAGATGCTTAATCTCATTGAGACTTATTATGAGGAAAAAGCATATTATTATAAATAAGGTATAAAGATAAAAACTATATTATTATGAATTTGAAGATTGCAGTTCTGGCCGGTGATGGTATCGGACCAGAGATTATGGAACAGGGTGTTGCCGTTCTCGATGCTGTTGCAAAGAAGTTTGGTCACGAAGTAAGTTATAAAGAGGCTCTTTGTGGAGCACATGCTATTGATGAGGTGGGTGACCCATTCCCAGAGGAGACTTTCCAGATTTGTGAGGAGGCTGATGCTGTTCTTTTCGCAAGTGTTGGCGATCCAAAGTTTGATAACAATCCAACTGCAAAGGTTCGTCCAGAGCAGGGTCTTCTTGCAATGCGTAAGAAACTTGGTTTGTTTGCAAACATTCGTCCTGTAACAACATTCGATTGTCTGGTTCATAAATCACCATTGAAGGACGAACTCGTTCGTGGTGCAGATTTCATTTGTATTCGTGAACTTACTGGTGGTATGTACTTTGGTCAGAAGCAGGAACCAACAATGAATTCAGAGATTGGTGAGGAAGACGCACTTGATACAAACTATTACTCTCGTCATGAGGTAGAGCGAATTCTTCATGTCGCATATCAGTATGCTCGTCAGCGTCGTAATCACCTGACAGTAGTTGACAAGGCAAATGTGCTGGCGTCTTCTCGTTTGTGGCGTAAGGTCGCTCAGGAAATTGAAAAGCAGTATCCTGATGTGACTACTGATTATATGTATGTCGACAATGCTGCAATGCGTATGATCCAGGATCCTAAGTTCTTCGATGTTATGGTCACAGAGAACACCTTTGGTGATATTCTTACAGATGAGGGTTCATGCATCACAGGTTCTATGGGTCTTCTTCCTTCTGCTTCTACAGGTTCTTCAACTCCTGTCTTTGAACCAATTCATGGCTCATGGCCACAGGGAAAGGGCTTGAATATTGCTAATCCTCTTGCACAGATTCTTTCTGTTGCTATGCTTTTTGAATACTTCGACCTTAAGGAAGAAGGATCATTGGTTCGTGAGGCTGTAAACGCTTCTCTCGATCAGAATGTCCGTACTCCAGAAATTCAGGTTGAAGGTGGTGAGAAATATGGCACAAAGGAAGTTGGTGCTTGGATCGTTGATTATATTAACAAAAAGTAAACTTTCAATTTGTAACTTTTTGACTCAGTATAGAGTCTTAGATGTATAATTGATGAATAAACTTGCAGTAGCCATATTCCTCTTTTGTTCATTGGGTGTAAGTGCTCAATCTCCAAAAGAATTACGCGACAGTCTTGCTGTTGCTTCGGATTGCCTTGCTTATCATCCCGATTCAATCGATCTCAGATTGAAGAAGGCATCATGGAATCTGCAACTTGAACAATGGGACTATGCCCGTTCGGAATATGACTATGTACTCAAACTTGACAAGAATAATATAGCGGCCTTGTATTACAGGGCTTATGTCAATGAAAAACTTGGCCGCTATAAATTTGCCCGTCTTGACTATCAGAATCTTCTCGTAATAATTCCTGGAAACTTTGAAGCATCGCTGGGTCTGGCACTGCTCAATCAGAAGGATAAGCATTTCACTGAGGCACTCGACTTGTTGAATACCCTTTGTGAGCGTTATCCAAGTCGTAGTGAGGCTTTTGCTGCTCGTGCTGGTGTGGAAGTTGAAAGGGAAATGTACGAATTAGCCGATTATGATTATAGTCAGGCATTGCTTCTTGAACCAGAAAATACGGATTATCTTCTCTCAAGAGTTGATGCTCGTATAAAGGCAGGGCTCAAGGCTGAGGCTCGTGAAGACCTCGACAGACTTGTTAAATTGGGCGTTTCAAAATCAAATTTATTGGATTTTTATAAGTTAACTAAATAATACTACTAATTTTAAACAACAATGAAAAGAGATCAATTAATTTTCGATCTTATCGAACAGGAACACCAGCGTCAACAGCGTGGTATTGAACTTATTGCTTCAGAGAACTCTGTAAGTGACGAAGTAATGGCAGCTATGGGCTCTTGCCTTACTAACAAGTATGCTGAGGGTTATCCTGGTAAGCGTTATTATGGTGGTTGCCAGGTTGTCGACAAGGTTGAGCAACTCGCAATCGACCGTGTTTGTGAACTCTTTGGTGCTGAGTATGCAAATGTTCAGCCACACTCTGGTGCACAGGCTAATGCAGCTGTTATGCTTGCTGTGTTGAAGCCAGGTGATACTTTCATGGGCTTGAATCTCGACCATGGTGGCCATCTCTCTCACGGTTCGCTTGTAAACACTTCTGGTATTCTCTACAATCCTATCGGTTATAACCTCAACAAGGAAACTGGCCGTGTTGACTATGATGAAATGGAGCGTCTCGCTCTTGAGCACAAACCAAAGCTCATCATCGGTGGCGGTTCTGCTTATAGCCGTGAGTGGGATTATGCTCGTATGCGTAAAATTGCTGATGAGGTAGGTGCTCTCTTCATGGTTGATATGGCACATCCTGCAGGTCTTATTGCAGCAGGTCTTCTCGATAACCCTGTGAAGTATGCTCATATCGTTACTTCTACAACTCACAAGACTCTTCGTGGTCCTCGTGGTGGTATCATCCTCATGGGTAAGGACTTCGAGAATCCTTGGGGTTACACAACTCCAAAGGGTGTAGTCAAGATGATGAGTCAGTTGCTCAATTCTGCTGTATTCCCAGGTCAGCAGGGTGGTCCTCTTGAGCATGTCATTGCTGCTAAGGCTGTTGCTTTTGGTGAGGCTCTCAAGCCTGAGTTCAAGGAGTATGCAAAGCAGGTAAAGAAGAATGCTGCTGTACTTGCAGACGAACTTTCTCGTCGTGGTTTCACTATCGTTAGTGGTGGTACCGACAACCACTCAATGCTTGTAGACCTTCGTTCAAAGTATCCTGATCTTACTGGTAAGGTTGCAGAGAATGCACTTGTTTCTGCTGATATCACAATCAACAAGAACATGGTACCATTTGATACTCGTTCTGCATTCCAGACATCAGGTTTCCGTCTCGGAACTCCTGCAATCACTTCTCGTGGTGCTAAGGAAAACTTGATGCTTCAGATTGCAGCATGGATTGAGGAAGTTCTCAATGACCCAGAGAACGAGGCTGTTATTGCAAAGGTTCGCGGTGAGGTTAATGAGACTATGAAGAACTATCCAATGTTCGTTTGGTAATTCTTGAAAAGACTTCTATTATCATACTTGTGGTGGTTGGCTATATGCTTACCACCACTTTTTTTGAGATTTTGAGATGAGCAGTCACCGATAATTATATAAAACAGAGTGGTACCTATAAAAAATAGAAGAAAAACGCCGAAAATGAACAGGTGATGATAAAAAGATGGTGTAAAATTTGGAAATATCGGAAAAACTTACTACCTTTGCATTCGCAAATCGCAATGGTGCCTTGGATGAGTGGCTTAGTCAACGGTCTGCAAAACCGTGAACACCCGTTCGAATCGGGTAGGCACCTCATAAGAAAAGAGTCTTAATCTTCGGATTGAGACTCTTTTCTTATTTGTATATTCAGTATTCTTTATTATCGCGAAAGGAGCAATTCCAATGCCTTAATGTGAATCATGCCTCGCGAGAGTTTGATTAGTCCCTCGTCTTGCATATTATTCAACTCTATGGAAATGTTTAGGCGTGAGTCGTTCAACTCTGCTGCTAAAGTGTTCATCTTTATCTTGAAGAACTTCTCACCTGCAGGACGATATGAATGAACTAGAAAGAAGTGAATGATCCGTGTTCGCAGTGTGTTTCCCGCAGAAGTCCATAGACGATCAATCAGCTTCTGGTAGTCAGAGGCAAGTTGATTGAGGAGGTTAATGCGGAATACCTCATAATTGTTATAGAGCCTTACAACTTCTGCCTTACTCAATATCATAAGGCTGCAAGGAGTTTTTGCCTTGTAGGTTGAGGTATAGCGTTGACGCAACCCAAATAGGCGTTGTGGTTGAATCTGCAAAGGGGCAGTGCAATATTCGCTTACAGAATAAGAATGATCAGCAGAATCAGCAATAATCTCAATTGTGCCACTAAGTAGGAAAAGCATCTCGCTGCAATAGCTGTCTGCTCGTACAATGGTCTTTCCTTCCTCGTATTTAGCAAAGCCAAACTTCGTCTTACCTACAATCTCATGCAGGTCGGACTTGCTGATTCCTTGAAAAACAGGAGTCTCAAGAAGCTTGTCTATGATTTGAAAACTTGGCATTGCCTAATCCTTCAAATATTTTTTCATTCCTTCGGTCATCCACACTTCCTGTTCTCCCTCCTTATTTATATATATAAGGTACGCGTTGAGCTGTGTCTGTTTAGCGAGAATCTGCTTTGCCTTAGCCAACCCTGTCACCATGAACGAAGTCGCAAAAGCATCGGCTTCATAGCAATGAGGAGCAACAACAGTGGCAGAGATGATGTCCTGCTGAACAGGATGACCAGTGCGAGGGTCGATGGTATGAGCATATTTCACTCCGTCCTTATAGAAGAAGTTTCGATAGTTTCCGCTTGTTGCTAAAGCACAATCGGTAATGCTAATAATACACTGATATCCTGTATCATGTTTTTCAGCATCCTCTGATGGTTTCGAAACACCGATTTTCCAATCCTTGCCTTTGTCGTTCTTTCCCTTGACAACAACCTCACCACCAATCTCAACCATATAGTTCTTCACTTTTGCCTTGTCCAATGCCTTGGCAACAGCATCCGAACCATAGCCTTTAGCAATTGCCGACAGGTCGATCATGGTCTTTGGATTGTCCTTTGTTATAGTGCGGTCGTTGAGATGAACGGTTTTGTAACCGATAAATGCCCTTAGTGAATCAATCTCTGCTTCAGTTGGCCATTGCTCTTTCTTGAAACCGAATCCCCATGCGTTGACAAGTGGAGCAACAGTGATGTCGAATGCGCCATCGGTTGCTTCACTGACCTTCATTGCTCGAGGGAAAAGGAAACGCAGATTATCATCAACAATGGGATTCTCTCCACGATTCAAGCGTGCAATAGTGCTTTTCTCATTGAACATTGAAAGTGAGTTGTCGACACTCTTCAATGCCGCATCAATGTCTTGCTGGAGGTTGTCCGAACTTTGATATGTGATACTGTAATAAGTGCCGAAAATCTTTCCCTCACTGTGTTTGTAAGGAGCATTGTTGTTTTGAATTGCAACGAAAACAGTTCCGGCAACAAGCAAGATAAGAAAAAGAATCTGAAGAATATTCTTACGCTTCATGAGCAAAGACAAATTCAAAATGATGAATTAAAATGAGATGATGATATTGAAGTTTGCGCCAAATCCTGCAGCTTTCTTTCCTCCATAACCAGGAACATACCATGGTTCACCAATCTCATCGTGTTTCTGATAAAGTCGACGACGATAGCGAACATCCCAACCAAGATGAAGAGGTCCCCAAATCTTTGCGTCAACACCCATGATGCCTTCAAGCCAATGATAAGAGCAATGCAAACCGTTGTTTTGAGTATAGACGACATCATTCGATTCATCTTCTTCGTTTATAGGATTCTCTGTCGCCATATCGTAATTGAATGCGGTGAATGCATAACGCACTCCGGCAAAGAGTTTATAGTCGTCGTGCTTGTTGCGAAGAATGTTGAAATCACATCCGACCTTGAAGTATGGTGCCTTTGTCTTGAAAGTCAGTTCCTCGATATATTCGTCCTTTTGGTCAGCAATGCCATAACCCACCTCAATGGCTGGAAAATACCTGTCTTTCAGGTTTACTCGCAATCCTACTTCGTATTGACCACAATCGGTGAAGAGAGCCTGATAGGCACCAACAAGGTCGGCTCGAACAGCAAAGCCATTCAAGAAAGCCACTTGTACGGTGTCAACCTTTACATCCTTCTTTTTCTGAGCATAGGAAGGACTAGTCAGGCAAAACAGCAGAAGGAGTAGGGCGATATGTGAAATTAATCCTCTACGCATCTAAGAGTCTTTTCAATCTGATAGTCGTTTCGTTGCTGAGAAGAACGACTTACAAGGTCGCCTACAAATCCAGCAAGGAAGAACTGAGTACCAATCATCATCATTGTGAGGGCAATATAGAAATAAGGTGAATCGGTCACAAGGCGTGCTGGTACACCTGTTGCAAGACAGTAGATCTTGTTTGCACCAATGAAGAATGCACTGAGGAATCCGATAAAGAACATTATTGAACCTAGGAAACCGAACACATGCATTGGCTTCTTGCCGAAACTTGAAAGGAACCAGAGTGTAATCAGATCAAGATATCCGTTGACGAAACGATTCCATCCCATAAACTTGCTCACACCATGCTGACGGGCCTGATGATGAACTGGTTTCTCACCAATCTTGTCAAAACCGGCATTCTTTGCAAGATAAGGAATGTATCGGTGCATCTCGCCATAAACCTCAATGTTCTTCACTACTTCCTGGCGATAAGCCTTAAGTCCACAGTTGAAGTCATGGAGATTGTGAATACCACTTACCTTACGAGCTGTAGCATTGAAGAGCTTGGTAGGAATGGTCTTTGAGAGAGGGTCGCCTTCCTTGCGGTTCATTTTGTAACCAGAAACGAGGTCGTAACCATCTTCTTTAATCATACGATAGAGTTCTGGAATCTCATCAGGAGAATCCTGAAGGTCGGCATCCATTGTGATTACCACATCACCTTGAGCCTCTTTGAAACCACAATAGAGAGCAGGGCTCTTGCCGTAGTTGCGACGGAACTTAATACCTTTTACATTCTCGTGTTCAGCAGAGAGTTCGCTGATTACATCCCATGAACGGTCAGTAGAACCGTCATTCACGAAGATAACCTCATAACTGAAGTTGTTGGCGCTCATAACGCGCTCAATCCACTCGTAGAGTTCCTTTATTGATTCGTCCTCGTTGAAGAGAGGAACAATTACTGATATATCCATTAATATTTCAATTATTTCTGTTGTTTCGATTATTATCTACACCCGTTTGCTTTTCTTGCCAATCAGGGCAATAAGCGGACTTACAATAGCACCGATGAAAAGGTTGTTCATCATGAATGTAAACACCAAGTCAATCGGTTTCATCATCTTCACAGCTTTAAGTGCGGTGTCAAGGTCGGTTGCACTGATGCCTTGCGACTTATATAGTGGTTTGATGAGATTCACGCTTTCTGTCAGTGTATCTAAGAATGCGCCCTTGTCAAGGTAGGCAAAATACAGGTACTGACCTAACGCAAAGAGCAGTGATGCATAGAAGAAGACATAGCAAGAGTAGGCGATTGCTCGGCGGAAGGATATTACTCCGTCAAGCGCTTTGTTGCGGAATGACTGTAGACGCCATGTGATGAAAAATGGGGTTGAGAGCATGAGAAGTGGTCCCCATGATGTCTCTGTCCACTTGAACATACACCACATGCTGACAAACCAAACTGCTGCCAGTATTGCTCCGTCCTGTCGTGCAAATGCTTTGAGTTGAACTAATGCTTGTGCTGATACCATTTATTTTCTGTTGTGAAGGCTCTCTAATGAGCCTTTTGTAAATACAATGCAAAATTAATGTAATTATTGCAGAGTACAAAATATTTGTGCGTCTTTTTAATAGAAAAGACGGAAAGAATCGTTTTTGTCAAGAAACAACGTACCATTGATTTGTGGCATAAATTGCCCTGTTTGACGTTTTGCTTTGTAGAATAACTGACACAAATCATTGTTTTGGATGCAGATATGCTATTTTTAAGGTCAAAAATTTGGTAGTTTCAAAGTTTTGTTGTAATTTTGCACCCGCTTTCGAAAGGAAGCGTAAGAACATGGGTAAGTCTTGCACGGTCAGCTCCCTCGGAATCCTCCAGGGTGGGAACGCAGCAAAGGTACTTGGTTGTAGCGACGCGATGTAAACCGCTTACCCACCTGCCTCTTTAGCTCAGTTGGCCAGAGCACGTGATTTGTAATCTCGGGGTCGTTGGTTCGAATCCGACAAGAGGCTCAAAAAAAGGAATCTCAATTTGAGGTTCCTTTGTTTTTTTGCTTGTTGTAAATTATGTAAAGATTATTCGCTGTTATTCAACGGGCTCTTATTGCAGTTTGTATTAGTATTCCACCTTGTCGGTTTTGTTCTCCCAATCTCTGAAAGCCTGCAATGCTTCTTCGTGCATTAATGGTTCGGCAGGAATAGTTCTTCTGTTCTTTGGTTTGTCGATTTCATCATAGATGAACTGATCACCAAAACCGATATGGTCAGCGTCATGAGCATTGTTGCCATAATAGATTTTGTCAATACCTGCCCAGTAGATTGCACTAAGACACATAGGACATGGTTCGCAAGAAGTATAGATGGTGCAACCTTCGAGTTTGAAATTGTTGAGTTTACTGCAGGCATTTCTAATGGCACTAACCTCAGCATGAGCTGTAGGGTCGTTGTTGGCAGTTACGCGATTCACACCAGTAGCCACCACTTTTCCGTCTTTCACGATGACAGCACCAAAAGGTCCACCGCCATTCTTCACATTTTCAATGCTGAGGTTGATAGCCTCCCGCATAAATGTTTTATCGTTTGTATTGTCTTTTTTCATTTTGTCGTTTAATGCTTTAACTTATAAAAATGCGATGCCACTCCGATGATTTCGAGACATATAGCCACACATAGAACAGTGTTCGAGTTGAGGTGGAAAGCAAAATGTACCACCATCAGGATAACCCCGATATAGAGTAGGGGAAGTCCGAAAATCGGAGAGCTGAATATCTTTTTCATGTCGCAAAGTTACTATTTTCTTGCTTATTAGCAATCAATATGGTTGATTTTTGTCAATGTTTTAGCAAAATTTAGTTAATATTCCGTTTTCTTTCCTCGAGAAAGTAAGGAGTTTCAACATTTTTTTGTACCTTTGCAGTCGCTTTGCGCATTATGCGTGGGCATAACATTATAATTTTTTATTTATAAACAGTATGAATCAATACGAAACCGTTTTCATTTTAACTCCCGTTTTGTCTGAAGATCAGATGAAGGAAGCGGTCGCTAAGTTCAAGAAGGTACTCACAGATAAGGGTGCCGAGATTCTCAATGAAGAAGCTTGGGGACTGAAGAAGATGGCTTATCCTATCCAGAAGAAGTCGACAGGTTTCTACAACCTCGTTGAGTTCAAGGCTGAGCCAACAGTAGTTGCTAAACTCGAAACAGCATTCCGCCGTGACGAGAAAGTTATTCGTTTCATTACAGTGAAGCTCGACAAGTATGCTGCTGCTTATGCAGAGAAGCGTCGTGCTAAGCTCGGTAAAAAAGAGGAGGCTTAAACCATGGCTGAAGTATCAGAAATCCGTTATTTGACAGCTCCTTCTATCGATGTAAAGAAGAAGAAGTATTGCCGTTTCAAGAAGAGTGGTATCAAGTATATCGACTATAAGGATCCTGAGTTCCTTAAGAAGTTCCTCAACGAGCAGGGTAAGATTCTTCCTCGCCGTATCACAGGTACTTCACTTAAGTATCAGCGTCGTGTGGCTACAGCCGTTAAGCGTGCTCGCCAGATCGCACTTCTTCCTTATGTAACCGATTTGATGAAGTAATTTAAAAGGAGGTAACACAATGGAATTAATACTTAAAGAAGATATTATCGGTCTTGGATACAAGAACGATATCGTTACTGTAAAGAATGGTTATGGCCGTAACTACCTTATCCCAACAGGTAAGGCTGTTATCGCTTCTAATTCAGCAAAGAAGGTTCTCGCTGAGAATCTCCGCCAGCAGGCTGCTAAGCTCGCTGCTGCTAAGGCTGAGGCAGAGAAGAAGGGTGCTGCTCTCGAGGGTGTTGCTCTTACAATCGCTGCTAAGGTTGCTGCAACAGGTCAGCTCTACGGTTCAGTAAACACTGCAACTGTTGCTGAGGAGCTCGCTAAGAAGGGTATTGAGGTTGATCGCAAGATCATCACAATGAAGGATATCAAGACTGTTGGTACTTTCGAGGCTACTATTCACTACCACAAGGAAGTTGAGGTTAAGGTTCCTGTAACAGTTGTTGCAGAGGGCGTTGGGGCTGCAGCTCCAGTAGTAGAGGAGGCTGTTGTTGAGGCACCAGTTGAGACTCCAGAGGAGGAGACAGCTGAGTAATTCAGAACTTTATTTACTCTAAAATAATTAATCCCGATCCGTAAGGACCGGGATTTTTTTGTTTTATCGTTTCAGGAGATTCTTCAACTTACTGATCAAACGCTTTATTTTGCTTGAAGGCTTTGTCTTATTTTCAGCATGCTTTGTCTCAAGAGTGATAGGTTTTGTTTCCTGATAGTTTCTCTCCTGATGTTTGTTGTGATGCTTATGCTTGTTGTGGTGATTCTTGTTTCTGTTGTTTCTCTTTGAATCCCCCTCTGGCCTTTGCTGACCATCCTTTTGGCGATTATTCTCCCTGTTTGGCTTGTTTGGCTTTTCACCTTGAGGTCTGTTCTGATTGTCCCTCTTAGGTTTGTGGCTGTTCTCGCCTTGAGACTTATTGGCGCCATCCTTTGGTTTTCTTGAATTCTCCTTCGTTTTGCGCGAATCATCCTTTGACTGATTGCCATTTTCGCCCTTAGGTCTGTTCTGTTTGTTCCTGTCGTTGCGTTTGTTTTGGCCACTCTTGCCATTTCTGCCACGCGCTGGTTTTGCACTTTTGCCACCAGAAGCATAGTCTGGTCCTTCAATCATTCCTTCAGGCATTGCATTCTTCGCAATCTCCTTTTCGAGGAAGGTCTCAATCTGCTTGAAGTAGTAGATATCCTCTTCGTTTACAAATGTTATCGCAACACCGTCACGCTCAGCACGAGCAGTACGACCAATACGGTGAACATAATCCTCAACATCGTGTGGCACATCATAGTTGATTACCATTGCGATGTCATCAATGTCGATACCACGCGAAACGATGTCGGTAGCAACAAGAACATCAATCTGCCCACTCTTGAAACGGAACATTATATCGTCACGTTCTGCCTGAGTGAGGTCGGAATGCATTTCACCACTGTTAATATTCATGCGTACGAGCGCGCGAGTTATTTCCTTCACCTTCTGCTTCTTACCGCAGAATACGATGACACGCTTCAACTGGTCTGTCTTGAACAAATGGCGAATGATATCCAGTTTCTGTGGGTCATAGCAGACATAAGCACTCTGCTGAATCTTCTCAGCAGGTTTGCTGACAGCCAGTTTCACGAGTTCTGGTTCCTTGAGCAATGTCTTTGCCAGTTCCTCAATCTTTGGAGGCATTGTTGCCGAGAACATGATAGTCTGGCAGTTCTTAGGAAGCAGTTTTGCTATTGCCATGATGTCATCCGAGAATCCCATGTCGAGCATACGGTCAGCCTCGTCAAGGATGAAGAATGAAGTGCGGCTCAAGTCAAGATTACCAATCTGCATGTGGCTGATGAGACGGCCAGGTGTTGCAATGACAACATCTGCTCCTGAACGCAATGCCTTCACTTCCTGGTCGAAGCGGTTTCCATCGTTTCCTCCATATACAGCAACAGAACTCACAGTAGGTAGATAGTAGCCGAAGCCTTGCATGGCTTGGTCAATCTGCTGAGCGAGTTCGCGTGTTGGCGACATGATGACACAATTTATAGCGTCTTCAGGGTAGTTTCCCTCATCAAGAAGCGAGAGTACAGGCAAGAGATAAGCCGCTGTCTTACCAGTGCCGGTTTGCGCTACACCAATGATATCGTGGTGTTCAAGAATCTTTGGAATACAAGCCTCCTGAACTGGAGTACACTCGTCAAAGTGCATGTCCCACAAGGCGTCAAGAATGTTGTCGCTTAATGCTAATTCGTCAAAATACATCTATTTATCTGTCTATTTAATCAATTATTTCATCAACTTGGAGCATGCCTATAGCAATAATATGCTATGAAGGCAAAGAGGATGTTTGGAATCCAAGCTGCAAGCATTGGTGGCCAACCGACATTCACAGAGAATGTCGCTGAGATGGTCTGAAGGAGAATATATGTAAAACTCAATCCCAAACCAATGCCGAGATACATACCCATACCGCCTTTTCGCTTTCTCGACGACAGCGAAACACCGATGATGGTAAGGATGAACGATGCAAAAGAAGTGGCAATACGCTTGTAGTATTCAACCTCATACTGCACCACATTTCCACTACCACGGTTTATCTGCTTCGATATGTATTCTTTCAGTTCCGGACTTGTGAAAGTCTCCTGCTGACCTTTTGAATATACAAGGTCGGTCGGTTCAATTTGAATCAGTGTGTCTTTTTGGAATCCGCTTGTAATCTTCTCTTTGAGTCCTTTCATGTCGCGAATCTTCCAACTCGAAACCTTCCAATGGTACTTTGAATCGGAGATTGTGTCATACTGTATTGTCTGAGCGGTCATGTGACTCACGAGTTTCTTGTTCTCGAACTTGTCGAGCGAGAATCCGAAACCTTGTTTCGTTCTGTCGTCGTAATGCTGAATATACGCAATGACGCCTTCCTCAACCTGTAGCTGTACATTGTCTGCTGCAGTGTTCTTCTTGTTGTTCTTATACATCGACTCGAAGTTCATTCTCACGATAGTGCCATGAGGAATGATATAGGCCGAAAGATAGAATGACATTATCGAAATCAGCACACACGAGAACATGTATGGTCGAAGGAGTCGCTTGAACGAAACACCTGCTGCCAGCATTGCTATAATCTCGGAGTTACCGGCCAACTTCGAAGTGAAGAAGATGACGGCAATGAAGACGAACAATGGCGAGAAGAGGTTGGCGAAGTAAGGGATGAAGTTGGCATAGTAGTCGAAAACTATTGCCTTCAGTGGAGCGTGATACTCAGTAAACTTTGCCAGGTTCTCGTTGATGTCGAATACAACGGAAATAGAGATGATGAGGATGATAGAGAAGAAGTAGGTTCCAATGAACTTCTTTATGATATACCAATCCAGCGTCTTGAGATATCTGTTTGGCGAAAGGATGCGCATCCAGCCGAAGTATTTCTGCAGGAATGCCCATAGAGGAGCCAGTTTCTGAACAAACCGTCTCCAGCGAATGGCGCATGCCTTGCCTTGTCTTCTGAGTCTGTTCAACACAGAAGCCAACTGTTCCTTCTTTGCTATAATATCCTCTTTTGTCATACTCTTCTTCCGAGGTCATCAATGATAGAACGCTTCCACTGTGCAAAGTCGCCCTGAACGATATGCTGACGGGCATCTGTCACCAGACGGAGATAGAACGCAAGGTTGTGGATTGATGCAATCTGCATTGCCAACAGTTCCTGAGCCTTGAACAAGTGGTGCAGATATGCCTTTGTATAGATACGGTCAACCTCACATCCATCAGGGTCGATAGGGGTGAAGTCGTTCTCCCATTTCTTGTTCTTCATGTTCATTGTGCCGTTGTAAGTGAACAGCATCGCATTTCGTCCGTTACGGGTAGGCATCACACAATCGAACATGTCAACACCACGTTCAATACCCTCAAGGATATTCTGCGGAGTACCGACACCCATCAGGTAACGAGGTTTTTCTGTAGGCAGAATCTCGTTCACCACCTCAATCATCTCGTACATCACCTCTGTAGGTTCACCTACAGCCAATCCACCAATGGCATTACCATCAGCACCAAGGTCGGCTACATGCTTTGCTGCATCGCGACGAAGGTCGGGATACTTACATCCCTGAACAATAGGGAAGAGGCTCTGCTGATAGCCGTAGAGTGGTTCTGTCTCATGGAATCGCTTCCAGCAACGCTCCAACCAACGCTGCGTCAGACGGAGACTCTTCTTCGCATATTCATAGTCGCTCTCACCAGGAGGACACTCGTCGAATGCCATCATGATGTCAGCACCAATGACGCGCTCTGTGTCCATCACATTCTCTGGAGTGAAGAAATGCTTGCTGCCATCGATATGTGAGCGGAACTCGCAACCTTCTTCGCGGAGTTTGCGAATGCCTGTCAGTGAGAACACCTGGAAACCACCCGAATCGGTGAGGATTGGGCGATCCCAGCCGTTGAACTTATGCAATCCGCCTGCCTGCTGAAGAATCTCCAGTCCCGGACGAAGATACAGATGATAGGTGTTGCCAAGAATAATCTGTGCCTGTACCTGTTCCTTCAGTTCGCGGAAATGCACACCCTTCACGGCACCACATGTGCCTACAGGCATGAATATCGGAGTCTGAATCTGTCCGTGGTCGGTGGTAATCACTCCGGCACGGGCATTGCTATTTGGGTCGGTATGTTGTAATTCGAATTTCATAGAAGCCTAACCAAACCTTCTTTCTTTGGGAAAGCGGCAGAGCCGAGCGCCCAAAGGGAAGGATGTTTAATTGTTTATTCCTTATTTGTATCCTCAACTGTCAACTCAATGGCGTCAGCCACTTTCTCGTCGGTCAAGGCAAAATCCCAGACATCCTGCACATTCTCTACATAGTGGAATGTGACGCCCTTGAGGTAAACATCTGGTATTTCGTCAATGTCCTTCTGGTTGTCCTTGCAGAGCATGATGTCAGTGATTCCAGCGCGCTTTGCAGCAAGAATCTTCTCCTTGATACCACCCACAGGAAGCACCTTTCCACGGAGTGTTATCTCACCCGTCATTGCTGTGTTCTTGCGAACCTTGCGCTGTGTGAGGGCACTGGCAATGGATGTGGCGATAGTGATACCAGCCGAAGGACCGTCCTTTGGAGTAGCACCTTCCGGCACATGGATGTGGATGTTCCACTGGTCGAAGATTCGGTAGTCAACGCCCAGTTTGTCGATATGTGCCTTGATATATTCAAGGGCGATGACAGCACTCTCCTTCATCACATCACCGAGGTTTCCGGTCAGTGTCAGTTTGCCTGGCTTTCCCTTGCTCAATGAGGTCTCAATGAAGAGAATCTCACCACCGACACTTGTCCATGCCAAGCCTGTCACAACACCGGCATAGTCGTTGCCCTGATAGATGTCGCGATAGAATGGTGCCTTACCGAGAAGCGGTTCAATCTCTGCAGGAGTAATCTTTGTCGAAGGAACTTCTTCCTCGCTTGCAATCTTGTATGCAATCTTTCGCATACACTTGCCAATCTGCTTCTCCAGCTGACGAACACCGCTCTCACGGGTGTAGCGCTCAATGAGTGTCTCGAGTGCTGCCTTGTTGAAACTGATCTTGTAGTCGGAGTGGTCAATACCGTTGTTCTCGAGTTCACGAGGCACGAGATGGCGCTTTGCAATCTCCACCTTCTCCTCTGTGATATATCCACTCACCTCAATCACCTCCATACGGTCGAGCAATGGGCGAGGAATGGAACCGAGGTCGTTGGCTGTTGCTATGAACAGTACATTCGACAGGTCGTAATCAATATCGAGGTAGTTGTCGTGGAAGGCATTGTTCTGCTCAGGGTCGAGCACTTCAAGGAGTGCCGATGAAGGGTCGCCCTGATGGGTGTTCTGTGTCACCTTGTCAATCTCGTCGAGGATGAACACAGGATTCGCAGAACCGGCCTTTTGGATGCATTTGATGATACGACCTGGCATTGCACCGATATATGTGCGACGATGACCGCGAATCTCACTCTCGTCGTGCAAACCGCCAAGCGACATACGGACATATTTGCGGCGAAGGGCTGTGGCTATGCTCTTTCCAAGCGATGTCTTTCCAACGCCCGGAGGGCCATAGAGGCAGAGAATTGGTGCCTTGAGGTCAGAACGCAACTTCAACACCGAGATATATTCAAGGATACGCTCCTTCACCTTCTCCATACCGTAGTGGTCCTTGTCGAGAATCTTCTTTGCACGGGCAAGGTTCAGGTCGTCGGTTGTCATCTCACGCCAAGGAAGGTTCACCAACTGCTGAAGATAGTTCAACTGTATGGCATATTCCGGACTCTGAGGGTTGTAGTTCTCGAGTTTTGCGAGTTCCTTCTTGAAGAGGTTGTATGTCTCGTCGCTCCAGTTCTTCTTTGCACCCTTCTCGGCAAGTTCGCGCTGTTCAGGTGAACCCTCGCCGCCACCGAGTTCCTGCTTGATGTTCTTTATCTGCTGCTGGAGGAAGTATTCCTTCTGCTGTTCGTCAAGGTCTTCGCGTGTCTTTACACGAATCTCATGGCGTATTTCGAGCAACTGAATGTCGCGATAGAGAATCTTCGTTGCGGCCATCACACGCTCGTACATACTATTTATCTTCAGCAACTCTATCTTCTCCTCAACGCGGAATGGCATGTTCGAGCAGATGAAGTTGGTGAGCAATATGTCGTTGTGGATGCCGTTGATAGCCATCTGCGACTCGTTTGGCATGTCCTCGTTCTTGAGAATGAAGTCGAGCGACAACTCGCGAAGGTCGTGTGTGGCAATCTCAAACTGCAGTTTCTCGTCTTCGTTTTCAGGCATTGTCTCAATAGTGCTGTAAGCAAAACCCTCATAGAAAGGCGAAATCTGTGTTATTGCCTCACGACGGCAACGGCCAAGTCCTTGGAATATGGCTGTCACATTGTCGCCTTCTGGCATATCTATTGTGCGTACCAGTTTGGCGAAAACACCCCATTCGTAGATGTCGCGTGCTCCTGGCACTTCATCGTTGGCGTCCTTCTGGCAGAAAATAGCGATTATCTGGTCTGGGTGTTTCTTCACATGCTTTACGAGTGCAAGACTCTGCTGGCGACCGATAAGGAGTGGGGATATGACACCAGGGAACACCACCATATTGCGGGTGATGAGTACCGGTACTTTTCCGTCGGGAGTACTCTCAAAGAGGGTGTTCACATCGCCTTCGTAATCGGCAATCATTTGTATCTGTGTATTTTGTTTCATTGTCTAAAATAATTCTTCATTTTTAGCATTGCGCTATTCAAGTACAAAGATACGAAAAATTTTCGACATATCGGACAGACACATCGTATTATTTAGGAATTTTAAGTGGTTCTAATTCTATATCAAGGAATTCTATTCCTTCCCACCCGAAAAATATATCATTATGTCATTATGTCTAAAAATCCTCGTATGTTAGCAATATTTTGCTTGTTTGTGCGTTATAATGGTATGAGCGATATTTTCAGATTCAAACAATTCGAAATCGACCAGGAACTCTGTGCCATGAAGGTTGGTACAGATGCAGTTCTTCTTGGTGCATGGGCTTATGGTGGAAAGAAAGTGCTTGACATCGGTTGCGGTACTGGTATTATCTCCCTTATGCTTGCTCAACGCTATCCTGATGCCGATATTACGGCCATTGATATCGTTGATGACTGTTGCCGTCAGACCCGAATGAATGCCGATAAAACGGAGTGGGGTAGTCGTATCCATACCGTTAATCAGTCGCTTCAGGATTATGCTGCCGAGAACGAAGGAAAGATACTGTTTGATGCCATTGTGAGCAATCCTCCGTTCTTCGTTGATTCTATGAAAAATCCGGACTCTTTCCGCACTCTTGCTCGTCACACAGACTCCCTGCCGTTCAGTTCGTTGGCAAAGGGTGTCAGTCACCTCCTTACCCCCGACGGAACATTCTCCGTAATGCTCACGGAGGAATGCTATAAGCAATTCACTGATGAAGCTTGGTTCTCAGGACTTTATCTTGCTGAAGATATTGCATTCAAACCCAAGGAGACAAAGCCCGTCAAGCGCCACCTGATGAAGTTTGTCAAGGACCGAAAAGTAGTACCAGTATGTGCTACACATATCCTTCAGAATCCCGATGGTACAAAGTCTGATTGGTATAAGAAATTTGCTGACGATTTCTATTTGTGATTTTAATAAAAGGTAAGTGTATATTTCACAATTTATTGAAATATTCCCTTCACTCAAACCATTCCTTCAGTAATACAAGTTGTGGATATGTAGCACTCTGCCAATACCATGAGTCTTCCGATGTTTGTAAGATGCTGAAGTCCACAAAATTCGATAGATAGAGCTCCATTTTCTCAAGTGACTCTTTTCTGTTTTTTCCTTTAATCAGCATCTCAACCGACATTTCATCAAGAGAACATCCATAGAATCGTTCTATGTCGTCGCCATTAGGTTGACTTGTCAGATAGTTTGCATAGAGTGATTCCAAACTCTTAATTGTCTCCTCGCGCGATGCCGATTGGCTTTCACAATGCTTTCTCTGGCCGTATATGGGATGCTTATGACAATCGACAAGATTTACTGAAATCGCGCGAAATAGCCATTTGTTGGATATGGTTTTCTGGGCTGCACTCAACGACAGAAAACCTTGCAGGAGTGTTAAACCATTCGCTTGTTTTTCAAGATGTTTCGTTGCCTCTCTGTTCGACCTTACATGACGCCCTTTCCCGCGTTGAATGCCTTGCTTAAGCGACTTTCCCAATCCACCGATACCCGTATGTCCTGTATATACAGCCCTGAGCGAATCAAGACAATATGTTGTGAGTTGCAGTATGTCATAGGGGCTGTTTACGGTAGGGAGGACTTCCGTTGCCCATGAAAAACGCCCATTGCCATATAGCAGAAAACGCTCAAGGCTTTGCGTGATCTTTGCCAGTATCCGATTCAACAGTTCCTCCTGCTTGCCGCCTCCTTCTTTTCTTTTTTTCCTTACCTTCTTAATTAGTGCGACATTATGTATGGTCCGTTTGTCTATCTGTTGTTGGAAATGTTTCACCCACTTGTGGGAAAGGGTGATGTTACCCCCATGAATCTCAAAACCCAGAAAACAGAAATATTCACCGGCAATAATATCTGTCACTTTGCGTTCATTAAGTTTGAGTCCCATCTCGTACAGACGCTCTCTGATAATAGTGGTCACTTCTTCGTAGTCTTCGCCAATGTATATGATATCATCGGAATATCTGACATATAACCCTTTGCGCTTAGATAGTTCTTCGTCCAGAGAATACAACAATACATTCGCCAACCATGCCGAAACTGCGCAACCTTGCTTTATTCCTTGGTAGCATTCTACTATTTGCTGCCGGCGTGTATCAAAGAATAAATCCGAGTCGTAATATTCTGATAACAAATCGATTATAGATGACTTCCCATAGTCGTTTTCTATAACCGATAGTGCCCTGTGGATATGCTCACGGCCTATTGTCTCAAAGTATTTATGGATGTCGAATTTCCTTCCTGCAATGATGGTTGAGTTGTTGCAATTTTTATGATTTATTCGTTCTGCAATCTGTCTGACTATCTTCCCAATACCGATTCCTTCCTGGTAGGATTTGCAAGATGGGTGAATCATAGATGCCTCGTTCCTCATCAACCACTTATAGATGACATTAAGCAGAAGTCTATCTTCTGGTTCGTTGGCAAGAAACATCCTTTCCCCTCCGTCATCCTTCTTCTTGTAGCCCGTATGTGGTGGTTTTATCTTGTATTCCCCGTTGGCGATATCCATACATAGCGCGGCTCTATGATGTGGATCTGCAAATTTCTCTAAACAATCATGCGTAATATGTCTATCCACACCATGGATTATTGCTTCTTCCCATAGAGTAGTATCCAAAAAGATTGACTCAAGTATGTTATCGCGCATGACAGTGCTTCTTAAAAACGTTCAATCCCATTGGCTCGGAGCATTTCTTTATCATTTCCAATATCAACTATCGTATTAAACGACGCACTAAGGAGCGTAGCGGTAGTGCTTGTTAATACAATGTTGATTCAGTCTTGTCAACCAGATTGAACATGCCTGCTCGGACTTTATTCGTTTGTGCCTAATATCCCCCCCCAAAAAAAATGAAAGTATTTTACTTTGTGTATTTCTTATACTCAAAAATTCCAGAGTCGAAAAATGTCTTTTTGCAAAATATCAACAATTCCATACCATTCAACATTGAAGACTGCTTCTCTATTTCATCAATACATTCGTCGCGGGTCAGTAATCGACCATCTGAGGTCTTCATCCTCAAGTCCAACACTTTTACCATCGTCGACATCGCATTATACGCACCGTCGCCCATGAATGCGGTAATGAATACCTTAGGAATATGTGTCACACGCCCATTAATTCTATTTACATATGTATCAATATTCTTGAATCGCATGCGACATTCATCATACTCTACAATGGCTTTGTAAATCTCGTTAGGGTCAGATAGTCCCCTAATTCTGGAAATGATTTCTGCACACTTCTCTTTGTCAACACCCTTGTTTTGCTTGCCAATCATGCCATAGTCCCAATCCATAATCTCGACAATCAGGTCTTTAGTCCACCAAGCCCCTCGCTTAGCAGTACCATTACTATTGGCTACAACTTTGTAGTTGCGCTTTATCAAATTCCAGATTTTACTACGACCGGCGGCTGTTGAGTTGTATTTCTTATTCAGATTCTTTTCGAAATGACTGATATCAAATTTAGTAGACATCAACTTCCTTGTGAATCCCATCTGCACCAATTGAGGAAGTATCCAACTTCGCCCAATACGCAAATTACTGATGTATTCCGTCTGCGAGACCTGATGGCGCAGGAATTCTGTATCATATTTACCCTTGCCGTCTGTCGTGTCGTGCTTCTTTTCAGGATATGCTCCAACATACGCTTGACTTTTCTCCGACTTGGCATTCCATTGCTCATTTTTTGACTCAAAGCCGAGCATTATCATTATAGTTTTAATAATATCCATAACTCAATTGGCTGTAATTTTTTATCGTTATTTTGTGATTTTGTCTATATGCAAAATTAATAATTTTTTTCGAATTAACGAAATTTTTTCTAAGAAAAATTTTAAAAAAGTAATAGTATCGTATGTGACCCATAATCTATATTTAAGCGCTAATTTCGCTAATATTCCGTACTTGAACCAAATGGACCTTTGCCTAAGAAATGAATTCACGTTTTTTTTAATTGTTCAAATCCTATACCATTGCCTTTTATTGAAGTGGTATGTTTTTTTTCCTTGAGAAAAGTAAAGCGGAGAGGAAGGGGGTGCATAAACACCCCAAGCGTTACCGTCACCTCAAAAACAGGCTCGTTTGAGTTTTTCTACATTCCTCCCAGAATCATCCCAAGCGTTACCGTTACCTCAAAAACAGGCTCGTTTGGTTTTTTCACATCCCAGGGGGAGGTTCCTTTCAGGTTAGAGATAAGACACAAAATTATTTATCTAAAGGAAAATTTTAATATATAATATATTATATATTAAAAATTCTATTCTAACTATAGTAGTATATCGATTATTCAATTTTGAAACGAAAAGTGTAAACTCCCGAAATTACTTTTTTTGAGGTAACGGGTAACGCTTTGCGGATTTTATTTCTTGGCAAACTTCTCAGTATGATCTTCGCAGAGTCAAAATGAAATCAATGAAATGACCTCTAGTGCACATTGGAATGACGTCATCATTCCTATGCAGAGATGAACTCAAAACGGCGCTTTTGCAACGGCTTGATATACAGTGGTTTACAATGGCAAAAAGAGCGCATTGTTTGACTTGGTAAAAGACGGGAGCAATTGCGCTTTTTTATTGTAAATAAAATCCATATTATTTGGTGGTGTGATATTTTTTTCGTAACTTTGTAATAGAAATCAAAATTGCATGACTAAAATCACATTGACTATGAAACCTATATTGTCTTTCCTGTTGTTTGTTCTGGCGTTTCTGCCTGCAACGGCTCAGAACCTTTCGCGTGTTCGTGCCGAGGGTAATAAGTTTGTCAATGCCGAGGGCGAGACAATAGTATTCCAGGGTGTGTGCATGTCCGACCCTGTGAAACTGATTCGCGACGGACACTGGGATGAGGAGTATTTCCGTCAGGCAAAGGAGTTTGGTGCTAATGTGGTGCGCTTTGCCGTTCATCCGGTGAATATCAATAGTCACGGTTGGGAGGCGACATTCCTCGCAATGGACAAGGGCATAGAGTGGGCAAAGGCTCTCGGCATGTATGTCGTCATGGACTGGCATAGCATCGGCAATCTGAAGGATGAGAAGTTCACCAACCCGATGTACAACACAACACTCGAGGAAACGCTCCGTTTCTGGCGAATAGCTGCCCATCGCTACAAAGACGAACCAGTGGTTGCTCTCTACGAGCTTTTCAACGAACCAACAGTCTCGGGCAAGGATATGGGCAGTTGTTCTTGGGCGGAATGGCGCGATATTCAGGAGCAGATAATTGATGAAATCCGTCTTTACAACCCTGATGCCCTCTGCATCTGCGCCGGTCACGACTGGGCTTACGACCTGACACATATTGCCAGTGAACCAATCCGCAGAACGAACATCGGTTATGTGTCGCATCCTTATCCGATGAAGCGCGAGCAGCCATGGGAGGGGAAATGGGAGAAGGACTTCGGTTATGTTGCCGACACCTATCCTGTCATTTGCACCGAGATTGGCTATTGCCTGAAGGAAGAACGCGGAGCGCATATCCCGGTGATGTCGACCGATGCCTATGGCGACCATATCACGCAGTACCTTGAGAAGAAAGGAATCTCGTTCACCGTCTGGTGCTTCGACCCTCACTGGGCACCGACAATCATCACCGACTGGGATTTCAACCTCTCAACCCAAGGCCGTTACTTCCACAAGTACCTGACCCAGAAGAGGTAACCCCCAAGGCGATAATTGTTTTTAAACATTAATTGCCATTAATTACCCATTAATTCTTCATTAATTATTTTCATAATGTCATTCTGCCTAAAAAAGAAGAATGAACTCCATTATAAACAGAAACATTGTATAAAAACCTACCTGAATTGTAATGAAAAGATTATTATTGATTGCTTTGGCGTTCGTTGCTATTAGTGCTTTTGCACAGAAGAAGAGCGCAGTGAAGTTCGAAGCCTACGAATGGGACTTCGGTACAGTGGAAATTGCTGACGGTACAGTGAGTCACACCTTCACCTTCAAGAACATTAGCAAACAACCCGTAAAGATTGCACGAAACATTCCAAGTTGTGAGTGCATAAAGGCCTTCTATGCCGATGAGGAGGTGGCTCCTGGCGGAGAGGCAAAGGTGATGGTGACATTCTCGCCAGAGGATGCCTTCGGTAAGACCTATCGCAGTGTGGAACTGCTCGATGCTGCCGGTAACACACTCGCTTCTCTCTCGGCAATGGCAATGGTGTCGCAGACGGCAAACGCCACAACAATCCCGGGACACAAATATCCATATCAAGACACATCGCTCACCAACGAAGAACGCGTTGAAAACCTCATCTCACTGCTCACCCCAGAGGAGAAGGTGGGACTGATGATGAACAAGTCGGTGTCTGTCGACCGTCTCGGAATTCCTTCGTATAACTGGTGGAGTGAGGCTTGCCATGGTGTCCGTCAGGGTGGTTACACCGTCTATCCACAGCCTATCGGTATGGCTGCTGCCTTCAGCGAAAAACTGATGTACGATGTGTTCTCTACTGTCAGCGACGAGGCCCGTGCCAACTGGAACCGTTCCGATCATAATGTGTTCAATGTGCCAATGGGCGTGACATACTATCCTGGCAATCCGGAACTCACCTTCTGGTGTCCTAATGTCAACATCTTCCGTGACCCTCGTTGGGGACGTGGTCAGGAGACTTGCGGCGAGGACCCTTACATGAATGCTGTTCTTGGCGTTCAGACGGTTCTCGGTATGCAGGGCAACGACGACAAGTACTTCAAGACTCATGCCTGTGCTAAGCACTATGCCGTTCATAGCGGTCCGGAACCACTTCGCCACACATACAATGCTTCTGTATCGATGCGCGACCTGTGGGAGACTTATCTCCCTGCTTTCAAGGCTCTCGTGAAGAAAGCGAATGTCCGTGAGGTGATGTGTGCCTACAACCGTTACGAGGGTGTGCCTTGCTGTACAAGCGACCGCCTCTTGGTGGATATCCTTCGTCGCAAATGGAACTACAACGCCATCGTACTGACCGACTGTGACGCAATCAACAACTTCTACAACAAAGGACAGCACGAGACTCATGCCGGTCCGCTTGAGGCTTCTGTTGATGCTGTGCTCAATGGAACAGACCTTGAGTGCGGAAAGGTGTTCATGGTTCTCACCGAGGCTCTCGACAAGGGAATGATTAACGAAGAAACACTCGACTTCCACCTCCGTAAGACACTCCTCGGTCGTTTTGAACTCGGAATGTTCGACCCTGCCGACCAGATTCCATGGGCAAACCTCACTGAGGATGTCATCAGTAGTGAGGCTAACAACGACCTCGCTACTCAGGCTGCTCGCGAGTCTATGGTACTTTTGAAGAACACAGGTATCCTTCCATTGAACAAGGACATAAAGACAATCGCTGTTGTTGGTCCTAATGCCGACGATGTGGAACTCCTGAACGGCAACTATGGTGGTACTCCAACCGACAACCACAAGCATTCGCTCCTTGAGGGTATCAAGAATGCAGTACCTAATGCGAAGGTGATTTATCACAAGGCTTGTACTCTCAACGATGACTACAACACCATCAGCCATCTTGCCGACTTCAACGAGGGTAAGGGATTGTTCGTGGAGTTCTGGAACAACAAAGAACTCGAAGGTACGCCTGATGTGACGGGCTACTACAACGAGATGAACTTCTCTACCTTCGGTGGCTGGGGCTTTGCTCAGGGCATCAGCACCGACAAGATTTCTGTTCGTGCAACGGGTAAGTACACTGCCGATTTCACAGGCGAAATGAAATACACCCTCGCTTCCGACAATGGCTATGTCCTCAAGGTCAACGGTGAGGTTGTGGAAGAGGCAAAGGCTGGTGGTCGTCGTGGTTTTGGTTTCGGTCGTCAGGTGGAGTATAAGTCTTTCCCTGTTGAGGCTGGCAAGACCTACGACATAGAGATTATATATAAAAGAGGTGACGGCAACTTCGCCATGCTTCGTGGTGACATCTGCGAGCGTCGTCTTGTCGATTTCACCGACATTGCCAACGATGTGAAGCAGGCTGATGCCATCATCGTCATTGGCGGAATCTCGGCCCGTATGGAGGGCGAGGGAGGCGATAAGGCCGACATCGAACTGCCAATGGTTCAGCAACGCCTTCTCCGTGCAATGCATGCCACTGGAAAGCCTGTTGTCATGGTAAACTGCTCGGGTTCGGCTATCGCCTTCGGTAGTGTAGAAGACCAGTACGACGCCCTCATTCTGGCATGGTATGCTGGTCAGGGTGGTGCAAAGGCTCTTGCCGATGTCATCTTCGGCGACTACAACCCATCAGGCAAACTCCCTGTGACATTTTATGCTTCTAACGACCAACTTCCAGACTTCCTCGACTATTCGATGGAGAACCGCACTTATCGTTACTTCAAGGGCGAACCGCTTTATGCCTTCGGTTATGGCATGTCATACACTCAGTTCGAATATGGCAAGGCAAAACTCTCGAAGTCGTCGATGAAGGCTGACGGAAAGGTTACTATCACTGTTCCTGTAAAGAACATCGGTTCTCGCGAAGGTGAGGAGATTGTGCAGGTTTATGTCAAGGCACTCGACTATCCAGAGGCACCGCTGAAGTCGCTCAAGGGTTTCCAGAAGATTCGCCTTGCAGCCGGTGAAACAGCAAAAGCCGTGATAACCCTCGATGGTGAGTCGTTCGAATACTACGACCCATCAATCGATGAACTCTCAACCCGCTCTGGTCGTTATCAGATTCTCTATGGTGCCTCGTCAATGGACAAGGACCTCCAGAGTATTGACTTCGTAGTGAAATAACAATTAATTAAAATACCAACTAATCTGAAAATCGATTGAATATGAAGAAGTTCTTTATCATATCTGCAATGATGACGATGTCATTGTTTGCAATGGGTCAAAATCCAGTCCTCCAGATTGAAGGCGGACAAGTTCAGGGTGTTACAGCCGACGACCATCAGGATGTCTATGTATATAGAGGCATACCTTATGCAGCTCCTCCTATCGGCGACCTCAGATGGAAAGCCCCTCAGCCTGTGGTGGCATGGAAAGGCGTGAAGGTTTGCGACACCTTTGGTCATCCTTCGTATCAGGCTGTTCACTATCCTGGAGGATATGCAACAGAGTGGGGGTATGGCAAGGAAGCACCTTACAGTGAGGACTGCCTCTACCTGAATGTATGGACAAAGGCACCGGGCGATGTGAACAAGAAACTTCCTGTTGCTCTGTGGATTCACGGTGGTGGCTATCGTGAGGGATGGGGCACAGAACCCGAATTCGACGCTCAGGAATGGGGCAACAAGGATGTGGTGCTCGTTTCAATCAACTATCGTCTTGGTGTGTTCGGTTTCCTCTGCCATCCAGAACTCTCGGCAGAGAATCCTCATGGCGTTTCGGGAAACTACGGAATCCTCGACCAAATTGAGTCGCTGAAATGGATAAAGAAGAATATTGCTCAGTTTGGTGGCGACCCTGATAATGTGACAATCTTCGGTCAGAGTGCTGGAGCCGGTAGTGTTCGTACTCTTTGCGAGTCGCCATTGGCTCGTGGCCTTTTCCATAAGGCTGTCATCATGAGCGGAAACGGTATTTCACTTCCTACAAAGGATGGTGTGAAACCTCGTCCTGCAGGTCCTTTTGCACCTGTCACATTGGCTGAGGCTGAGGCTACAACAAAGAAGATGATGGATTGGGCTGGTCTTACCGACCTTGAAAAGATGCGCCGTGCATCGACAGAGACAATCTATGCCTTGAGCACTCTCTATGGCAATGTCACTGGTGAGCGTGCTTTCCTTGCACTGATGCCAATCGTCGAGGGATATGTATGCACAAAGAGTTTCGATGATGCAGTTCGTGAAGGTACCGTTGCCGATGTGCCTTATATGATTGGTTACACTCTCGACGATATGGGTGACATGAGCGAGGGCATTGCCGAATTCTGTCGTGTTCGCGAGGAAAAGGGCGGTAAGGCTTGGGCTTATGAGTTTGCTCGTCCATTGCCTGACGATGGTTCGCATCCTGAGGTCACAGCACGTCTGAAAGGTGCTTTCCACTCATCTGATCTGTGGTTTGTCTTCAAGTCTTTGAAGCATTGCTGGCGTCCTTGGACCAAGGGCGACTGGGACCTCTCTGAGAAGATGCTCACTGCATGGACAAACTTTGCTAAGTACAGCAATCCTAACGGCAAGAAAGGTGGCGACTGGAAACCTCTCACAAAGAAGAATCCTTCGTTCATGCTCTTCAAACTCAACGAGAATGATGTTGAGGCGTCGGAGACAGGAACTCCAATCCGCAGCACCCTCCGCAACAATCTTAGATGGTAATAAATAAATTAATGAAAAATTAATGGGTAATTAATGGTAATTAATGTTCAAAAATAAATTCAATTAATATTGAAAATGAAACGAATAGTTTGCTTAACTTTAACCCTTATATTGTGTATGTCGTTATTCGCACAGAAGAAACTCGTGGCACTGAGTTTTGACGATGGTCCAAATACAGAAACAACAGTAAGAATGCTCGATGTACTGAAGAAACATAAGGTGAAGGCATCGTTTTTCGTGATTGGAAACAACATCAACGAAGAGAGCGTCAAGGTGATGCAGAGAGCCCACAAGGAAGGTCACGACATCGAGAATCACAGTCTCACTCACACCTTCATGAACCAGTTGACCCCCGATTCGGTAAAGGCGGAGATTGATGCCACAACAGCATTGATAGAGCAGTATGTCGGAGAGCGTCCTCAGTTCTTCCGTCCTCCATATATCGCGGTGAACGGTTCCATGTTCGAGACAATCGACCTGCCTTTCATCTGTGGTGAGGGTTGCAACGACTGGGAGGCTGATGTCACTGCCGATGAGCGTTTTGAGAAGATGCTTGCTTCTGCTCGTGACGGACTGATTTTCCTTCTTCACGACTTTGTAGGAAATGAGAATACCGTTGAGGCTGTCGACCGTATCATCCCAGCACTGAAGAAACATGGTTATAAGTTTGTTACTGTTCGTCAGTTGTTCAAGAAAAAGAAGGTCACCCCATCCAAGGGCATCCTCTATACCGACATCCTCCACGCCACTCCCTGGAAATAATAGATAAAATAGATAAACTATGAAAATAATCTTTTTTGCTTTGTCGTGCTTCGTGGCAACGGCCTCTTTCGCACAGGATGTGAAGAAAGCACCCGAAGGCATGCCTCCTTTTGGCAGAATGCGATTCCAGAAGGCACCGGCTGAGAATTATGAACTCAAGACTTGCGATGGTCGTGCCACAATGATCATCGATGCTGCCAATGGTGCCCGAGTGATGTCACTGAAATGGGATTCGCTTGAAGTGTTGTCGCAGAATCCTGCACCGAATATGTATGGCAGCACCTTCTGGACAAGTCCTCAGAAAGAATGGAACTGGCCTCCTGTTCGCGAGCATGACATGGGTCGTTACACTGTGGAAGAGCGTGACGGAAAGATCATCATGACCAGTGAGGTTCCCGAGCGTATTCCATTGCGTATCGGTAAGACCTTCTCTGTTGTCAATGGCGATATGTTCTGCATCACTTATTCCATCACCAACGAAGGCAAGGAAGACCGCAAGGTTGCACCTTGGGAGGTGACACGAGTAGTGGGCGAGGGCGAGATATCGTTCAATGCTCAGGTCGAGAACATCTGGCCTGCTGGTCTCATGGATTTCAAGCAGCAAGAGGGTAGGGCGGTGTACTCTATCGACAGTGTTGACAAGCAGCGAAAAATCAATGCTAATGGCATTCCGTCAGCTGACGAAGGTTCTATTTGCGACGGAATGAGCGTGCTTTATTATTCGAACAATGGTATTCTCTTGACTAAGCGATTCCATGATTTGAAGGATGGCGAGGCTGCTCCTGGCGAAGATGAGATTCAGGTGTATGTTCATCAGAAAGCCCTCTATTGTGAACTCGAGGAACAAGGTCCTTATACTCTGCTCAAGCCGGGTGAGAAACTCGAATGGACCGTTTATTGGCACCTCTCCTCAACGAAATAGTTAAAAATCTTTTCTCTTAATTCCGGATTTATTATTAATGAAAAATTAATGGTCCGCTCGGCTCTGCCGCTTTCATAGCGAAACGGAGAAAGAATTAATGGAAATTAATGTTTAAAATTAAAAAGAAAAGATTTTTTTTCGTAACTTTGCAGTCCGCAAAGAAAAACGACTATTATGGAATATATGACACAGGAAGGCTACGACAAGCTTGTAGCCGAATTGCAACACATGATAAATGTTGAACTGCCACGAGTGAAGGATGCTATTGCAGAAGCTCGTGCCATGGGTGATCTCAGCGAGAACTTTGAGTATCATGCAGCGAAGCGCGAACAGGGAAAACTGTTGGGAAGAATCAGTTTCAAGCAGAAGGTCCTTGAGAACGCCCGGGTTCTCGATGCCTCGGTACTGGAGGCAGAGACAGTGGGGTTGTTGCGTAAGGTGGAGATAACCAACCTTGGCAATAACATGAAGATGACTTATACCATTGTCAATCCCCACGAGGCCAATTTGAACGAGGGAAAGATCTCCATCAAGTCTCCAATTATTGATGCCCTTTTGGGCAAGAAGGTAGGAGATGTTGTTGAAGTCGCAGTCCCTGCTGGAGTCCTGAAACTGAGAGTCGACAGCATCTCGTTGTAAGCAACAAAAAAAGACGGAATTTCTGTTCCGTCTTTTTTTATAACCATTTCTATTCCTGTTGATTCTACTTTTCCGGTAGGAATTTTCTTTTTACTTCAGTGCGGATATTGTTAAGTTCATTCAACAACTCGGCTGCTGCATTCTGGAACTTCGTAGGACGACGCTGACTGCGGTCGGTGAAAGGGTTGATAAGCATCTTGATGCCTTTCTCTTCCAAGTGGATATTGATATCTTCGCCTGCTTCAACAGGGTCGCCGTCATAATGGATGAATCCTTTCTGCGAACGATGAACATGAAGCTGCTTGCAACGGAATGTCTTGATTTTTGAATTCGTATCAAGGGTCTTGTTGAACATCTCGATATTAATCAGTGGTGCCTCGAGAATATCGAACGGTTCCATGATGATGACATCCATCAATCCGTCGCTCATCGATGCCTGTGGTGCTATATAGGCATTGTTGCCATACTGCGAGGCATTGGCACACGAAATGAGGAATGCCTCATATTTGTTTGTGCCGTTCTCGTCTTCAATCTCGTAAGTCTCTGGCTCGTATTTCAAACCCACCTTCAGAATCTGCTCAGCATAGGAGATAGGACCACGCTTGCCCGATTCAGCAAACTTCTGACTGACGAATGCATCGAATCCCATGCCGCAAGTACAGAAGAATGGCAGGTCGTTGATGACACCATAGTCGAGGTCGCGAATCTCGCAGGCATTGATGATATCAATCGACTTACGGATATTCATAGGAATGAGCAGATGGCGAGCCAGTCCGTTGCCCGAACCGCAAGGGATGATGCCAAGTGCCGAATGTGAATGAACAATGGCACGTGCCACCTCGTTGACGGTGCCGTCACCACCAACAGCCACAACAACATCAATTCCACGATCCTTTGCCTCGCGAGCTATCTCTGAAGCATGACCAGCATATTCGGTCATACGAATCTCGTAGTCAAACTTTTCGTGGTCGAGATATTGCTTTATCTTATTCGGAATTCCAGCTTTGCTGGTGGTTCCGGAAATGGGGTTCATTATGAAGAGTATGGTCTTTTTAGCCATAATGCTTTTTTGTTGCAATGTATTGTTTCTGGTTGCAAAATTACTAAAAATCGCTCAATACACATTATAAATATCAAATAAAATTGCCCAAATGATGATTTATTGAGCAAAATCTATTGTTTTTTATGTTTTTTTTTGTAACTTTGCAGTCTGAAATGCAGTCTAATTATAGTACTGTCTATGAATATCTATATTATAGAACTATATTTTTACCTATAAATACAAATGGGATTATTACAAGAAAAGCTCGCTAAGCATCCTTTCTATGCAATGGCGAAAGACGCAAAGGAAAGAGGTGTTTATCCATATTTCCGCGAGATTGAAGGAAAGCAGGGTACAGAGGTAGAGATGGGTGGCCATAGTGTCCTCATGTTCGGTTCGAATGCTTACACAGGTCTTACTGGTGACGATAGAATTATCGAGGCAGGCTGCGAGGCTATGCATAAGTACGGTAGTGGTTGTGCTGGTAGCCGTTTCCTCAACGGTACTCTCGACATCCATGTTGAACTTGAGAAGGAACTTGCTGAATATGTAGGCAAGGACGATGCACTTGTTTTTGCAACAGGTTTTACAGTAAATAGCGGTGTTATTCCACAGCTTGTCGGTAAGGACGATTATATCATCTGTGATGACCGCGACCATGCAAGTATCGTTGACGGTCGTCGTCTCTCGTTTGCTACACAGTTGCGCTACAAGCACAACGACATGGCCGACCTTGAGCGCGTTCTTCAGCGTTGCGATCCTGACAAGGTGAAGCTCATCATCGTTGATGGTGTGTTCTCAATGGAAGGCGACCTCTGCAAGTTGCCAGAGATTGTAGAGCTCAAGCATAAGTACAACGCTGCAATCATGGTTGACGAGGCTCACGGCCTTGGTGTATTCGGAAAGCAGGGTAGAGGTGTTTGCGATCATTTCGGTCTTACTGACGAGGTTGACCTCATCATGGGTACATTCTCGAAGTCGTTGGCAAGTATCGGTGGATTTATTGCTGCTGATCAGGTTATCATCGATTCACTCCGTCACACAGCTCGTACATATATCTTCTCAGCAAGTTGTACTCCAGCTGCTACAGCTGCTGCTCGTGAGGCATTGCGTATCATCAAGAGCGAACCACAGCGTCTTGAGGCACTCTGGGATGTTACAAACTATGCTTTGAAGCGTTTCAAGGAAGAAGGTTTTGAGATTGGCGATACAGAGAGTCCAATCATTCCTCTCTATGTTCGCGATATGGAGAAGACATTCGCTGTTGTTGCAATGGCTTTCGAGGCAGGTGTATTCATCAACCCTGTAATCCCACCAGCATGTGCACCAAGTGACACATTGGTTCGTTACGCTCTGATGGCAAGTCATACACACGAGCAGGTTGACCGCTCTGTTGTCATCCTGAAGAAGGTGTTCCAGCAGTTGGGCATCATCGAATAAGATTACACCTTATTATATTTATATATAGAGAGTCGCATTCCAGTGCGGCTCTTTTTTTTGTTGTTAATCCTTGTTTTTTGTCAAGTTTGCAGAAAAATATAGGGTAAAAGAAAAAATAATTGCAGAAAAGTTTGCAGGTTTGCAAAATATGTAGTACCTTTGCACTCGCAATTCGGGAGGGAGTACTTCCAAACGATAAGCAACCGAGGTGTAGCGCAGTTGGTAGCGTTCCTGGTTTGGGACCAGGCTGTCGCAGGTTCGAGCCCTGTCACCTCGACGAAAAGCAGAGTCATTTGGCTCTGCTTTTTTTTGTTTTTTTATCAACGAATTACGCGCGCTCGGCTATGCCGCTTTCTTGCTCTGGCAAGCGGCCCGTTGGTTCGATTACATAGCGTAGTGGAGAAAGATTTTTTCATTAATTATTTTATTCTGTTAATTCTGAAAATTCTTGTTTTTATTAAATTACTTGGGGGCTGGGCATAAAAAATCCCCAGGGCTTGCGTCCTGAGGATTTAAAGATGTGATTGTTATATTATGACTTATTTGCTTGTAGCCTCTGTAGCTTCCTTCATGTCGCCTTCGATGTAGAGACGAATCATCTCTGGTTCACCGTTGGTGCGAATAGTGATAGTCTTCTTGAAATGACCAGGGAACTTGCCCGTACCATTATAAGTAACCTTGATCTCGCCCTGCTCACCAGGCATGATAGGTGTCTTGGTGTAAGAAGGAACTGTGCAACCACAACTTGCAACAGCCTGATTGATTACCAATGGGGCATTGCCAGTGTTTGTGAAAGTGAATACACACTTCTGGATAGCATCAGTCTCGCTGAATGAACCGAAATTATATGAGGTCTTGTCGAACTTGATCTGTGCCTGTTTATCCTGAGCCTGTGCCATCATGATGCAAGAGAGCATCAAAACAGCTATCATCAAAATCTTTTTCATATCTTTGTTCTATTTAGTTTAATATGAGTTTCCGAATGCAAATTTACTAATTTTTCTGTTAACTTCCCTAATTAGACGAATTAAAAAACAATAATGTTGCAAAAAAACTTGTTTTTTTTCCACCTTGTCATATTATTTTTGTAATTTTGTACACTAAATAGAACAAATAGAAACATATCAATATGTACAGAACAAAAACTTGTGGAGAACTTCGTCTCCAGAATGCAGGTGAGGTTGTAACTCTTGCCGGATGGGTTCAGCGTACACGAAAGATGGGAGCATTGACTTTCGTTGACCTTCGTGACCGTTATGGCATTACCCAGCTCGTGTTCAACGAGGAAACAAATGCTGAATTATGTGAGCGTGCAAACAAACTCGGTCGTGAGTTTGTTATCCAGATCACTGGTAAGGTGGCTGAGCGCTATTCAAAGAATAACAATATCCCAACAGGCGAGATTGAGATTGAAGTGAACGAGCTCACTGTTCTCAACGAGAGCGTGACACCTCCTTTCACAATCGAGGATAACTCCGACGGTGGCGATGATATCCGTATGAAGTATCGTTATCTCGACCTTCGTCGTAATGCTGTTCGCAAGAATCTCGAACTCCGTCATAAGTTCTGCATTGAAGTACGCAACTACCTCTCTGACCTCGGTTTCCTTGAGGTGGAGACACCAATGCTCATCGGTTCTACACCAGAGGGAGCACGCGACTTCATCGTACCTTCACGTATGAACCCTGGTCAGTTCTATGCACTTCCACAGTCGCCACAGACATTGAAGCAGCTTCTGATGGTAGCAGGCTTCGACCGCTACTTCCAGATTGTGAAGTGTTTCCGTGATGAGGACCTTCGTGCTGACCGTCAGCCAGAGTTCACACAGATCGACTGCGAGATGTCGTTCGTAAACCAGGAAGATATCATCACCACATTCGAGGGTATGGCAAAGCATCTCTTCAAGTCACTTCGTGGCGTAGAGATTGAAGGCGATTTCCTCCGTTTGCCTTGGATTGACTGTATGAAGCGTTTCGGTTCTGATAAGCCAGATATGCGTTTCGGTATGGAGTTCGTTGAACTCAAGACAACAGGCAAGGATGGTGATAGCAACATTTTCCCAGAAGGATTCGCTGTATTTGATGGTGCTGCCTATGTCGGTGGTATCTGTGCAACAGGTTGCGCTTCATATACCCGTAAGGATATCGACAAACTCACAGAGTGGGTTAAGCGTCCTCAAATTGGTGCAAAGGGTCTCGTCTATGCTCGCGTTCAGGAAGATGGCAGCGTGAAGTCGTCAGTAGACAAGTTCTATGGTCAGGAGACACTTCAGGCAATCAAGGAGAAGATGAATGCCCAGCCAGGCGACCTCATCCTCATTTTGAGTGGCGATGATGCTATGAAGACTCGTAAGCAGCTTTGCGAACTCCGTCTTGAGATGGGTGAGCGTCTTGGTTTGCGCGATAAGAATAAGTTTGCTCTGCTTTGGGTTACCGAATTCCCAATGTTCGAGTGGAGCGAGGAAGAAGGCCGCTTGATGGCAATGCATCATCCTTTCACTCATCCAATGGACGAGGATGTTGACTTGCTCGACACCGATCCAGCAGCAGTTCGTGCAGATGCTTACGATATGGTTTGTAACGGTATTGAAGTTGGTGGTGGTTCGATTCGTATCCACGATCCAAAGCTTCAGGCAAAGATGTTCGAGATTCTCGGTTTCACTCCAGAGAAGGCACAGGAGCAGTTTGGCTTCTTGATGAACGCGTTCAAGTACGGAGCTCCTCCTCATGGTGGTTTGGCTTACGGCCTCGACCGTTGGGTATCAATCTTTGCTGGTCTTGACTCAATCCGTGACTGTATCGCATTCCCTAAGAATAACTCAGGTCGTGATGTGATGCTCGATGCACCATCGTTTGTTGACCAGAAGCAGCTCGACGAGGATTTCATTGCATTGAACCTCCCTGATGTTGACGCAAATCAATAACAATTTGATTGCCATTGACTTAGGTCAACAAAACATATTGCAAAAGTCTTGACACTTTGCTGAATAATGAAAAATTATTAACTTTGCATCGTGATTTTAGTTATGTTATAACTTAATACGGAGAAATCCGTGCAAATTTAAAATTTAATACATTATGGCAGAGAAGAAGACCGCAACAAAGAAGGTTGCAACAGAAAAGGCAGCTCCAGTAAAGAAGGCTACAAAGGCTACTGCTACTAAGGTTGCTGCAAAGAAGGAAGAGAAAGTAGCTCCAAAGGCAGAGGTTAAGGCTGCTCCAGCTAAGAAGGCTCCTGCAAAGAAGGCTGCTACAAAGGCTCTCTATATCAATGCTGAAAGCGTAGGTTTCCGCGCTGGTGATGTTTATCAGGCTCTCGCAGCTGCTGGTAAGTCACTCACAGTTGCAGAAATCGCTAAGGCTGCTAACATCTCAACAGAGGAGGTTCTCCTCGGTATCGGCTGGCTCTTCAAGGAGGGCAAGGTTGTTGGTGAGAATGTAGCTGACCTCCGTCTCGCTTAATATTAGCAAGATAGAAATTCCTATAAATAGGTGGGGAGTTGTGAACAATGGTTTCCAACTCCCCATATTTTTACCCTTTGGACAGAACTTTTTCCAAAGAAATAACAGAACAAAGAATGAATTACGAACAGGCAATATTCAATGTACTTCTTGAGGCTGGCGACAAAGGTCTGTCAGTGAAGAATATTGCCCATCATGTACATAACTCCGTAAATACCTTCTTCAATCATGTCGATTACGAGGTTGTGTATGCAGAGGTTCGTAGGTATATATACAAAAATTCCCGGAACTCTTATTCAGTTCTCGAGCACACTGCCGAGTGGGGTTGTTACCGCCTGAATAAAAATTCCGAGAAGTATATGCAGTTACAGTTGTTTCAGTAACTGCTTCTGATTATTGATTAATAATCGTCGTCGTCGCCTTCTGACACATTGCTAAGGTCGAGATCCTCAGGATCTGTCTCGATTGTTGTACGATAGCTTTCCTCGTCCATCGCATCCTCATCGAAGTCGTCCTCATCGTCATCGCCATAGTTGTCGTCAATCTCTGGAAGGTCCTCATCGTCGTCGTCCTCATCGCCATAGGTCTTCTTCTTGTTCTTAGTCTCGTCTTCCTCAACCTTCTCGATAACAGGCTTAGCCTTTGCGAAGATAGCCTCTACCCAAGTGCCTTTTGCAATTTCAAGAACATCAAATCCATCTTCCACCTTCTTCTCGTACATACCACCAGGGTTGTGGAGACGGTTGCTTGGAAGGGTAGTGGTAGAAATATCAAAACCAGAAAGGATGATGTCCTGAATGCTCTGAGAGAGCGAATCCCAACCACCGCCGAAGTTCTTGTCGATAACATCGAGCAACTGAGCTGTAGAGATGTGACGGATGTTTTCGTATGTGAGATCTGTTACACGAGAGATAGGGCGCTTCTTTACGGCCCACTTCTTCTCGTCCTTGTCGCTGACTTTCAACTGACCAACCTTGAAACCGCGAGCTTCGTATTTCTGAATTACAACAGGTTTGTCAATAGTAATTTCTTCAACTTCGAATGCTGCACGAATAATGTCGAAGTAATGACGCTGGTTTTCTTTGATGTCTGCATCTTTTTCAGCATCCTTCCAAAGACGGAAGATATCATTCTCCTGAAGATCCCATGCAACGCTCTTGGTAAGGGTTTTCAGTGTCAATGGTTTTTCTTGTGCCATAGATAATTGTATGATTAAATTTTTCTTATTTCTTTAATAATTTCTTGTTTCGTCGGCAAAACTAATATATTTTTTCTAATAAACCAAATTTCAATAGAAAAAAATCAAAACTATTTTCATAACGCGCAAAATCCTTGATTAATTTGGGATATAATCGCCTTGCGAAGCATTGTTATTTTGCATGTATTTGAGCAGTTTATGCGTGAACTCATGGTTTTTCAATCCCCAGCGAGGGGCAAGGAGCAATTCTGCCGGCGATTGACTCACAAACCGCTCAAGAATAATATCTGGACGAAGGTGCTCGATATACCGCGATAGTAGGGAAATATACTCATCAAGTTCCATTGCCCTGACGGTTCGCTGGTCCTCAGGAAGTTCTTGTTCTTTGTTCCATTGCTGTGCAAGTTTTGTTCCTCGGATAATCTGCAACTGATGGATTTTCAGGAAGTCAAGAGGCAACTCGGAAATCATCTTCGCCGAATCTATCATCATCTCTTCGGTCTCACCAGGAAGTCCCAGGATGACATGACCTCCACAGAGGATTCCCGCCTCGTGAGTCTTGTTCACGGCTTCGATACTCTGCTCAAAAGAATGACCACGATTAATAAGGCGAAGGGTACTGTTGTAAGTTGACTCAATGCCATACTCCACAACAACAAAGTATTTTGCTGCCAAATCCTTCAGATATGCGAGTAACTCATCAGAAATACAATCCGGTCGAGTGCCTATTACCAATCCGATAACATCTTCCACCTTCAGGGCCTCTTCGTATAGTTCCTTCAGACGAGCGAGTGGGGCATAGGTGTTGCTAAATGCTTGGAAATAAGCAAGATACTTCATCTCCTGATATTTGCGGGCAAAGAATGCCTTACCTTCCTCAAGTTGCTGGGTTACCGATTTCCTTGCATCGCAATATGCAGGGTTGAATGTCTGGTTATCGCAGAAGGTGCAACCACCTAACGAAATCCTTCCGTCGCGATTTGGACAAGAGAACCCCGCATCAATAGATATCTTCTGCACACGGAAAGGAAAATGCCTCCGTGTCCACGAACTGTAGTCATTGTATGGTAGGTTTTCTTGCATAGCAAAATATTATTTTTCTTGAATTGTGTGGCAAAGTTACAAAAAAAATCGTACCTTTGCAATACAAAAATTGAATAATAAGCAATATGAAAAAGTTAATTGTATTTTTCAGCATTTTTATGGCAATGGTATCAACAGCTGACGCTGCAATAAAAGTCTATGAGAAATTGGAGCTCAAGACAATGAACCGTCTTTTCTCGGCTCAGAATATTCGTGGTGTCGACCCATTGGAAGGCACCGATCAGTATGCCAAGATCAGCGATGACGGCAATCAGATTCTTCAGTACTCATTCAAGACCGGTCAGCAGACTGCCGTCCTGTTCGATGTAAACAACACGATGGGCGAGAAGGTTAGTTCCTTCGACGGATACATCATGTCGCCTGATGGCAAGAAGATGCTCATCCAGACAAACACGGAATATGTGTATCGTCGTTCGTTCAAGGCCGACTTCTATATCTACACCATTCAGAGCCACAAACTCGAGAAACTCTCTACTGCCGGCAAGCAGCAGGTTCCTACTTTCTCGCCTGATGGTCAGCAGATTGCATTCGTTCGCGACAACAACATCTGGCTCGTGAAGATGCTCTACGATAATGCTGAAAGTCAGGTTACTAAGGATGGAAAGTTCAACGAAGTGTTGAACGGTATTCCTGATTGGGTGAACGAAGAGGAATTCACTATGAACAAGAGTTTCTGCTTCAATGCCGACGGTACAAAGATTTGCTGGATTCGTTACGATGAGAAAGCTGTGCCAACATATTCACTTCAGATGTTCAAGGGCCTTGCTCCTGAACACGAGGAAAATGCCGATTATCCAAGTCTTTATTCCTACAAGTATCCAAAGGCTGGTCAGCAGAATTCCACTGTTACCGCTTGGAGCTACGACATCAAGTCGCATCGTACACAGCAACTTCAGGTTCCTGTCGATGCTGATGGTTACATGCCTCGTATCTTCAATACTGAAGATGCCGACAAAATCATTGTTTGCACGATGAATCGTCATCAGGACGACCTTCGCCTCTATGCCGTAAATCCGTCTTCTACCATTGCTCAGTTGCTCATTCAGGAGAATGTGCAGAAGTATGTCAAGGAAGATGCTTTGCAGAACATCAAGATAATGAAGAATTCCATTCTCATGTCGAGCGACCGTGATGGCTACAACCACCTTTATATATATAATATGAACGGACAGCAGATTCGTAAGGTGGGTGATGGCGACTACGAGATTACCAATGTCTATGGCTACGACGAACTGACTGGTGATGTCTATTATCAGGCTGCAGCCTTGAATCCTCACGACCGTCAGATTTATGTGTCACATAAGAATGGCAAGACCGACCGCCTTACACAGCAGGAGGGTTGGAACAATGCCATCTTCTCGGGCGATAACAAGTATTTCATCAACACTTGGAGCGACATGAACACCCCTTATGTTGTGACTGTTCGCAACAATCAGGGAAAGGTTCTCTCAACAACATTGGACAACAAGGAACTTGCTGAGAATCTGAAGACTAACGGTTGGAATCGTCGTGAGATGTTCTCGTTCACCACTGGCGAAGGTGTCCGTCTTGATGGTTGGATGTTGAAGCCTGCTAATTTCGATGCATCAAAGAAATATCCTGTCGTAATGCATCAGTACAGCGGTCCTGCTTCTCAGCAGGTTATCAACTCTTGGTCGTGTGGTAGCATGGGCCAGGCATTTGACTACTATCTTGCTCAAGAAGGCTACATCGTGGTTTGTGTCGATGGTCGTGGTACTGGCTATCGTGGTGCTGAATTCGAGAAGTGTACCTACAAGCGAATGGGCGAACTTGAGTCGAAGGATCAGGTTGAGACAGCCCTTTGGCTCGGCAAGCAGCAGTATGTCGATAAGGACAGAATCGCTATCTGGGGTTGGAGCTTTGGTGGTTTCAACACATTGATGTCGATGAGCGAAGGTCATCCTGTATTCAACTGTGGTGTGGCAATTGCTCCTCCAACAAACTGGAAGTTCTACGACACCATCTACACAGAGCGTTTTATGCGTACTCCACAGGAGAATCCTGACGGTTATGCTATCAACCCAATCCAGCGTGCAGAGAATCTCCACGGAGCATTGCTTCTCATTCACGGTTTGGCTGATGACAATGTCCATCCACAGAATTCATTTGAGTACAGCGAGGCGTTGGTACAGGCAGACAAGGATTTCCGCGAACTCATCTACACTAATCGCAATCACAGCATCTATGGCGGCAATACTCGTAATCACCTCATGCGCCAGGTTGTAGATTGGTTCAACCAGCATATGAAATAAAGGGGGCTCTTGCCATGCTCTTCGATAAGGGGGAGAGTCACCGTTTCCTGCGTGTTCACGCAGGACTGCGACCCAAAATAAAATAAACCCGCCTCTCGGATGGAGAGACGGGTTTTATTATGCTTGTAGGAAAGGGGAGTGATTACAAACCAAGCGATTTCTTGATTTCCTCAACCTTTGCCTTTGCCTTGTCAACCTCACCTGGGTAGCACTTTGCACAACCGATTTGGCCCTTAACCTCGCAGTAGAACTTGATCTTTGGCTCAGTACCTGAAGGACGAACACTAATCTTTGTGCCATCCTCGCAGAACCACTGGAGAACATTGCTTGTTGCAGGCATATCGAGTTTCGATACATTGCCTTCACCGTCAGTAGCAGTGAGTGCCTGGAAGTCCTTTGTCAAGACAATCTTGCTACCAGCAATCTCCTTAGGAGCATTAGCACCACGGAAGTCAACCATCATCTGCTTGATTTCGTCAGCACCAGTCTTACCAGGCTTAACAACATTGATTGTATGCTCGAATGAGAAGCCATACTCCTTGTAGATGTCCATCAAGAGGTCGTAGAGAGTCTTGCCCTGATCCTTTGCCCAAGCTGCAATCTCGCAGATGAGACAGATAGAAGCAGGAGCATCCTTATCGCGAACCTTGTCATATGGGAGGAAACCGAACGACTCTTCACCACCACCGATATACTTCTGCTTACCCTCAGAGATAGCAATCTCGCGAGCAATCCACTTGAAACCAGTGTAGCAGTCACGAAGTTCAACACCTTCCTTCTTTGCCATTTCAGCAATAACCTCAGTTGTAACGATAGTCTTTACGAGGAAGTCTGATGGGTTGAGTGTGCCGAGTGCCTTCTTGTTCTTGATGATGTAGTAAACAAACATCATACAAGTCTGGTTACCATTGATGATAACCCACTCGCCCTCAGGATTGCGGCAAACGATAGCAAGACGGTCAGCGTCTGGGTCGGTTGCAACAACGAGGTCGGCATTGAGCTTTGTACCGAGCTTCATACCGAGTGTCATAGCCTCTGCATTCTCTGGGTTTGGAGAGATAACTGTTGGGAAGTTACCGTCAACAACCATCTGCTCAGGAACAACATTGATGTTCTGGAATCCCCATGAACGCAAGCAGAGAGGAACGATGACGCGACCAGTACCGTGCATTGCTGAATAAACAATGTTGAGGTCCTTCTGACGGAGGATAACATCCTGATCAACCATTGCTTCCTTAGCAGCAACCATATAGTCGTAGTCCATCTCACCACCGATAATCTTGATGAGGTCGGCATTGCCTTCGAACTTCACATCCTCAACCTTCACCTTGTTCACCTCGTCGATGATACCTGTGTCGTGAGGAGCTGTTACCTGTGCACCGTCTGCCCAGTATGCCTTGTAGCCGTTGTACTCCTTTGGATTGTGCGATGCTGTGACATTAACACCGGCAACAGCACCAACCTGACGGATAGCGAACGAAATCTCTGGGGTAGGGCGGAGGCTCT
>DCIM01000027.1:4654-63850 GCA_002316005.1 Prevotellaceae bacterium UBA1726 | reverse complement strand
TACAACCCCAGAATGCCCACTCGCCAATGCTTGCCACGCTCTTTGGAATTGTGACTGAAGTGAGGGCTGTGCAACCGTGACAGATGCCGTTTCCCAAAGTTTCCACTTTTCCTGGGATTGTAAGTGATGTAAGTCCTGAGTAACAGAATGCATCTCTATCAATACTTGTCACTGATGTTGGGATTGTGACAGAGGTTAATGACGGGCACTCCTCGCAAGTGGCTTCCTTAATGCTTGTCAAAGCAGTAGGGAAATTGATGGTTTGCAAATTAGAACATCTGCAAAACGCATATTCGCCAATCTCTGTAACAGTGTTTGGAATAGCGATAGATGTAATGCCCGAGCAACCATAGAAACCACCATATCCAATGCTTGTCAGATTCTCTGGAAGGGTGATAGATGTCAGTTGTGTGAATTCTTTGAAAGTATTTTTGCCAATACTTGTCACACTTGCGGGAATTGTAACAGAGGTGACGCTTTTAAGTCCTGTTGAAAGCGTTGTTGTGCAACCATCAGCATAGATTAATTCGCTCACATTGCTGCAATCCTCAAATGCGTCTTTTGCTATCTCTGTCACACCACTGCCAATAGTGACAGATGTAAGACCAGTGCAACCAGAGAAGGCTTTTTCTCCAATCGTTTTCACATTGTCCGGTATAACAAAATCAGGCAAGCTGATGCACTCCAGGATGGCGTAACTCCCGATTTCCTCAACACTGCTTGGGATAACTACTGAAGTGATACTTGGCAAGTAGAAGCCTCCTATGACCTTTGTACCTTCTGCGTAAATCAGTTGCTCTACATTTTCACATCCATAAAAACAATATTTATCGTACATCGTCAATCCGTTACCGATAGTGACAGTCTTAAGGCCGGAACAATCATTGAAGGCATCCGATTCAATTCTATTCACGCCGTTAGGGATTACTATGGAAGTTAGGCCTGTACATCCGTTAAAGACGCCACGGGTAATTTCATAAAGGTTTTCCGGCAACCTTATAGATGTCAGTTCTGTACAGTTCATGAATACCTCACTTTCAATACCTTCAACCGAATAAGTCACTCCATCTACGGTGATTTCGTCAGGAAGATAGATATCGCCTGAATACACTATTTCGTCGCCTACATCATTGTATTTTACAACAAGGGCAAGACCCGAATCGAAAAGTTCGTAATAAATTCCGTCAACCTCTACTTTGTCAATAGCCATCATTGAGAGAGAGAAGAAGAGCATCAATGATGAGAGAATTAGTTTCTTCATAAGCGATTTTTTTTATTTACAATGGTTGTACATTTATTTCTGTTTTGTTTCTATTAGCCTAACTGATGGCGGCCCAGTTGATGTTGGTCTTGCGGAGTTCCTTCAGGCGATTCCACAAAAGGGCATACTCTGGTTTGTTGCACTCTGGGTCAACATCCACAATCTTCTGTGCCTCATCGCGTGCAAGTTGCACAATCTGTCCGTCGCGTGCAATATCAGCAATCTTCAGGTCGAAAGCAAGACCGCTCTGCTGTGTTCCTTCAAGATCGCCAGGACCACGGAGTTTCAAATCGGCTTCTGCAATCTGGAATCCGTCGTTTGTGTCGCACATTATATTTAATCGCATGCGAGTCTCCTTTGCCAGTTCATGACCAGTGACAAGAATGCAATAACTCTGATCAGCACCACGACCCACACGACCTCTGAGCTGATGCAACTGCGAAAGACCGAAACGCTGAGCCTCGAGAATAACCATCACAGAGGCGTTAGGCACATTCACACCAACCTCGATAACGGTTGTAGCAACAAGAATCTGCGTCTCGCCAGAGGCAAACTTCTGCATCTCCTCGTCCTTCTCCTTCGGTTTCATCTTTCCGTGAACCTTACTCATCTTGTATTCAGGGAAAATCTCCTTCAGACTCTCAAAGCCATCCTCAAGATTCTTCAAGTCCATCTTCTCACTCTCCTGAATGAGCGGATAGACAATGTAAACCTGACGCCCCTGCTGAATCTGCTGGCGAATGCCTTGATAGAGCGATCCCATGCGGTCGTCATATTTATGTATTGTCTGCACAGGCTTACGTCCAGGAGGCAACTCGTCAATGACACTCACATCAAGATCGCCATAGATTGTCATGGCGAGAGTACGAGGAATAGGAGTAGCAGTCATGACAAGTACATGAGGCGGTTTTTCGCTCTTTGTCCATAGTTTGGCTCTTTGAGCCACACCAAAACGATGCTGTTCGTCAATGACCGCAATTCCAAGTCGCTTGAACTCCACTGGATCCTCAATGATGGCATGTGTACCAACCAATATGTCAATATCGCCCGAGGCAAGTGAACGGAGAATCTCCTCACGCTTTTTGCCCTTCACAGTACCTGTGAGCAGTTCTACGCGAATGTCCATGTCCTTGAGAAAACCGCGTATTGTCTCAAGATGCTGTTCGGCGAGAATCTCAGTTGGTGCCATGATACACGCCTGATAATCGTTGCCCAATGCCATAAGCATTGTCATGAGAGCAACGAGAGTCTTTCCCGAACCCACATCGCCCTGAAGCAGACGATTCATCTGACGCCCCGAACGAAGGTCCTCGCGAATCTCGCGAATAACTCGTTTCTGAGCGTTTGTCAGTGGGAAAGGAAGGTAGTTGCTGTAGAAATCGTTGAAAGGAACGCCCACCTTGTCGAGGATATATCCCTTGAAACGACGGCGGTGGTCGGCAGCATAACGCAGGATGTTCAACTGCACATAGAACAGTTCCTCGAATTTCAGTCGCTGCTGAGCCTTCTGCACATCAAAGGCGTTTGTAGGATAATGAATCAGTTGGAAAGCCTCAGTGCGAGGAATGAGATGAAGAGGACCCGTAATGAACTGAGGCAGAGTCTCTGGAAGTACGGCTTCGCCAATCTTCTCGACAAGCGTCTGAGTCAGTTTCTCCATCTGTCGCGATAACAATCCTGACTTCTTCATTGCCTCTGTCGTTACATAATAAGGACGCATGCCCATATTGGTAATCTCCACATCCTCAGCCTTTTCTATCTCAGGATGAGTGAACTGATATCTGCCGCCAAAGATTCCCGGTTTGCCGAAAACGATATACTCTACGCCCGTCTTGTAGGTCTTGTAGATGTACTTCGACCCTTGCCACCATACAATGTCAACAACGCCATGTCCATCGCTGAAATGAGCCACCACACGCTTCTTGCGAGGTCCCATCGAGAACTCCTCGAAACTGAGAATCCTACCGCGAATCTGCACGAAAGGCATATTGCCGTCAAGTTCGTCAATGCGATAGATTTTGCTGCGATCGACATATTTATAAGGATAGTATTCCAAAAGGTCACGCCAAGTGTGGATATTGAGTTCTTTTTTCAATATCTCCTGACGCTTAGGTCCTACACCTTGCAGAAACTTAATGTCCTGACTTAAAATGTCGTTGTTTGCCATTTAACCTTGAAACTTGGAACTTGGAACTTTGAACCTGGAACCTGAAACCAGAAACCAGAAACCAGATACTTGTCCCGCCCAAGGGCTTTAACCTTTATTTTGCGAAATTAAGAAAAATCCCCGGTTTTGCAAAAGATTTTTAGTGAAATTGTTAAAAAACAAAGTTTTTATTACAAAAAAACAACAAGTTTGCGATTTTTTCGTTATCTTTGCAAGTGGAAGGTGAAATTGTTGCCTTCCTGAACACTGAAAAAGAAATTTATTATGACTATTAACAAGATATTACGAATATTCTCCATTTTAGCACTTCTGTTAGTCTCCAGTCAGTATGTCGCGGCTCAGGACTTGCTTGCTCGTCAGGCACCAGTCGACCGTAAGGTGAAGGCTGTCGACACACTCGCTTTGCAGCGAATTCTCGAGCGTGAGATGGAGGAAAATCCATCATACGAAATCTACGAGGAATGGGATAATGCCTATGCACACAAGCAGATTCCTATGCCAGATTCCTATAAGTTTGATCTCCGCCACTTCTGCATGCCGACAACAAGTCGCGCTGTAACAAGTAACTTCGGAGCCCGCTGGGGTAGAGCCCATAGAGGTATTGATATCAAGGTTTATGTAGGCGATACCATCCGCGCTGCATTCAGCGGAAAGGTTCGTATCGTGAAATACGATGGCGGTGGCTACGGAAAGTATATCGTAATCCGTCACAACAATGGACTTGAGACTATCTATGGTCACTTGTCAAAGCAGTTAGTATCTGAAAACCAGAATGTCCGCGCAGGCGATGTTATCGGCCTTGGCGGTAATACCGGACGAAGCACAGGTTCACACCTTCATTTTGAGACTCGTTTCTGCGGTTTCGCTTTGAACCCAGCATTGATGTTTGACTTCCGCGCACAGGATGTGACGGGCGACTACTATATGTACAACCGTGACACTTACGATCGTGAGTCGGCAGAGGCAACTCGTCTTCGTGGTGTTATCGGTAATGGCGGTTATACTCGCGAGGATGTCCAAGGTGGCTCGTATGTTGCAAACAACCGTGCAACAAACGTAGAGGAACTCACAGCAGAGGGAACAGAGAAACTCTATCACAAGGTTGCCGAGGGCGAGACTCTTGAGTCGATTGCCCGCAAGCGTGGCGTTACTGTTGATCAACTCTGCCGCTTGAACCACTTGTCGAAGAAATCGAAGATTAAGGCAGGAAATATCTTAAGATATACTTAAAGCCCACCCAAGCCCTCCCAAAGGGAGGGATGTTTTAATGTTTGCATTTACATTATAATTAAATAATAAGAGGACACCCGTTTGGATGCCCTCTTTTTTTGCTATATAACATCCTTCCCTTTGGGCGCTCGGCTCTGCCGCTTTCATAGCGCAAGCGGAGAAAGAAGGCTTGGTTAGGCTTTTATTATTGCCCTTAATACAAACCAGATGTGTTGGAATATTGTAGGCAACAATCCATAATGCTTTGCCATTACGCGGAAGCGTTCTTTTAGCGAAGCCCTGTGGTTTGTGGCACTCATACCACCCTCAAGGAAATTTGCCAACACATGATGAGCGTTTCGCAAAGGACGGTTTTCCTTTTCCGACTGTTTCATCACACGAATGCACCAATCCACATCGGCTGAATAACGGTAATTAATATTATAAGGTAACGCGCGCGCGATGGAAGTGAGGGCATAGAAGGCCTGATGGCACACCAACATTCCGTTTTTGAAATCACGCCACGACAGATTTTCTGGAGGAGCCAAACGGCGATGACGCACGAATTTACCATCCTCGTCAACAACATCAGTGTTACCATAGATGACACCAGGAAGAACCTCACCTTCGCCTACACTCGCAGCAACTGCCTCGAGGGTATTCTCATCGGGGAAAGTATCGCCCGCATTAAGATAGATAAGATAATCAGATTTGGCAAGACGCAGTCCTTTGTTCATCGCATCATACAATCCCTTGTCAGGTTCGCTGATGAAGTTTATCTCATGACGATCCTCCTCTGCTTTAGCTTCAGTGATATATCGGTTGATGATGTCGCAAGTAGAGTCTTTCGACTTTCCGTCAATGATGAGATGCTCAACATTTTCGTAAGTCTGTTCAAGAACACTCTTTAGAGTGCGCTCCACATTACCCTCAGCATTATATGTGCAAGTTATGACCGTTATGGAAATCATAGTCCGTATCCTTTCTGTGCCATCACACTGCTATATACTTCAACATATTTCAACGAAACGCTCTGCTGCGAATAGCATCGGGTAACTTTTGTAATGCAGGCACTGCGCAACTCCTTACTGTCAGCATCAGAGAGAATCCATTTGATGCCCTCTTTCAAGTCGCTTGTATCACCCGCCTTTGCCACATAGCCATTCTTGTTATGATCGATCATCTCAGGAATGCCACCAACATAGAATCCCACACAAGGAACTCCACAGGCAAGAGCCTCCATAAGGGTGTTTGGCAAGTTGTCCTCCATTGAAGGAAGCACAAACACATCAGCGGCATTATAAACGGCAGCAATATTCTTGTCGCCCGACACATAACCGAGTGGGTAGGTAGGGATGCTTATCTGCTCAACCAGTTCCTCGGCATGACCGCCAAGAAGAGCCACAACGCAATTCTCTGCAACCTCCGGATTCTCGTCCTTCAGTTTCTGCAAAGCCTCAATAAGGCAATGGGCACCTTTTCGCTCATCAGTAACCTTCTGTGCAACAAAGAGAATCACCTTCTTGTCGGTTGGTAATCCCAGGGCTTTCTTTGCCTCTGTTTTGTCTTGTGGAGAGAAAATGTTTGTGTCAATAGGATTAGGAATGCTTGTGACAGACAGATTCTCTAAGAGTCCACTGCTCTTTGCCTGATTCTCAAGCCAACGACTACAGGTGACGAAATGGATATTGCTGTTTTTGTAGACACTCTTCTTCTTGTTCCATACCTTGAAAGCCAAGTCTTTGTCGCTTCCTCCACCAGGAAGGAGTTTGCAGTTGTTGCAACCAGTCTTGAAAGATGTACACCCGCGTGCGTAATGACATATGGCAGTAGCCGGCCAGAGGTCGTGCATTGTCCATACAACAGGTTTTCCGCTTTTCACAATCTTGTCAATGTTCCCAAGCGAGAGCATTCCTTGGTTTATCCAAGCCAGATGAATGATGTCCGCCTCCTTGAACTCAGGTAGGGCAGTGATGTCGGTACCAGCATTGGCAATGTCAATCTCCCAGAGATGCTCCTTTCGGAAGTGCAATGCCATGAACACACGCAGCCTTTCCCAAAGGAAATGCCACTTGGCGGAAATCTTACCCGGCATTTTAAAAACTGAGATATTCTCCGACGACTTGTCGCGCACGAGCATCTTTGCCTTTTCTCCGTTGTTGTTAAGAGCCGCCACAAGACGGTTTGACGCAACAGCCGCACCGCCATTCAGTTCGCTTGTATTGACAATTAGTATTCTCATTCTGTCTGTATTATGACGCAAAGATAGCAATAAAAAATGAAACAATTCAAATATCAGCAGATTTTCTTGCAAAATAACATTTTGTGAAGCAGAAACAGAACTGTGTGATATCAGATTGATAAAAAGTAAGCGAAAAACAAATAAAAAAACCAATTTGAAACCAAAAATGCGATTAAAATTATGATTATCCGTTGATATAGGTCAAGTTAGATGCAAATTGCAATAAAAAATGACGAAATTGTTTGCGCACACAACAAAAAGTTCGTAACTTTGCATCGGCTTTAGGGAAGAAAGGCAGTTCTTCGGTGAACAACAGATGCCGGAAAAGACTTCTCTTGAGTCATTTGGAAAGGTTAATAGATTGTTTAGGTTAGTAGTAATAGATTTAGGTTTTTAGTTATTAGTTTAAGGTAATTAAACAGGATTGTTTAACAGGAAACAATGGTGACCGTGAGGTTCCCATTTTACCGAAAAAGGATTTTTAGTTAAACATAAGTTTAGGCGCCGAGGTTCGATGAGAATCTCGGCGCTTATTTTTTCATTGCTTTTCCGGTTGATTTGGGTAAATTATTTGCCCTTATAAAAAATAAATATTTTTTTTGTCCAAAAACTGAAAAAAATACACTACCTTTGCACTTTGGAAATAAATCGCATAACAAACATAGTTGAAATGAAGAATATCAAGACTGCACTTGTATCAGTTTTCCACAAAGATGGACTGGACGAATTGCTTAAGAAATTGAACGATGAGGGTGTCAAGTTCCTCTCGACTGGTGGTACACAGAAGTTTATCGAGTCGCTCGGATACGAGTGTCAGGCTGTAGAGGATGTAACAACATATCCTTCAATCCTTGGCGGTCGTGTGAAGACTCTCCATCCAAAAGTATTCGGTGGTATCCTCGGACGCCGCGCAAACGAAGGTGACCAGCAGCAGATGGCTCAGTATGAGATTCCTGAGATTGACCTCGTAATCGTTGACCTCTATCCTTTCGAGCAGACAGTGGCAAGTGGTGCAAGTGAGGCTGACATCATCGAGAAGATTGATATAGGTGGTATCTCTCTCATCCGCGCAGGAGCAAAGAACTTCAATGATGTAGTAATCGTTCCAAGCAAGGCAGAGTATGGTGTACTTCTCGACATCATCAACGAGCAGGGTGCAGCAACAACACTCGAGCAGCGTCGTATGTTCGCTACACGCGCATTTGGTGTAAGCAGTCACTATGATACAGCAATCAACGCTTGGTTTGTTGAGACAGGCAAGTAATAAAAATTGGTAACACATAAAAAGTAATTTATTATAATGGGACTTTTTTCATTTATTCAGGAGATAGCGATGGACCTTGGCACTGCCAACACCATCATTATCAGCGACGACAAGATTGTTGTTGATGAGCCTTCAGTAGTGGCTCTCGATCGTCGCAGCGACAAGATGATTGCCGTAGGTGAGAAGGCCAAGATGATGTATGAGAAGACTCATGACGACATCAAGACCATTCGTCCACTTCGTGACGGTGTCATCGCCGACTTCACTGCTTGCGAGCAGATGATGCGCGGTCTTATCAAGATGGTTCATTCTGGTAGCCGTCTGTTCACTCCTTCACTTCGTATGGTAATCGGCATTCCTTCAGGTTGTACTGAGGTTGAGAAGCGCGCGGTGCGTGACTCTGCTGAGCATGCTGACGGTCGTGATGTTTATCTCATCTACGAACCAATGGCAGCAGCAATCGGTGTAGGTATTGATGTAGAGGCACCAGAGGGTAACATGATTGTTGATATAGGTGGTGGTTCAACTGAGATTGCAGTAATTTCTCTCGGTGGTATCGTCAGCAACAACTCAATCCGTGTTGCGGGTGATGAACTCACATCTGATATTCAGGAGTATATGTCACGCCAGCACAATGTGAAGGTTTCTGAGCGTATGGCTGAGCGTATCAAGATCAATGTCGGTTCTGCACTCACAGAACTTGGCGATGAGGCTCCAGAGGACTATATCGTTCATGGTCCTAACCGCATCACAGCCCTCCCAATGGAGGTTCCTGTATGCTATCAGGAGATTGCTCACTGTCTTGACAAGACAATTGCAAAGATTGAGAGTGCTGTACTTTCAGCTCTCGAGCATACTCCACCAGAGCTCTATGCTGATATCGTGAAGAATGGTATCTGGCTCAGTGGTGGTGGCGCATTGCTCCGTGGTTTGGCTAAGCGTCTTGAGGACAAGATCAACATCAAGTTCCATGTTGCAGAGGATCCACTCCACAGTGTTGCTCGTGGTGCTGGTGTAGCATTGAAGAACATCGACCGCTTCTCATTCCTCATGAGATAAGGACGGCTGCGCTTTACACTTAAAGACAAAAGACTCCACTCATGCGAAACTTATTTGAGTTTCTCTCGAAATACTATCACTGGCTGCTTTTCGTAATTCTCGAAGCAGCCAGTGTTTCGCTGCTCTTTAGTTACAACAACTATCAGAGCAGCGTGTGGTTTTCGTCCGCCAACGCAGTGAGTGGAAAGGTTTATGAGTGGAGTTCGGCAGTGAGTTCTTACTTTGAACTCGCCAATATCAACGAGGACCTTACCAAGCGTAACACCTCGCTTGAATTGCAGTTGGCATCGGCAAAGAAAACCATTGCCAGATTGACTGAGGACAGTACTGCTGTCTTGGCTCAGATTCCTGACGGATACAAAAGCATTCAGGCAAAGGTGGTGCATTCCTCTACCGACAAACCAGACAACCTTATCACCATCGATAAAGGTTCGGCTGATGGGATTAGAAAAGACATGGGCGTAGTGTCGGGCGATGGAGTAGTGGGTATTGTCTATCTTGTAGGCACTCACTATTCGGTTGTCATCCCTGTGCTCAATTCGCAATCGAACATCAGTTGCACCATCCGCCGCAGAGGTTTCTTCGGATATCTACGTTGGCCGGGTAAGGAAAGCGGTTATGCTTTTGTCGAGGATGTGCCTCGTCATGCTCATTATGCTAAGGGTGATATCATCGAGACAAGTGGTTACTCATCGGTATTCCCAAAGGGAATTACAGTGGGTAAGGTTATCTGTACCTTCAATTCTGCTGATGGTATGTCCTATCGCATCAAGGTGCGTCTGGCAACCGATTTCACCAATCTGCGTGATGTCTGCGTCATCGACAATGCACCAATGCAGGAGCAACTCGACATCCTCCGTGCCGCTCAGGATTCTATAGCAACCCGTCAGAACTAACCCCACAAAAGGATTCGAAACAATGACAATAGATGCAATAAAAGGTATAGCACTCGCTGCAGTGATTCTTCTGCTGCAGGTAGTGGTGTTCAATAACATCCATCTTTTTGGATGCGCCACACCTTTGCTGTTTATCTATATCCTTCTTGTTGCTCCAAATAACTCCCGCCGATGGGTGGTATTGCTGGTGGGATTTGTCATTGGACTCATCTCCGATATGTTCTCGAACACCCCAGGTGTTGCCGCAGCATCAATGACATTAATAGGATTCCTTCAGCCACCTTATTTGAAGATGTTCCTCAGTCGCGAGAGTCCTGAAGACTTGCGCCCGTCAATAAAGTCACTCGGTTTCACTAAGTATCTGGGTTACAGCTTCCCACTCGTATTCCTCTTCGTTGTAGTGTTCTTCACACTCGAGGAATTTGCCTTCTTCAACTGGCAGCAGTGGTTGCTTTATATCCTTGGAAGCACTCTGCTCACCTATCTTTTGGTAATTACAACAGAAACTCTCAGGAAGGGTTAATGAAGGATTTTAATCTTGAAAATCGTCGTTATGTAATAGCAGGAATAGCCATAGGAATTGTGGTTATCTATACTATTCGTCTGTTTACTCTTCAGTTGATGAGCGACGACTACAAGAAGAATGCCGACTCAAATGCCTTCCTCAAGAAGATAGAATTCCCCTCGCGTGGACTTATCTACGACCGCAATGGCGACTTGATGGTTTACAATCAGCCTTCCTACGACATCATGGTTGTGATGAACGAGGAAAGCGGCCATCTCGACACCCTTGAATTCTGTAATGCCCTTGGCATAACAAAGGAATTCTTCATAAAGCGAATGAATGACATAAAGGACCGATCAAAGAATCCCGGTTATTCACGCTACACCCAACAGCTCTTCCTTTCGCAGTTGACCGACAAGGAGTTCAGCGTCTTCCGCGAGAAGATGTTCCGATTCCCCGGTTTCTATATTCAGAAGCGAAGCATCCGTCAGTATCAGTATCCTTATGCCGCCCATGTCTTGGGCGATGTCGGTGAGGTTTCGCCAAGCGATATCGAGAATGACGACTACTATCAGGCGGGCGACTATATCGGTAAACTCGGAGTGGAGAGATACTACGAGAAGCAACTCCGTGGTGAGAAGGGTACGCAGATTCTCTTGCGTGATGCACACGGACGCATTCAGGGCCATTATCAAAATGGCGAACTCGACAGTCGCCCTGTTGCTGGCAAGAACCTCACACTTAGTATTGATGTGAAGCTCCAAGCTCTTGGCGAGCGTCTGCTTGAAGGAAAGATTGGTAGTATTGTGGCTATTGAACCGGCAACGGGTGAAGTACTTTGTATGGTTTCGTCTCCTACCTACGACCCTCGTATGATGGTAGGTCGTAAGCGCAGTAAGATGCATGCCGCCCTTCAGCAGGATGTGTGGAAACCGCTGCTCAACCGAAGCATCATGGGACAGTATCCACCGGGTTCTACATTCAAGACCGGTCAGGCACTTACCTATCTCACCGAGGGAATCATCACTCCAAGTACAGCCTTCGGATGTCATCGCGGATTCTATCATCGCGGATTGCATGTAGGTTGCCATGGTCATGCTTCGCCAATAGCATTGGTTGATGCCATCAGTACTTCGTGCAACGGTTATTTCTGTTGGGGACTCTACTATATGATTGGCAATCGCAAGAAGTATCCTCATGTGCAGGATGCCATGAACCGCTGGCGCGACTATATGGTGAGCATGGGATTCGGCTACAAACTCGGTATCGACCTTCCTGGTGAGAAGCGCGGACTTATTCCGAATGCCGATTTCTATGACAATGCCTACCACAAATCGTGGAATGGTTTGACCGTCATCTCAATCTCCATTGGTCAGGGTGAGGTTAACCTCACACCGCTTCAGATTGCCAATCTCGGTGCAACAATCGCCAACCGCGGTTATTACTACGTGCCTCATGTAGTGAGAAAGGTTCAGGATGAACCACTTGACACTCTCTATACTCGCAAGCATTACACCATGGCATCAAAGAAAGCCTACGACTGGGTTGTTGCCGGAATGCGTTCGTCAGTGATAAAGGGTACTTGTAAGGCGGCAAACAGAAGCGACTATCTCGTGTGTGGAAAGACCGGTACGGCACAGAATCGCGGCCAGGACCACTCCGTATTCATGGGATTTGCGCCAATGGACGAACCAAAGATAGCCATCGCCGTTTATGTAGAGAATGGTGGATTTGGTGCTGACTATGCGGTACCTATCGGTGCAATCATGATGGAACAATACATCACTGGTAAGTTGTCGCCTGCAGCAGAACAACGAGCAGCAGTATTCCAGAAGAAGCGAATTGGTTACGGAAGTAGAAATAGATAAGGGTTATTGGTTAAAGGTTAAGGGTTAAGGGTTAACGGTTAACGGTAATAGAAAAAAGGATATGGCAACAAACACAAAGAATCCGAGCGTTCTTGGTTCACTTGATTGGTGGACCGTTGGCATTTATTTGTCATTGCTCATCTTTGGATGGTTCAGCATTTGCGGAGCCAGCTATACCTATGGCGATACCGATTTCTTCAGTCTTAGCACCCGTACTGGTATGCAAATCATCTGGATTTGCACAGCGTTATGTCTTGGCTTTGTCATCCTTATGACCGATAGTAAGTTCTACGACACCTTTGCCTTTGTCATATACGGCCTTTTCCTGTTGCTGCTGTTTGTCACGATATTCAATCCCCACGAAATCAAAGGTTCGAAGTCATGGCTTGTGTTAGGTCCTTTGCGTTTGCAACCGGCCGAATTTGCCAAATTTGCCACGGCATTGGCAGTGGCGAAACTGATGAGTACCTACAATTTCAATATGTCGCGCCTGAAGGACTTCGCTATGGCTTTGGCAGTAGTCTTCACCCCTATGCTGTTCATTGTGGCGCAGAAGGAAACAGGTTCGGCACTTGTCTATCTGTCGTTCTTCCTGATGTTCTATCGCGAAGGAATGCCGGGTAGTATTCTCTTTACGGGTGTAGCAATGGTTGTCTACTTCGTAGTAGGAGTGAAATATGCCGATGTGATGCTCTTTTCTACCCCGACATCCGTAGGTACCTATGTGGTTCTTTTCCTTATCCAGATATTCTCTTCGGGCATGGTTTATTCATATTGCAACGATAAACCATTGGCATGGCGAATGATTGGATTATGTACCCTTACAACGGCTATTGCGACATGGTTTGCCATTTATGTCATACCGTTCAATGTCGTTTGGGTACAGATTGGAGTGACCGTCTTGCTCATTGCCTTCCTTGCCTATCAGTGGTTGCGTACAAGAGCAATGAATTATATGCTCATCACGCTTTTCGCCCTTGGAAGTATTACCTTCTTCTATTCGGCAAGTTATGTGCTCAATGATGTGATGCAACCACATCAGCGTGTGCGTATCAATGTTCTTCTTGGTCTTGAAGAGGATTTGGCTGGTGCCGGATATAATGTGCATCAGAGTGAGATTGCCATTGGTTCTGGTGGTTTGCGTGGAAAGGGATTCCTCAACGGCACACAGACAAAGTTGAAATATGTGCCTGAGCAGGACACCGACTTCATCTTCTGCACCGTTGGCGAAGAGGAAGGATTCATGGGAAGTGCCGGCGTGTTGGTGCTTTTCCTTTTGTTGATACTACGCCTCATACAGTTGGCCGAGCGACAACCGTTCGCTTTTGGTCGTGTGTATGGCTATTGCGTCTTGGGCGTGTTCATATTCCACCTGTTCATCAATGTCGGAATGGTGTTGGGACTTACGCCCGTAATCGGAATTCCGTTACCGTTCTTCAGTTATGGAGGTTCTTCGTTGTGGGGTTTCACCATCCTCCTTTTCATCTTCCTGAGGATTGACGCAGGTCGCAATAGTCGCCTACTTTCTTGATAGTACAATTCCTACATCCGATATTCCTGGCAACATCTCTCGTTTCATATCGTGGCGAACGGTGACATACACCGAGTCACCTTTGTTAAGATGCCTGTCAGCAACATCGAAAGCATACTGGTAAATGTTTATTCCGCTACCCAATGTGTGGCCGCGTTCGTCGGTCACACGGCAGTTCAGTGTGTCGGAATAGGTGCGACCTTCAGGCATTACCTTTTGGTCGATGATGAGTACCACACTCATGAAAGGAAATGAGTTGTCGGTTCTCATCTGCAGTTGCATAGCGTATTCGCCCGACTCTGCAAGTGCAGGAATGGCGAAGGCAAGAGAGTCGTTTTTCTCCCAACCGGCAATAGGTGCATGAGCGAATTCGTCATACACCTTATTATTATTACATGCCGTCAGGAATATTGTCAGCAGGAATAATAGCAGAATTCCACTATTACTCCTTGCCGGCATTGTTGTTCTGTTGATTTCTGTTCTCGTTGTTGCCACCGCCGTTGTGATGTCTCTTCTGACCGTGGTCTCTGCGGTGGTTATCATGGCGATGTCCACCCTCGCGTCTCTCCTGATTGCCGATGTTGCCTTCCTTTGCAGGAGCATTGTTTTCGCTTGCAGGAGCCTGTGCGTGGCGGTTGTCGCGGTTCTTCTTTTTCTTCTTCTTTGCCTTGTCAAAGCGACTGATGTCAGCATCAGCAAGCAAGTCGATAGGACGCTGTGGAGCCTTTGCTGTGTCCTCTGTCAGTAGCGACTCAGGTTTCTCGCCGCGTTTGTTCATCTCGATAATCTCACGAGCGCGCTCAGCGGTGATTGTCTCGAGATTTGCAGCCAGACGCTTGTCGGTAGAGTAGGTGATGAGTCCTGCGAGGATGTCGGCCTTGAAATAGTAGTAGTCGCCATCCATTGTCTGGAGTTGGATGTCCTTGCTTGGCAGTTTCTTGCTTGCCTCTACATAGTCGTCAACCTCATAGTTAAGACAGCACTTCAGTTTTGCACACATACCAGCCAACTTCTGAGGATTCAGCGAGATGTCCTGGAAGCGAGCGGCGTTAGTGCTGACGCTGACGAAGTTCTTCATCCATGTGGCGCAACAGAGTTCACGACCGCAAGGACCAGTACCACCGATTCGTCCTGCTTCTTGACGAGCACCAATCTGCTTCATCTCAATGCGCACATGGAATGTGTCGGCAAGAACCTTGATCAACTGACGGAAGTCCACACGCTCGTCGGCGATATAATAGAAGATAGCCTTGTTGCAGTCGCCCTGATACTCCACATCACCGATTTTCATCTGCAACCCGAGATCCTTGGCAATCTGGCGACTCTGAATCATTGTGTCGTGTTCGCGACTCTTTGCTTCCTGGAATTTCTCCATGTCCACCACCTTTGCAATGCGGTAGATGCGCTTGATATCGTCGGCCGATCTCAGATTGGCTTTCTTTATCTGCAATGCCACAAGTCGTCCGGTGAGAGTCACTACGCCAATGTCATGACCAGGATTAGCCTCCACAGCCACAATGTCGCCCTTCTTCAGGTCGAGGTTGTTGATGTTGTGATAGTAACCCTTGCGAGTATTCTTGAACTGCACCTCCACCAAATCGGTTGTATCGGTGTTGCCAGGAATGTCTGCAAGCCAGTCGAATGTATTTAACTGCTTGTTCGAGCGGTCACAACCTCTGTGGCAAAGGCCACGGTCGCAACCTCGAGCAAGTTGGAAGTTCATATCTTTATAGTTCATATATTAATGTACGATGTTTGATGTACGATGTATTTTGTTAACACCCTCTTCTGATGAGGACAATCATGTTGAGGGCATAGTCAAAGAACTCAATCTTTGCATTGGCATTCTGACCAATGGCGCGTATGGTGCGGTCGATGAGTTCCTGAATCTCTACGATATTTGCCTCGTTGATGAATCGGCCGAATTTCACCGAGAAGGTCTCTTCTTCCTGTGTCTGGTAGATGAGTTCCTTATTCTGGAAGTTCGACATGAAGTTCTCACGGAACTGTGCTGAGAAGTATTTCAGCATGCGGCGTTGTTTCTCTCGTCCGAAAGCCGCCACTGTCTCGCTCCATTTCTTCATGCCTTTTGTGTTGCGGGCATAAGCCATACGCATAAGCATGATGAACATATCGAGGAACTGATGGTTCTCGTTCGATGCATCCAGATATTCGCATGCCTTCAGCCAGTTGCCGTTGGCGATACGACCCACACGATGAGCTGTTTCTGCGTCAAGACCTCGTTGCTGAACGAGAGCCGTCTCAATATCTGCGTCATCAATACGCTTCACATCAATTCGCTGCACACGACTGCGAATTGTCTCAAGGAGAAGATGTGGTTCCTCGCTCACCATGATGAATACCGTCATTGTTGGCGGTTCCTCAAGGAGTTTCAGTATCTTGTTGGCAAATGTAGTGTGCATTCTCTCAGGAAGCCACATAACGCAGACCTTGTATCCGCCCTGACTTGACTTGAGCGACAGTTTGTGAGTGAGGCGGTCGCCCTCTGCCGCAAAAATCTGCGCCTGTTGATTTGCTGCATCGATTTTCTCGAGCCATTCCTCAAAACTGAAATATGCTGTCTCGCCAATCATTTCCTGCCACTGGCGAATGAAATCCTCGCTTGTAATCTTTCTGTCCGAAGGAGTACCCGCTGGTCGAATCACCGGATAAACGAAATGCAGGTCGGGATGCTGCAGTTTTGCAAGCATGGCACTGACATTTGCGTTTGTGCCTTCCTCGCGTTCGCCAAGGAGATATGAAGCCATAGCAAAGGCAAGTGCCAATTTGCCACAACCCGCAGGACCACAAAGCATCATTGCGTGTGGCACCTTCTCATCAGCAACCATTCTCATCAGTCGCTGCTTCGTGTCTTGTTGTCCTATGACTTCACTGAATTTCATTTGTCTATAAAATCTTCTTTGCTATCTGTGCAACAGAATCCACTGCCGAGACGGTATAGAAATGTATGTTCTTTATGCCTGCTTCGTAGAGTTCCTCACACTGATGAATACCCCATTCAATACCGAGAGTCTTTGCGTCCTCGTCGGTTTTGCATTTCACTATTTCCTGCGCCAGTTCCTGTGGCAGGTCGCAATGGAATGTCTTTGGTACTACGGTCAACTGCGACAGTTTTGCCAATGGTTTGATGCCTGGAATGATTGGAATTGTTATTCCTGCCTTGCGCGCACGCTCCACGAAATCAAAATACTTCTGGTTGTCGTAGAAGAGTTGCGTCACGGCATACTCTGCACCGAGGTCCTGTTTCATCTTCAGATACTGAAGGTCCATCTCAGGGTTAGGTGCCTCTTCGTGCTTCTCTGGATAGCAAGCCACGCCGTAGTGGAACTTCTTTCCCGGTTTCTTTATCGGAGTGCCGTCGATGAAAAATCCCTCGTTGAAGCGGTTCACCTGCTCCTGCAGTTCTGTTGTATGCTCGTATCCATTAGGTACGGCAGTGAATCGGCTGTCTTCCTTCGCCTTGTCGCCACGAAGCAACAGCAGGTTCTCTATGCCGAGAAACTGAAGGTCGAGCAGTTCGTATTCAATATCGTCCTTGTTGATGCCGCTGCAGATGACATGAGGCACCACAGGGATGGAGAATCTGTTTTGTATGGCGGCTGCGATAGCCACTGTTCCTGGGCGACGGCGAACGCGCGAACGCTCAAAGTGCCCGTCTTCCAATTCCTTGTACACATACTCACTATGGTGAGTTGTGATGTTGATATATGACGGGTTCATCTCGCTCAGTTTCTCTATTGTCGAGAACAGCGACCCTGTACCATTTCCTTTCAGAGGTGGCAGTACCTCAAAGGAGAAGTGACGATTACCGTCATTTATAAATCTCTCTATTTCTTTCATTTCCATTGGTGCTCTTAATGAGCAATTCTTTGCAAAGGTACGAAATTTCGTTGATATTTCCCCTAATCATTCAAAAATTATTGCTAACTTTGCAGAAAATATGCTGCTGTAGCACAATTTTCGCAACTAAAATGGAAAACCAATATATAAAAACCTACCCCGATATGATGGTAGATAAAACCATCATGTATGTCCACGGATTCGGTTCTGCGGCATCGACAAACACCGTTAAAGTGTTGCAGACGCTCCTTCCTAAGGCTCGCGTCATTGCCGAGGACATCCCTGTCGTCCCTGAAGAAGCGATGGCAATGCTTCGCGAGATGGTGGAAAGAGAAAGCCCCGACCTCATCATTGGAACCTCTATGGGAGGAATGTACACAGAGATGCTTCGTGGTGTTGATCGCATCCTCGTCAACCCTGCCTTCCAGATGGGCGACACGATGAGCGAACACGGAATGGTGGGTAAGCAGGTGTTTCAGAATCCACGAAAGGACGGAGTGCAGGAATTTATCGTTACAAAAGCATTGGTGAAGGAATACCGTGAGATGACAACCCACTGCTTTGAGGATATTACCACCGACGACATGAAACAGGTGTGGGGACTTTTCGGTGATGCCGACCCTACCGTCCACACCTTCCCTCTCTTCCATGAACACTATCCTCAAGCAATATATTTCCATGGTGAGCATCGCCTCACGGAGAAGGTAATTCATCACTATCTCATTCCGCTAATTCGCCATATCGATGACCTTCAGCAGGGACGTGAACGACCAGTGATGTATATCGCCCTTGACGCAATGAAAGATTCTTACAACAAACCGAAATCTTCCTTGCTGAAAGCCTACGAGTTTATGTCGCAGTTCTACGATATAAACATCGTGGCACCTTCGCCAACAAACGAACCAGAGGAGATGACCGCTGCCATTGAATGGGTGAAGGAATATATCTCTGCACCTGCATGGAATAAGGTGGTGTTCTGCAACCGCCCTCAGATGCTCCTTGGCGATTATATCATTGCCTTAGAGGAATATGCCGACTTCATGGGAACCTCCATCCGCCTCGGTTCTGATGAGTTCAAGACATGGGAAGAAGTGATTGTCTTCTTCGAGCGCATCGGAGGACAGTAAGTAATTCCCGACAATCCGTAAAAATGAAAAAACAACAAAACTGACAATAATGAAACGACTTCAATCTCTATTGATTCTTCTTGTGGCTATTGCCGCAAATGCCCAGATCGACATTCGCGTCGATGCTACAAAATCACCTGCCGACATCAGTCCTATGCTCTATGGTATCTTCTATGAAGATATCAACCATGCTGCTGACGGTGGTATATATGCCGAACTCATCCGCAACCGCTCGTTCGAGGATAGCGAAAAAGTGCCAGAGGCATGGAAACCTTATCTCTCGGTAAACGGCAATGTGCGCATGACACTCGAGCGTGAAGACCTCATGAACAAAGTGCAGCGCCAGGCTCTGCATGTTGTCACCACGGGCATTGGCGATACCGACGCTGGTGTGATGAACACTGGTTTCTGGGGCATCAATGCAGTGAAGGGTCGCACCTACAAGCTGTCGCTTTGGATAAAGGTAAAGCGCTCGCGTGGCATCTATGTGATGCTCAAGGGCAAGAATGGAACAAAGTTCCATGCATCGGCTCGTCTCAACTACGACAAGAGCAAGAGTTCATGGCAGCACGCCACAGCCGAACTCACATCGACCGTTAACGACCCAGAGGCGGTGTTTGTGCTCACCTCGACAGGCAACTCCGACTTCTACCTCGACATGGTGTCGCTCTTCCCACCAACCTACAAGAACCGTGAGAATGGTCTTCGCCCTGACCTCGTAGAGATGCTCTATGAGTTGCATCCTCGTTTCATGCGATTCCCTGGCGGATGCTTCGTCGAGGGACAGGAAACACCCGACAATGCCTTCCGTTGGGAGCGTACCATTGGTCCTATTGAGGAGCGTCCGGGTCATTGGAACAAGAACTGGGGCTATCGCACAAGCGACGGTCTTGGATTCCACGAGTATCTGCAACTTGCCGAGGACCTTGGCGCCAAACCGCTCTATGTCGTGAACATAGGCATCTGGCATGGTGGTGTCACACCGCTCGACTCACTCCGCTACTGGATTGACGAGTGCATGAACGCTCTGGAATATGCCAATGGCAATGCAAAGACAAAATACGGAAAGATGCGTGCGAAGAACGGGCATCCGGAACCATTCAACATCGAATACATCGAGATTGGCAACGAGAACAACAACAATGACGGCGGTCCTCTGTCCGACAACTACTATGCTCGCTATCGTGCCTTCCGCACTGCCATCTTGAAAAAGTATCCAAAGATGCATATCATCGGCGATGTGGAGGCTTGGGGCACCGACGAACCACGATGGCATTCGAAGGACAAGGTTGACCTTGTTGACGAGCACTACTATCGTTCGCCGGCTTGGTTTGCCGAGAACTTCCACAAGTACGACAAATACTCTCGCTCGCAACCTGATGTCTATTGCGGCGAATATGCTGTGACACAGGGATTCGGTAAGTTGGGCAACCTCCATGCTGCCCTTGGCGAGGCAGTGTTCATGATGGGTATGGAGAACAACTCCGACATCGTGAAGATGAGTTCGTATGCACCAATCTTTGTCAATGAGAACGACGACCGCTGGCGTCCTGACATGGTGCGTTTCAACTCGCAGGCAGTGATGGGCACACCATCCTACTATGTGCAGAAACTCTTTGCCGAGAATGTGGGAACACGCACTTTGGCAGTGACCGAACACGCAGATACTATCTTCACAGATAATCGCATCTATACCCCTGACTCAAGTTATATCGGTGTTGCCACATGGGAGACACAATCGACCTTTGCCGACATTCAGGTTACGGCTGGCAAGCACACCATCTACGCGAGTGGAAAGAAGGCTGCCGACTTCCTTCTCCGCGACACTCATTGGGAGGCGGGCAAGAGTGGACTTTCGCAGAAGGGCAATAGTGCTCCGGCAACGGCTCTGCTGAATGCTCCTATCGGTGGAAAGAAGTACACTGTCACTTTCCGTGGTCGTCGTGATGGTGGTCGCGAGGGATTCATGGTCATCTTCAACTATGAGGACAAGGACAACTACTGCTGGCTCAACATTGCCGGTTGCTCTAACACATCGCATCGCATTGAGCAGATTGTGGGTGGAGGCAAGGGCGTACTTGTCGAGACTCCGGGTCATGTGGAGACTGGTCGTTGGTATGATGTTCGCCTCGAGGTTGATGGCAACAAGGTGACGGCTTACCTTGACGAGGAGAAGATTCTCGAGACACGACTCCGCGGAAACAGTCAGGAGGGAGTATATACCTCTGCTGCGATGGACGACAACACCGGTGAGATGATTCTGAAGATTGTCAACACATCAGGCAACCGCGAGAACACCCGTCTCCACCTTGACGGTTTCACTGCCGATGGTGCCGACCTCATCCAGTTGAAGTCGAAGAGCGGTCTTGCCGAAAACACCCTCGACGAACCAACCATGGTTTATCCTACCCGCCGCCACATCTCGCTCGAAGGCGACGCTCCTGAGTTCACAGTCGATCCATACTCGCTCAACATCCTGAGAGTGAAGAAGCAATAGGCAATCATTCCTCCGAAATAATCAGACGGATATAGAGTAACATCTTGTCCGTCTTTTTTTTGTGTAAATTCTTTTCATGTTATCTTTTCTTCACTCCCTTCCCTTTAGGGGCGGGTTGGGGTGAGGCTTCCTTTCTGAAAATCAGCGGGTTAGATTGCGCGCTTGTTTCATCCGCTCATTTCAGTTAAATCACCTCATCATCTCAGTTAAATGAGCATGTCATTTCGGTTAAATGACCGCGTCATTCCACTTAAATGAAAAAGAGGGGTTCGCGATGTAAAAGAAAATACATAATAGAGGGCTCAGTAAACGCTGCGTCGGCAGCTACTGAAACACGAGCAAGGATTGCGGGTTACTATACCCCTCTACTTCATTGTACCCAAAAAAAATGAAAAAAGAAAGTGGTAAGGCCATATTTTTTTCATCCCATGAAATGAATGCCCAGAATTAATTGTTATTGTTTATTGTTTATCAAGACACACCACAGCGTAAACAATAAACAATTAAATATGCACACACACTTCACATTGAAAAAAAGTCTATATTCTTATATATATAATAATATAGAATTCTGTGCTAACCCCAACTTGTATGCCCGGAATTTATTGTTTATTGTTATTGTTTATGTTTTTGGAGTCAACCTTGTATATATAAGACGCTGTAAATCAATACTTTGTAATTGTTTGCCTTTTAATTTGCCGTTGTTCAAGTATTGTCATTTTCGTCGTTCTTTTGTATTTTCAGTGTCGTTTTTTCATTTTTTCGCCCTCAAAAATCAATGCTTTTCATCACTTCTTGCCACATTTTTATGGAGTTTTTCTTTGGATTTTTGATTATATTTATATAATTTTGCATCATTCATGACAAAAAAACAATGAAAATTATGATGAAATCATTTGGAAAAATAGCATTAATGGTTGCCTTTCTGGCATGTGGAAGCATGGCAATGGCGCAGTTGCCTAACGAAAAATTCGGTAAACCATCGGATATGGAATGGGAATATGTGGGTTGGAAAGAGGCTCTTGGAGCAGATGCTATTGTGCTTTGCAAAACCATGACAGTGAGCTATGAACTCAGCGATGGTTTTGGTTCAATGGTAAATGGCGATGCCGACCTCAACTCAGACAATATGCAGATTCTTGGCACAAATGGTGTCAACATAGAAGGTGCCATCACCATTTATGAAGTATGCCTCCGTACAAAGATTCTCAAACCCGAAGGAGCAAAGCATGCCAATATCGACATCGTATATCAAGATGGGGTGGAAATAAAGGATGATAATATAGACGAATTGCTCGACCTGAAAGTTCGTGTCTTCAGCAAGAACGAGAAGGGTAAGGTTGTAAAGAAGAATGTCAGTTCTTCGAATTTCGTCAAGGAGCGTCTTGACGACAACTACTCGGTTATGCATGTCAATGTACCTGATGTTCAGGCAGATAACATTATTGAATATACATATAAGATTAGAAGTCCACGACCAGCATATATCTACGACTGGACCTATCGCGAGTGCATTCCTGTTGTTCGTTCAAAGTGCGACCTCAACATTCCTTTCCAGTTGCAGTTTAATATGCATGCACCAATCGACGGCCATATCAAGTCGACTGTTGTAGAAGGCCGACTCACATACAACCAGAACCGTAGCGATCTGATGCAGGCAAAGACTGTCCGCACGAACCACTACACCATCACTGGTAATTGCATTCTTCCAACCGACAATGTTGCTGCCTTCACAAGCGAAATGAAAGGCATTGACACACTGCCAGATCCACTCCCAACAGGAGCCACTCACCTGAAGATAAAGGAATAGGAAATGACTACGGCCAAATCCGTTAGAGTGAATGCCATCGACTGGCTCAGGGCTGTGACAATGTTCCTGATGCTCTTTGTGAATGACATCCCTGGAGTAAAGAATATTCCGCATTGGTTGCATCACGCAAAGTTCGACGAGGATATGCTCGGGTTCTCTGATTTGATATTCCCTTGCTTCCTTTTCTGTGTGGGATTATCAATTCCTTTTGCCGTAGAAAACCGTTTGGCAAAGGGCGATTCGCGATGGGATATTTTCGCTCATGCCATATGGCGAACAGTATCGCTTGTTGCCCTCGGCATTCTTACAATGAATATGGAGGAGTCGGGCTCTTTGGCTCAGGCATCAGTTATGGTGGGTGGTGCTTTCCTACTTTGGAACCTCTATCCTACGGGAGGAATGTGGAAGCGCCTTTCTACAATACTTCGTATTGCGGGATTGTTGCTTCTCGTGGGACTTGTTCTTTGGCGCGACTCACAAGGCATTGCCACCGAAAGAGGTTGGTATGGCATTCTGGGCCTTATTGGTTGGAGTTACGGAGTGTGTATGCTTCTCTATCTGTTGTGGTCGCGTTTTTCAAGTGTAGTGGTAGTATGGGCGGTTGTCTTGCTTCTTTCTCTTTTGAATCACGCCTCATTCATCCCTGAAGCCTATTCATCAAGAGCCTTGTTATTGTCGTTTGTGCCAAGCGATTGGACATTGCATGCGTTCTGCTTTACAGGAGTATTTGTCTCTGCCGCATTGCAAAGAGCATCAACAAAGGATAGTAAGCAGCGATTGTTGAAATGCCTTCTTGGTGGGGCTGTGGCATCACTCTGTTTAGGTTTTGTGTCTCACAACTTCTGGATTATCTCAAAGATTCAGGCCACTCCAACATGGTACTTCTTCTGTATGGCGATTTTCCTCCCATTGCTCGCTGTGTTCATGTATCTCTGCGACACTAAGGATAATGTAAATGTAAAAGGATTGCTTCGTCCTGCTGCCACAGCAACATTGACTTGCTATCTCATTCCATATTTCTGGTATCCACTCCGAGGATGCATCAACATCTATCTGCCAGACACATTCTATTCGGGAGTTCTCGGATTACTAAATTCTTTGGTTTATGTCCTCATTGTTCTTGCCGTTGTGGGATTGCTGAACAAGGTTGGCATAAAGCTGAAACTGTAGCTTTTGTATGCCTTAAAGGAATACAAAATAAACTGCTGCGATGAGGCAGAGGAAGGCTACGGCGTGATTCCAATGGAGTTGCTCGCCTTGGAAGAGAACGCCTGCGATGACGGTGAAGACAACAAGCGAGATGACCTCCTGGATTACCTTCAACTGCATCAGCGTGAATGGTCCTCCATTGCCCGTGAAACCAATCTTGTTGGCTGGTACCTGAAGCGAATACTCAAAGAACGCAATAGCCCATGAGAAAACAATGACACCAAGGAGTGGCCAACTATTTGAGATGTTCATCTGTTGGAGTTTCAAATGACCATACCATGCCAGTGTCATGAAAATATTTGAACCTATAAGGAGGAGAATTGTGTAAATACCGTTCATATAAAAAAAAGACCCTCTAAATCCCCCTACTTAGGGGGACTTTGTTTATTTGTAAATACTAATCAGTTGTTTATAACAGAGTGCAAAGTTACGAATAATACTACAATTTTCAAAATATTAAGTCCGATTATTTGCTAATGCAAAATAATCTCGCTATATTTGCACCCTATTATGCACTGTTCACTACGACATATTGCCCTATTGCTGCTTGTTGTGCTTCCTCTGTCACTGAAGGCACAGCAGGAGAAGGTAATCCTTCACATGAAGGACGGCCAGACGGTGGAATATATGATGGACGATGTGGATTTCGTGGAACTCATTACCCCTTCAAAATCCAGTTCTACGGAAGAAGTGCCGGAGGTGGGAGGAACTGTTGCTGAGGGCATTGACCTCGGGTTGAGCGTCCTTTGGGCAGAGCATAACCTCGGTGCCGCTGACGCTACCGACCTCGGTGGACGCTTTGCCTTTGACGCCTCAGAACTGAATGCATGGGGCGACGGATGGCGACTGCCAACTGATGAGGAATGGGAAGAACTCTACTCGAAATGCGAATGGCATTGGGTATTAAGAAACGGTATTTCTGGACGATTGATAAACGGTCAGACAAGTAATGCCATATTCATTCCAGCCGCAGGCGTTGTCATTGACGAAGATGTGCTTATCAACGGTTGTGTGGGCGTCTATTGGACAGCCGACACCTATGTTGACGAGATGGCAGGAACGAAGGCCGAAGCCACAGGAGCATACTTTGATAGTGCTAATATCTATCGTATGGAATATCCGAAAACCAATCGCTTTTCGGTTAGATTAGTAAAGGAAAAATATTGAAACGATTCCTCTTACATATCATTCTTCTGTTTGTCCCTGTGTTGGCGTTTGCTGATGCAGACACATGGGTAGTGCTTCGTATGAAAGGAGGGATGACGCAGGCATATCTCGTGCCGGGGAGAATGATTGTAAAGGCAGATGCCGATTCAATAAGACTCACGTCGGAAAAGATGGAAGTTGCCTATAGCAAACAGATGGTTGAAGGTTATTACTTCCAACGAGATGATGATATGCCAACAGAGATTGAGGCAGTGGCAGAGAAAGGCATCACTGTGGAATATCTCGCCGAAGACAAGATCTTGATAAAAGGAATTGCCACTAATACCGCAGTAAAAGTCTACGGTATTAGTGGCATGGAATATAAGAACTGCAGCAGTCACTTTGGAGATGCCGTTGTCATCTCGCTGAAATCATTGCCCCGAGGCACCTATATAATCCAATTGAAAAATATCGGCGCCATAAAGATTAAAAGGTAGCATCTTCAATGCCCCCTTCCCTTTAGGGGAGGGCAGGGGTGAGGCTTCTTATTCGTAAATCATTCCCTTCTTCATTGCCTCTACTTCCTCCTCTGCGATGAAGTTGGAGAGCAACTGATAGCCGAAAGCCATGGCAGCACCAGGGCCACGGCCAGTGGTGATGTTGCCATCAACAGTCACCAACTCCTCTGTGTATTTAGCACCAACGAGGAAACGCTCAAAACCAGGATAGCAAGTAGCACGACGGCAGTTGAGAAGTCCCAACTGACCAAGAATCATCGGTGCTGCACAGATGGCACCAATGAGTTTTCCTGCCTCATTCTGGTTTACTACGGCATTGCATACACCCTCGTGATCGAGAAGATTCTGCGCACCAGGCATTCCGCCAGGAAGGATGATAAGGTCAGCGTCGCTCAGGTCGACATCATCGAAATGGCAGTCGGCAATGATTGTCACGCCGTGCGCTGTCTCTACTGATGTGGAAGCTGTGATGCTGACGGTTTTTACATCAATACCACCGCGACGAAGGATGTCAACTGGTGCCAATGCCTCAATTTCTTCAAAGCCATTAGCAAGAAATTCGTATACTTTTGCCATGTTTTTTGTTTATTAAAAATAAAATGCGTAATTTTGTACCCACAAAAGTAATAAAGTTTGGTCAATCGACCAAGAGAAGTAGAGTAAAAACAACAGAAAAAGAGATAAAAATGTCAGAACGAACCCTTAGATTCGCTATTTTCGGCAATGAATATCAGGCAAAGAAGTCGGCGTCGATAAAAAAAATCCTTGCTGTCCTCAACAAGCGTGGGGCAAAAATCGCTATCGACAAGCCATTCTTTGATTTCCTCAAGGCAGAGCATATTGATGTGAAGAACGCCACTGTGTTCACCGATGATGATTTTGATGCCGACTTCGTAATCTCAATGGGAGGTGACGGTACGCTGTTGAAGGCTGCTTCGCGTGTTGGTGCGAAAGGATTGCCTATCATTGGTATAAACATCGGTCGTCTTGGTTTCCTTTCTGACACTATGCCAAGCGAGATTGACAAGGCTATGGACGCCCTCTACAACGGCAACTACCGATTGGAAGACCACTCGGTCATTTCTGTAGAAACAGATACTAATGAGTTGGGCGGTCCTCGCTATGCGTTGAACGATATCGCAGTGCTCAAGCGCGACACAGCATCGATGATTGGCATTTCGACAAGTGTCGATGATGAGTATGTGGTGACATATCAAGCCGACGGACTCATTGTGTCAACACCGACGGGAAGTACTGCCTACGGTCTTTCAAATGGAGGTCCTATCGTAGTGCCAAACACCGATGTGCTCTGTCTGACACCAGTTGCACCACATAGCCTTAACATTCGCCCAATAGTTATAAATGGAGGTTCGGTTGTGACTCTCACCGTCAGCTCGCGTTCGCACAATTTCCTCCTTGCCATCGACGGCCAGAGTGAGAAACTCAGCGAAGGTGCAAAGGTGACAATAAAGAAAGCTCCTTATCAGATAAAGATTGTGAAACTGCCAAACAAGCACTACTACACAACCCTCCGCGACAAGATGATGTGGGGAATGGATAGCAGGTGTTAGTTTTAAGTATGAAGATATTACATAACGAGAAGTACGGCGCGAGAGTCATTTTCAAATGGCTCTGGACAGCATGGAAGGGTAACCGATGGCAGGCTATCCTCAATGCTATATTAGGCTTGCTGTCGGTGGGCGTGAGCCTCCTCTCGGTATGGGCAATACAAAGAGCCATTGATGTTGCCGCAGGTGCAAGAGAGGGTAATATCTATTGGGCAGTTGGCGTGATGGGTGCATTGATACTCGTTGATTTCGCCATCAGCATCTCGCAGGTGTGGGTAAGGAATATCCTTGGTGTGAAGGCACAGAATAAGATGCAGCAACGACTCCTCGACCGCCTGCTCCGCTCGGAGTGGCAAGGAAAGGAACTGCGTCATTCGGGCGATGTGATGAACCGCCTCGAGACAGATGTGAAAACCGTGGTGAACTTCCTCGCAGAGACACTGCCAAGTACGCTGTCGACACTCGCACTATTCTTTGGTGCTTTCTTCTTCCTGTTTTCAATGGACAGACTTCTTGCCGTTGTCATTGTGGCAATGATTCCTGTGTTTATCATCTTCAGTAGAATCTACATCCGCAAGATGCGCTCTCTCACTCGTGAGGTACGCAACTCCGACAGTGAGGTGCAGAGCGTGCTTCAGGAAACAGTGCAGAACCGAATGCTCATCAAGACACTCGAAGGCGATTCGGCAATGGTAGAGAAACTTGAAACAACTCAAAGCGAACTTCGTCATAAGGTGGTGAAGCGAACGATGTTCAGTCTTTTCTCTAACCTCATATTGAACTTCGGTTTTGCCCTCGGCTATCTCGTAGCCTTCCTTTGGGCAGCACTCCGAATGGTCGACCACACCCTCTCGTTTGGTGGCATGACCGCCTTCCTGCAGTTGGTGAACAAGATTCAGGCACCAGCACGCAGTCTTACAAAACTCGCACCAGCCTTTGTTGGCGTCTTTACTGCCGCTGAACGACTGATGGAGTTGGAGGAGAATCCGCTCGAGGAACAAGGCGAACCGGAAAAGATTGCCGCTCCTTGTGGTGTGCGCCTCGAGGATGTCACATATCAGTATGCCGATGGCGATCAACCTGTCATTGACAATCTCTCGTTCGATTTCCTTCCAGGTACTTGCACCGCTATTCTTGGAGAGACAGGTTCGGGAAAGACAACCCTTATCCGTCTGCTCATTGCTCTTATTCATCCGCAGAAGGGACAAGTACTCATCTACGGTAAGGATACACCTCCACGAGCAATTTCTGCTCTTCATCGTTGCAATTTCGTTTATGTACCTCAGGGCAACACCCTTATGAGCGGAAGTATTCGCGATAATCTCCTCTTGGGTGATCCTGACGCTACAGAAGAGGATATGCTCAATGCTTTGCGTATGAGTTGTGCAGAGTTTGTTGAGGAACTGCCTGAAGGTCTTGACACTATCTGTATGGAGAAGGGTGGAGGATTGAGCGAAGGACAGTGTCAGCGCATCAGTATTGCCCGTGCATTGCTTCGCAATCGCCCTATCATGCTCTTTGATGAGGCTACATCAGCCCTTGACCCTGAGACAGAGCGCCGATTGCTGAAGAATATCCTATCGTCGAACAATAAGACCATCATATTCATCACACACCGTCTGGCTGTTGTTGACTATTGTGACCAGACATTGAAACTATGATAGATATCCTTACCGCCATATTGTTAGGACTCGGAGTAATAATACATCCATGTACCATTGCCCCGAATATTGCCGCGATGACATTCATCAGTCAGCGCGAGAAACGCTCTGGTTTTTCGTTGGCAATGTTTGTCGTTGGACATACCCTCGCATATGTGTTGTTGGGTGTGGTTCTCGTGGTTCTTGCGCAGAAAACGGATGTCCTCACTTCAATATGGAAGGATAACAACTGGTTGCATTATGTGCTTGTTGCGGTATTTGTGGTTGCGGGATTGTGGCTTATTTTCAGTTCCTTCCGCGAGCATCATCATCACGAATTGAGACACAGCGTATTGACAACCCCTCTGGGTGCATTCTTCTCGGGAGTTGCCGTGGCATGCCTCTTCTGCCCTGAAGCCGCTTTCGTATTCTTTGGAATGATGCTTCCTATGGCAATATCTTCGAGTGCAGGCATTGCCGTACCTGTTGTCTTTTCCGTAGGAACAATGCTACCACTCATTGCTTTGGCGTTTCTGCTCGTCAGTGGTAAACAGCAGTTACTATCTCGCTTTACGGTGTCACGGCCAGCACTCAACAGGGCGTTGGGAATTATCTTCCTCATTGCCGCCCTCGCAATGGTGTTGTTCTAAAAAAGAAAAAGGTGAACCCGCGAAGGTTCACCTATATTTTTGTCTGAAAAGATGAAGCATTAATTGATTCGCTTCTTTCCGTTCTGGATGATTATCCCCTTGTAATCTTTTCCTACACGCTGACCGGCAAGGTTGTAGATGCGGTCGTCGTTATTCTTGCTATCATTAACAGCATTGATGCCAGCCGCTTCCTCGCTGAGGAAAGACTTGAAGAGAGAAGCTGTTGTGACGCCACCCGATGTGAGAGGCCAGTGACCATTGCTGTTTGTCGACCACCAAAGACCGCGGTTCAACCAACCTGTTATGACAATGCCCTCGTTGGTATCCCAATTCGCTGCATCGCCATTACCTGCCTCCTCTGGGCACCAGTAAGACAAACCCTCTACATTGTCGTGGTTGGCAAGTTCGGCAATGAGGTCCTTCACGAACTTATGTTGTCCGTCGGCCGAACAAGCCCAAGTCTTCTGTGTGTCGTAACTGATACCTGTTGTTGGCCAGTATTGGAAGTTGTATGCAGTTTCAACAATCTGCACCTGTTTGTCAGGGAAGTCGCTTTTCAACTGGTCGAGCGATGAAGCGAGATTGTAATTCTTGTCCTGACTTGCAGTGAGATAACCATGCCAGAAAGGATAGTAACTAAGGCCGATGATGTCGAATTCAACACCCGCATCAACCATCTTACCATACCAGAACTTATTGTACTCCGTGTTTGAAGGACGGTCGGTGTGGAGAATGATTTTCGCATCAGGACACACTTCGCGAACAGCCTTGCAACCGTTTGATACAAGTGAGATGAAACCATCCCAGTTGTCGCCATTTGCCTCATAAGGATGCACCTTCACATCGCACACACCATACATTATCTCATTGCCCACCTGCACGAGGTCAGGAGTAGCGCCCGAAGTCTTCAATGTCTCAAGAGTCTCCTTTGTGTAAGAGTACATCTTCTCAGCCTTCTCGCTTACCGAAAGACTCTTCCAAGCTGCAGGCGACTGAATGTGAGTGGCATCAACATAAGTGTCGCTGTAATGAATGTCGAGCATAAACTTGCCACCAGCGTCCTTGATGCGCTTGCCAAGTGCCTTCACATAATCAATGTCCTGGCAAACGGCAGGGTCGAATGTCTTACCATCGTTTGCCATCTTTTGAGGGTTGACAAACAAACGCACACGGAAACAGTTCCATCCACAGTCGTTCATAAGCCATGTGAGAAGGTCGGGAATCTTATTGCCGTTGGCATCAAGATAAACCGTCTGACTTGCCTCGTAGGAAGGAAGCAGCGAGATGTCGCCACCAACATATTTGCCTTTACCTGTCTGTGCCATTGAAGTAAGGGCAAAGAGCAAGGCGATGATTGCAAAAGTAATTCGTTTCATTGATTATTTATTGAGGTATTTCTTTCCGTTTCGGATGATGATACCCTTGTAAGAAGCATCCACCTTCTGGCCGGCAAGGTTGTAGATAGCACCATTGTCGAGAGTTGTTGTCACAACATGCTCCTCAATGCCGAGTCCTTCCTCACTCTTTGTTGAAGAGAACTGATACCAGCCACCATTTGTGAATGACATATCAGCTGTCTGTGGCGAACCGTTGTTGTTGAAGATGATATGGGTAGGAACATCGGTCAAAGAACCATAGTAGCACCACTGCCAGATATATCGTCCATCGGCAGCTTTGCCGATTCTGTAGCACTTCTCACCTGGCCATGAACCGCCTGTGTAGTTCTGGTTTGCGTGATTGCTATCCCAAACCCATGCCTTGACATTATTACCCCAAGAAGTAGGAGCGAGATAATAAGCGTGGAAAGTGTAGCCAGCTTCAGGTTTGTCGAATGTCTCCTCCTGCTCTTGGTCAGCCTTCATCTCCTGCTCAATGCGGTCGAGAGTTGCCTGCCAAGTAGATGTGTTGGCATTGGTGAAGAGACGATAGTGATAGCCAGAGAGAATCTCCTTGAAACCGTCAGGTGCAGAGTACTTATCGGCAGAAGTGCCAACAGCCACGATAAGGTCGCCGTTTGTACCCTTTACCTTACGAACCATACGGGTAGAATAACCTGTCACGAGGTTTTCGTAGTCGCTCTGGTTTGTGATGCCGGCAAGTTTACGAGCTTCAATCATCTGCTTTATTTCCTTTTTGCAAGCAAGCCAGTGCTTGTAGAAAACGCAAGGAGTACCAGGGTTTGAAAGCAACCATGCATTGGCAGCAAGAGTGTCGCGACGGATTGGATCCTGCTCAGAAGATGCTGAGCGATACTCTGTATCGTGGTTCTCGATGAATGTAACAGAATAACGGCGATAGTTAGCGTCGTGGTTCATGTTGTTATCGCTGTTGAGTGCTGACCATTTGTTGTCGTTATTTACGGCATCACGCACATTATAGCGGAACTGGAAATCGAAAGCGGCACTGTTGCGCTCTGTATAGTCCACCCAACCTTCAATGGTTGAATTGCTGTCCCAACATTCACCAACAGAGTATTCAACACCTGCATATTGGTTGTAGTCGCGGACATGAGAAGCATTGAATCCCTTCACCATGTCATAGCGGAAACCTGTATAGCCGAGATAGTCAACGAGATACTTCACATACGCCTTGATGCAGTTCTGCACATTCTCCGACTTATGGTCGAGGTCGCGCATTCCGCCCCAGTCTTCACCCTCATCATCATTCTGCGAGAGAGAAAGACCACCTGTATGCTTCGCTGTCTCACCCCCGTCATCATTCTTGCAGATGTCGGTTGAAACCATTTCGTATGTCTTACCGTCAAGAGGGTTTGTCTCCTTAGGGAAATCAACCCATGTGGAGAGGTTACCGCGATGGTTGACAACAACATCGGCGATGACGCCAGTGCCGTTTTTCTTGAAAGCGGCAATCATCGACTTCAACTCAGCCTCAGTACCAAAACTGCTGTTGTGGTTGTAATAGTAGAGAGGGTCGTAACCCATACTTGTTGAGTTCTGAGCCTTTCCACTTTGTGGAACCCAAACGAGAGAGAAATAGCGAGACAAGTCGGCAGCATTCTTCTCAAGATTTGTCCAAGAGGAATCGTCGTACGAATCCCAATAGAACCCCTGAAGCATTACTCCGCCATAGTTTGCTGGCCAACCTTGAGCCGATATTGTCATTGGTATCAGCAATGCTGATAAAATTAAAGAATAGAACTTTTTCATATATAGATTTTGTTATTTTTAGTCTTCCGGACGATGCAAAATTACTAATAATGTACGGAAAATAGAAAAATATAATCCTAAATAATCAAAATCTCTGTGCAATCGTTAACGTAAAAACTAATAATTTTCAAATTTTATAATATTTGACTCTATTTTTACATCATATAATAAAAAAAATATGTACTTTTGCATTGCAATACAAAAAAAAGGACAATGAAAAAACTATTATCTATCTTCGTTTTTGCTTTACTTGTAATTTCAAGTGCAAATGCTGACGGCATTGACAGAGCATCGGCAAAAATGATTGCTCAGAACTTTTTGAAGTCAAAAGGACGCAATGTGGAACTTTCTACAGATCAAGTTGTTGGTTTCAACGGTCAGAGAAAGATGATTACTTCCGGCAAAGCTCCTCTATATATGTTCAATATAGAGAACGAAGGAGGATTTGTCATTGTTTCGGGTGATGACCGTACAGAGCAGGTTCTCGGATATGTCGACAATGGTTCTTTCGACGCAGAGAATGTGCCTGAGAACATGAAAGCGTGGTTGCAGATGTATGCCCAGCAGATTGAAGCGCTGCCAGCTGATTATGCACCATCAGTAAGTGCTAATGCTACCGGTTCTCCAAGAAAAGCAGAACGAAAAAATATTGGTGCCCTTGTGAAAACCAAATGGAACCAGGGCGATCCTTATAACCTGCAATGTCCTTTGGATGGAGGTAGTCGCAGTGTTACCGGTTGTGTAGCAACGGCTTTGGCCCAAATCATGTATTATCATCAGTGGCCACAAGAAGCAACTACAACGATTCCATCATATTATGTATTGAATCAATGGTTGCCAGAACTGCCAGCGACAACTTTCCAATGGGATAAGATGCTCCTCAACTATGATAATGGTGGAACTTCTGCACAAAGAAATGCAGTTGCAGAACTGATGTTCTATTGTGGACAAGCAGTAGAGATGGGCTATTCCGCTGCCGGTTCAGGTGCTTTTTCTGGCAATGTAAAGACTGCGATTCTTAAATATTTCGACTATGACGGAACAGCAAGATTTGTTCACCGTTCTGATTACAGCATTGCAGGTTGGGATGCGATGATTTATAATGAAATCTACGAGAATCGCCCTGTTTATTATGCAGGTTATGCACCAGGTGGTCATGCATTCGTTTGTGACGGATACGACACTGCAGGATTCTTCCACTTCAACTGGGGTTGGGGTGGATGGGATGACGGTTATTTCCGTCTCTCTCTGCTCAATGCCGACGATCCTAATAGCGATGGTATGAGTGCTACAGGTATCGGATTCTCGATGGGACAGGAATGTGTCATAGGTATCCAGCGACAGATGGGTACACCTGCACCAGAAGATACCCATCTGAGCATCAATGATACAGAGATCAGAAATGGTACGCAGATATTCTCAAACTATGTTAACTGGTCAGGAACAGCAGGGTCTTTCAACGGAGCCATTGTTGTTCAGAATGATGAGGGCGAATATGAGCCTATCAGTAATGTCCAGACAGCCAACAACCTTGGTGAGAATTATTATATGAGTTGGACATTCGACCTTGCTGGTAAACTTCCAGAAGGTCAGCATAAGGTGTCGCCAGCAAGTAAGTTGACAAGCTCTAATGTGTGGATTCCTCTGTATAATTTAGAGAACAACTACATCCTTGCCGATGTTGATGCCTCTGGCAATATGACGCTCACAAAGCATCCTGTACGCAATATCGGTAAGGTGACATTCGAAATGCAAAGCTCTTGTGTGGCTAATACCGACCAGAAGGTGGCTATTAAGGTCGATAATGCCGGTGATGAGTACAACGGCGAGGTTTGTCTCTATGCAAGCCAGACTACCGACAAGGGAAGTGAGTTGTGCAAGACTCAGTTGGAGGTTCCTGCATTTGGTAGCAACACCATCTACATGTTCTTCAAACCAGCAACTGACGGAGAATACACCCTTTGGCTCACAACAAACGATAAGAATGATGTCTTAGGTAGTGCAAGCGTAAGAATCGGAGGCAAGACAAAACTTACTGGCAAGGGTGGTACAAGTGGATTTACTGGTGAGTCTTATTCAAATCTTTTCGATGGAAAGACAGATTCAAAATGGTGCTTCAATCTAAATGGTGAAAGCTCTTTCGTGAACTTCACTGCCGAACGCCCTATATTCGTAAGTGGTTATCGTTTAGCTACAGGTAACGATACAGCGATAAATGGTGGCAGAAACCCAAAATCATGGGTTCTCTACGGCTCTACTTCATCAACAACACGCCCACCTTCAGCAAACGATGCTTCGTGGGAGGTTATTGCCGAGGTTAATGATGACAACACACTTAAGGCATACAGCAAATGCTACTTCACGTTCCCTCTCACACAAACTACAGTTTCTAAGGCATATAAGCACTTTAAACTGAACATCAAGAGTGTGCAGAGCGGTAATGTCTGTCAGTTGTCAGAGATTGACTTGCTCACAGATAACCTTTATTTCCGTAATGAAGATTCTGGTTTGTGGTTGCAGAGCAACGATCGTAATACAGAATACTCTACCGATAGAGCAGAATTGGGTAACAGGGGTATTGACATTGAAATAGTAAGTCAAACTGATGGTGTTCAATTGAATCCAAAGTTCAGTGGAAATCATAGCATCAATGCTTCTAATCTGGAGTTGGGTAGTAAGGCCTCAACGACAACTTGGACAATAAATGCCGTTGAAGAAAATTCGGATGAATATTATATCCAGCAGGGTGAAAGTTATCTGGGTACAGATGGCAGCAGTGACAACTACCTTATGGTAGGAGCCACAGCAGAAAACTCAAAATGGAAGGTCTATACTCGTACAGCTCGAATTGCAGAGATGGCAACAGCAAACATCGGTAAGCCAATGGATGTGTCATGGCTCATCCGCGGTGGTGATTTCTCAAAAGACGATGAACGATTTGGCGCATGGACAATTTCTTCTGATGGTACATCCAATCGTGTGAATGGTGGAACAAAAGCCAAGTGCAACCGTATTTATGACAGTCGCTCGTACAAGAAATATTCATATCTCACTCAGGAGATTACAGGTATTCCTAATGGTATGTACAAACTGACTGTAGAGGGTGTTCATACCAATGCACCTATGAGTACCTACTATTTCCTCTCAAGTGGTGAGGATATTGCTCAACATGAGTTGATGCAGACAGAAAGTCTCGGAACCATCACTACTATAGCGTACGACGTCTTCACAGGTCTTTATCATAACGATAGTGACGAGGTGATGCTTGAGGTGAAGAACAATACTCTCATGGTTGGTGTGAAGAGTGATATTGACGGTACATCAACGGGTCGTTTCATTGCAGACAACTTCTGTCTCACTTATTACGATCCATCACTTCCAAGTGATATTGAAGATATCAAGGAGAATGCTTCAGTAAATACTCGTACAGGTATCTACAACCTTCAGGGACAAAGACTCTCAGAACCAGTCAAGGGTATCAATATTATCAATGGCAGAAAGGTGTTGAAATAGAATCAAAAGAAACTGATTATACTACTTCATAAAGGGGGACGGCAATTTGTCGTCCCCTTATTATTTGTGAAAAAAAGTGTACTTATTGATAAAAATTGCGCGCGCATGAGTGATTACTCGTTTTTTTTCATTAAATTTGCAGTAAAATTAATAATAATAGAATCGTAAACAGGTTTTTTCATGATTTCATTCTTCAAAACCCCAACAGACAGCATCATTGCGACACAGTCGGCATCACAGCTCAGCAATGATGAAGTTCAGAAACTTTGCTGGCTCTACGGAGGAGCAACTTTGCTTGACAGCGACACACTTGAAGGCTACTATGTAGGTCCACGCCGTGAAATGATTACTCCTTGGAGTACAAATGCCGTTGAGATTACCCAGAATATGAGTCTTAGCGGCATTTTGCGTATTGAGGAGTACTTCCCTGTTGCCAGCGAAGATGCTGAGCACGACCCAATGTTGCAGCGTATGTACAACGGATTGAATCAGGATATCTTCACTATAAACATCCAACCAGAGCCAATCAAGCATGTAGAAAACCTTGAGGAATACAACGAGCAGGAAGGTCTTGCCCTCTCAGGCGAGGAGATTGAATACCTTCACAAGGTAGAGAAGGAACTCGGTCGTCCGCTCACCGACTCTGAAATCTTCGGTTTTGCACAGATCAACTCTGAGCATTGCCGTCATAAGATCTTCGGCGGTACATTCATCATCGATGGTGAGGAGAAGGAGAGTTCGCTCTTCCAGATGATTAAGAAGACAACAGCAGAGAATCGCAATAAGATTCTCTCTGCATATAAGGACAATGTGGCATTTGCCGCAGGCCCTACAATTGAGCAGTTTGCTCCTGCTGACCACTCAAAACCAGATTATTTCCGTGTAAAGGAAGTGAAGAGTGTCATCTCGCTCAAGGCAGAGACACACAACTTCCCAACAACCGTCGAGCCTTTCAATGGTGCAGCTACAGGTACTGGTGGTGAGATTCGCGACCGTATGGGTGGTGGTGTAGGTTCATGGCCTCTTGCAGGTACTGCCGTTTACATGACATCTTATCCTCGTAAGGAGGGTGGCGTTCGTCCTTGGGAAGAGATTCTCCCAGTTCGCGAGTGGCTCTACCAGACACCAGAGCAGATTCTCATCAAGGCGTCAAACGGTGCTTCTGACTTCGGTAATAAGTTCGGTCAGCCACTGATTTGTGGTTCTGTTCTTACATTCGAGCAGGAAGAGCATGGTGAGAAGTATGCATACGACAAGGTTATCATGCTTGCAGGTGGTGTTGGTTATGGTACAGAGCGCGACTGCCTCAAGGGACAGCCAGAGCCAGGCAATAAGGTTGTAGTGATGGGTGGTGAGAACTACCGCATCGGACTTGGTGGTGGTTCGGTTTCTTCTGTTGAGACAGGTCGTTATTCATCAGGTATTGAGCTCAATGCAGTTCAGCGTGCAAACCCTGAGATGCAGAAGCGTACTTATAATGTAGTGCGTGCTCTCTGCGAAGAGGATGAGAATCCTATCGTATCAATTCATGACCATGGTTCGGCTGGTCATGTCAACTGTCTCTCAGAGCTTGTTGAAGAGTGTGGTGGTCTTATCCACATGGATAAACTCCCAATCGGCGACAAGACACTTTCTGCAAAGGAAATCATTGCCAACGAGAGTCAGGAGCGCATGGGCTTGCTCATTGATGAGAAGGCTATAGAGCATGTACAGAAGATTGCTGACCGTGAGCGTGCTCCAATGTACACAGTTGGTGAGACAACAGGCGATGCTCGCTTTGCTTTCGAGCAGGCAGATGGCGTTCGTCCATTCGACCTTGCTGTAGAGCAGATGTTCGGTTCTTCGCCAAAGACAGTGATGGTTGATACAACAGTTCCTCGTAAGTACGATGTTGCTACATATACAGAGAGTCAGGTTGACGAGTATCTGAAGAATGTACTTCGCCTTGAGGCTGTGGCTTGTAAGGATTGGTTGACAAACAAGGTCGACCGCTGTGTCTCTGGTCGTGTTGCTCGTCAGCAGTGTCAGGGTGAGTTGCAGTTGCCACTCTCCGACCTTGGTGCTGTAGCTCTCGACTATCGTGGAAAGAAGGGTATTGCAACAGCCATTGGTCACGCACCACAGGCAGCACTCGCTGATCCTGCTGCAGGTTCAGTGCTTTCTGTTGCAGAGTCATTGACAAACCTTGTCTGGGCTCCTATGGCAGAGGGCTTGGATTCTGTTTCGCTTTCTGCAAACTGGATGTGGCCTTGTCGTGCTCAGGAAGGTGAGGATGCTCGTCTATATAAGGCAGTAGAGGCATTGTCTGACTTCTGCTGTGCACTCCAGATCAATGTGCCAACAGGTAAGGACTCTCTCTCAATGACACAGAAATATCCAAACGGCGAGAAGATTATTGCTCCTGGTACTGTCATCGTAAGTGCTGGCGGTGAGGTGAGCGACATCCGCAAGATCGTTTCTCCTGTGATGAAGAAGGTTTCTGCAAGCCGTTTCTATCATATCGACTTCTCGTTCGATGAGCAGCAACTTGGTGGTTCTGCTTTCGCACAGTCATTAGGTAAGGTAGGTAGCGATGTGCCTACAGTTAAGAATCCTGAATATTTCCGCGATGCTTTCCTTGCTGTTCAGCAACTCGTTGAAGAAGGATTAGTTCTCGCTGGTCATGATATCTCTGCCGGTGGCCTTGTGACAACACTCCTTGAGATGTGTTTCGCAAACACAACAGGCGGTATCAATGTAAATCTTGAGAAGTTCCAGAATACCGACCTCATCAAGGCTCTCTTCTCTGAGAACCCAGGTGTTGTTATTCAGGTTTCAGATGCAGACAGTGCTCGTGTTAAGAAGATTCTCGACGATGCAGGTGTTGGCTATCTGAAGATTGGTGTACCACAGGTACAGCGCTCATTGACAGTTCATCGTGGTGGTCGTACATTCGATTTCGATATTGACGATATGCGTGCAGTATGGTATGAGACTTCTTACCTGCTCGACCGTCGTCAGTCATTCCACGGAAAGGCTGAAGAGCGTCGCGACAACCTCGGCAAACAGCCAGTAGAACTTGTGTTCGGTGATAGCTTCACAGGTCGTTTGTCACAGTATGGTTTGAATCCTGACCGTCGTGAGGCAAGTGGCATCAAGGCTGCAGTGATTCGTGAGAAGGGAACAAACTCAGAGCGTGAGATGGCATATTCATTCTGGCTTGCTGGCTTTGATGTGAAGGATGTCACAATGACCGACCTTATCACTGGTCGTGAGACACTTGAGGATGTGAATGTTATCGCCTTCTGTGGTGGTTTCTCTAATTCCGATGTACTTGGTTCGGCTAAGGGATGGGCAGGTGCATTCCTCTTCAACCCTAAGGCTAAGGCAGCACTCGACAACTTCTATGCTCGTAAGGATACCCTTTCACTTGGTGTCTGCAACGGTTGCCAGTTGATGGTTGAACTCGGATTGCTCAACAATACAAGTGCTTCGACCGATGCACGCGACTATGCACAAATGCTTCACAACGACTCGCATAAGTTTGAGAGCACATTCGTTTCGCTCGCCATCCCTGAGAACGACTCAGTAATGTTTGGCTCACTCGGCGGATTCAAGATTGGTACATGGGTGGCTCATGGTGAGGGTAAATTCAACTTGCCACTCGACGAGAGCGCATACAATGTTGTTGCTAAGTTCAACTACAGCGGTTATCCAGGCAACCCTAATGGTTCTTCTTATGATGTTGCTGCTATTGCAAGTAAGGACGGTCGTCATCTTGCTATCATGCCACATCCTGAGCGTACCATCTTCCCATGGCAGTGTGGTTTCTATCCACAGAATCGCATTCTCAGCGACGAGTGTACACCATGGCTTGAGGCATTTGTAAATGCCCGCCTCTGGGTAGAGAAGCACCTTCAGGAAGAGCCTGATCTCGGATAAATATGGAAATTAAAGAACAAGATATTTTTGCCGAAGCCAATGAGGAGGCAACTGTCCTCCCAGAGGCTTCGCCAGAACCTACGGCAGAGCTTGTAGACGCTGTTGCAGAGCCTGTAGAACCTATAGCGACTATAGATGCTATAGAAACTATAGAAACTGAAACGCCTGCAGAACCAGAGGATGAGCCTTTTGAACTGAAGGCTGAGGAACCTATTGTTCGCCGTCCTAAGCCGGTGTCAAGGCCTGCTGCCCCAACACCAAAGGAAGAACCTGTCCCTGTTGAGGATATAGCAACTATAGATACTATAGAGGCTATAGAACCTACAGAGGCAGCAAAACCTATGCCTCAGTCAACAGAAGAGCCAAAGGCAGAGCAAGAGGCAACGCCAAAGAAAGAAGAGAAACCTGCTTCAAAGCCAAAGCGAATTAGTATCATCTGGCAGCTCTTTGCCACATTCTTCAAGATTGGTGTTGTCACTTTCGGAGGTGGCTATGCAATGATTCCAATGATAGAGTCGGAGGTTGTCGATAAGAAGAAATGGATTGAGAAAGACACCTTCCTCGACCTTATCGCCATTGCTCAGACATGCCCTGGTGTGTTTGCTATCAACATATCGACATTCATTGGCTACAAACTTCGTCGCAACTATGGTGCATGTATGGCCGCATTGGGTGCTGCATTGCCTTCGTTCATCATTATCTTGCTCATTGCCACAATGTTCACACAGATACAGGACAATCCTGTTGTGGCAGCATGTTTCCGCGGAATTCGTCCTGCCGTTGTGGCACTTATTGCTGTTCCTACATTCAATCTTGCCAAGAGCGCAAAGATAGGACTCAGCAACTGCTGGATACCGATTCTCAGTGCCTTGCTCATCTATCTGTTGGGTGTGAATCCTGTGTTTATCATTATTGCAGCGGCCTTTGGAGGTTATCTCTATGGTACATTTATGAAGGAGAAGGAATAGTATGATATATCTGTATTTGTTTCTCACATTCTTCGAGATTGGTCTCTTCGGATTTGGAGGAGGCTATGGTATGTTGTCGCTTATTCAGACAGAAGTTGTAACCACCCACCACTGGCTCACTACGGCTGAGTTTACCAATGTTGTTGCTATCTCGCAGATGACTCCAGGACCTGTGGGCATCAACTCTGCCACATATTGCGGCTACACTGCAGTTCACAATGCAGGATTTGATGGTTTTATGGCGGTTCTTGGTTCGCTAACAGCAACCTTTGCTCTTGTGTTGCCTTCACTTATACTGATGATTCTCATCTCAAAGATGTTCATGAAGTATATGAATCATCCAGTTGTGACGAATATGTTCCTTGGTCTTCGTCCTGCAGTTGTCGGTTTGCTTGCAGCAGCCACATTGCTCTTGATGAATGCTGAGAATTTCTCTACTCCAATACAGAATCCATGGCAGTTCTATATCAGCGTAGCGTTGTTCGTTGCAACCTTCGTTGGTACAAAATGGGTGAAGGTTAATCCAATCCTGATGATTGGTCTTGCAGCCTTCGCTGGCCTTATATTATTATAATAAGGTGTAAAAGTCGCCTTTTTCAATGTCACATCTATGTTCCTTCCTGATGGCGTAGATGTGACATTGCTTTTTCATAATTGGATAAATGTTTTCTCACAAGTGAGAGGAGTTTGTGTAAATAAAATTCAACACACGTTTTTCTCTTGATATTTTCTGCTATCGCAAATGCGCCTTTGTAACCATTTGATTTTCAGGTGATTATAAAAGCACAATTTTGTGCTTGTCATTTCAATGGAATGACACGAACTAAACGCCGTTTTTTAAGGCAAAAAACAATGGAATGACACGCTCATTCCACTGAAATGAAAATGACGAAAAATCGTGTAAAGAATTTTGATATTTAATAATAACTCGTAAAGGGGGTTTGAAGGAAACGAAATCCCCGTTTTGCTTTGTTTATTGGAAATAAAGTTGTACCTTTGCTGAAAATCTGAATTAACTAAGCAATGAAGAAACTTTCTATTATCCTTTTGGTGCTGATGGCTATGCCTTTTGGCGCATGGGCACAGTTGCCTGTTTATCTCGACGATTCCAAACCAGTAGAACAGCGAATTGAAGACGCATTGTCGAGAATGACTCTTCGCGAGAAAATCAATGTCATTCATGCTCAGTCGAAGTTCTCCTCGGCAGGAGTGAAGCGCTTGGGATTCCCTGATTTCTGGACAGACGATGGTCCGATGGGAGTTCGCCCAGATGTTCTTTGGGACGAGTGGGAGCAGGCAGGCCAGTCAAACGACTCGTGTGTTGCGTTTCCTGCATTGACTTGTCTTGCTGCAACCTTCAATCCACGAATGGCTCGTGTCTATGGACAGAGTCTTGGTGAGGAGGCGCTTTATCGTGGAAAGGCAATGATGCTTGGTCCTGGAATCAACATCAACCGCACACCACTTGGCGGTCGTAACTTTGAATATATGGGTGAAGATCCATTCCTCACATCACGCATTGTTGTGCCTTATATCGAGGGACTTCAGTCGAAGGGCGTTGCTGCTTGTGTGAAGCATTTCTGCCTTAACAATGATGAGCAGTTCCGTAATAATGTGAATGCTGTAATCTCCGATCGTGCCTTGTACGAGATTTATCTCCCTGGTTTTCAGGCAGCTGTGCAAGAAGCAAAGGTGATGGGAGTTATGGGCGGATACAACCTCTACAAAGGTCAGCACAATTCGACAAACAAATATCTCCTCAACGGAATTCTGAAAGGAGAGTGGGGGTTTGATGGAGTAGTGGTATCCGATTGGGGTGCTGTTCACAACACAGACGAAGCCGTTTTGAATGGTGTGGATATGGAGTTCGGTTCATGGACAGACGGATTGCACGAAGGACAGTCGAATGCCTATGACAACTACTTCATGGCCGACCCTTACATGAAGGGAATCCTTGAAGGCAAATATTCGATTGAGACATTGAACGACAAAGTTCGTCGCGTACTTCGTACCTTCTATCGCACAACGATGAACAAAGACAAGGGATACGGTTTCCTTTGTTCGGACGAACATTATGCAGCTGCAAAGCAGATTGGTGAGGAAGGTATCGTTTTGCTCAAGAACGATAAGGTGAGCAAGAAGGAAGGTCCTGTTTTGCCAATCGACACTAAGCGTGTAAAGAAAGTGCTTGTTGTTGGCGAGAATGCCATAAAGATGATGACCGTTGGTGGTGGTTCTTCTTCGCTGAAGGTTCAGCGTGAGGTGACTCCTCTTGCCGGCCTTAAGGCTCGTCTTGAAAAGGATGGGGTAGAGGTAGTGTATGAGCGTGGATATGTAGGTGATATAGGTGGAGAATACAATGGTGTGACCACTGGCCAGAACCTCAAGGAATCGCGTTCAGCCGAACAACTCATTGCCGATGCTTGCAAAGCAGCAAAGGAAGTCGATTGCGTAATATTCATTGGTGGTTTGAACAAAGCCGACCATCAAGATGCAGAAGGTACAGACCGTGAGAGTTTTGACCTTCCATATAATCAGAATGCCGTTGTTGAGGCACTTGCAAAGGCCAATCCGCATATTGCCTATGTGCAGATTTCGGGCAATGCCGCTCATCTCTCGTTCGTAAAGCAAGTGCCAGCAATTGTTCAGGGTTGGTTTGGCGGTTCGCAGGCAGGTGAAGCTATCGCTTCTGTACTTTGTGGTGATGCCAATCCAAGTGGAAAGTTGCCAATGACTTGGAACGACCGTCTTGAGGATTATGGAGCACATGCACTTGGTACTTATCCTGGCACTTGGCGCGAAGGTGATGAAAAAATCATTGACGAGGAATACAAGGAAGGCATATATGTGGGTTATCGCTGGAATGATCTGAAGAAGGTGAAACCAGTGTTCGCCTTTGGCCATGGATTGAGCTACACCACATTCGCAATGAGCAATCTCCGTCTGTCGGATAAGGTGATGACAAAAGCTGGCAAGTTGACCGCAACTGTTACTGTCACAAATACAGGTGATAGGGCTGGTGCTGAGGTTGTACAGCTATACATCAATGATGTAAAGGCAAGTGTTGACCGCCCTTACAAGGAACTCAAAGGCTTTGATAAAGTTTATCTCCAGCCGGGCGAGAGCAAGGATGTGACAATCGAAATCAATACCCGTTCGCTCAGTTTCTTTGATGAGGCGGCACACGATTGGAAAGCAGAGGAAGGCGAATTCATCGTACTTGTAGGTAATGCTTCTGACAATCTTCCTTTGAAGGCAAAGTTACAGTTGCAGTAAAAATCTTATTTTTAGATAGACATAAAGGTCTTGTTTGCGAAGATAGAAATATCAAAATCCGCAAGCAAGACCTTTTAATTTTGACAATTTTACGATTTTGATATTGTTTGTGCTTATTTTGATATAATAAAAATAAAAATTCCTTTGCCCAAAACTGAATTTTTGCTATCTTTGTAATCGTAAACCAAAACAATAATTAAAAACATAGTGAAACCTATTCGAATTGGCATAATCGGATTTGGCAGAATGGGGCAGAAGCACCTTCGCGAACTTCTCAGAAACAACTTCTGGGAAGTGTGCTATGTCTGTGATGTTCAGGCAGAGAAGGAGGCAATGCTCCACGAAATAGCACCTGAAATCCGATTTACTACCAACGAAGACGAAATATTCAACGACCCTACAGTCGATGCTGTATGCCTTTGTGCACTTGCTGATGCACGCCTGACACAGATTACCAAAGCTGTGAAGTCGCACAAGCATATCATTGCCGAGAAACCTGTTGCTGCCACCATCGAGGAAGAATGGGAAGCAGTACGTCTTGTTGAGGAGGCTGATGTTGTCAGTACAGTTAATCTCTATCTTAACAACGCTTGGTACACTCAGGAGATGAAGCAATTCGTCGCGAGTGGCGAGATTGGCGAACTGGCAATTATTCGCGTCTGCCACATGACACCAGGACTTGCACCAGGTGAGGGTCACGAACACGAAGGACCTGCCTTCCACGATTGCGGCATGCATTATGTGAACATTGCCCGCTTGTTTGCCGAGAGCGAATTTAAAACGGGCCATGCACAAGCTGTTCGTATGTGGGATTACAAAGACCCTTGGTGGTTGCAGTGTCATGGTACATTCGAGAATGGCATTGTCTTTGACATCACTCAAGGTTTTGTCTACGGTCAGTTATCAAAGGACCAGACGCATACATCATATATTGAACTGATAGGCTCAAAGGGTTTTATCCGTATGCATCACGACTTCAAGACAGCAGTTGTTGAGGAACATGGTGTAACACAGACAAATGTAATTGAGCGCCCTTATGGCGACAAGAACATCGGATTGCTCTATGAGAAATCGGCAAAGGCAATACTTGAAGGCAAGGACACAATAAACCTCCCAACTTTCCGCGATTCGGTTGTTGCTTCGGAGTTTGCGTGGAAGATGCTCGAAAATGCTGCACAGAACGAACTTCCGTCGAAAGGAACTCCTGAGGAACTCGTTGCAATTCGTGAGCGTAGAGCAAACATGACCGATGGATATGGTCTGCTTCACAAGAAAGAAATTTAGAAACAATATAAAACATATTTGATTATGACAAATCTTTTATTATTCCTCGGTAATCTTGGCGGTAGCGAGATTATCATCATCGCATTAGTTATTTTGCTCCTTTTCGGCGGTAAGAAGATTCCTGAACTCATGAAGGGTCTTGGCAAGGGTGTGAAGAGTTTCAAGGATGGTCTCAATGAAGTTGAGAAGCAGATTGAAGCTGAACCTGAGAAGAAGGAAGAGGAAAACAAATAATCAAAAAATAAATTCGAAGAAAATACCAGTATTAACTAAAACTAAAATTGAACTTATTATGAACACAATGTCAAGAAGAAGTTTCCTGAAGACAGGAACAGCAGCTGCTGCTGCAATGGCAATGACTCCAGGCGAAATCCTCGCTAAGAAGGCAAAGAAAGACCCAAAGGGTATGACCGGCAAACTGAAGATTCTCGGTGTAGGTATCGGTGGTCGTGGACATGCTGTCCTCAATGGTTGCTGTCTTAAAGGCGAAGGTCAGCTCTATGATGATGTAGAGGTTATCGGTCTTGCTGATGTCGACTGGAACTATGCCAAGGGCGTACTTGATGAGTACAAGGGCTACTATCCTAACTGCAAACTCTACCATGACTACAAGACAATGTTCGCAGAGTTGCTCGATCAGGCTGATGCTGTGATTTGTGCTACTGCCGACCATACTCACGCTATCGTTTGTGCTGAGGCTCTTGCTGCTGGCAAGCATGTATATTGCGAGAAGCCATTGACTCGTACTGTTTATGAGTCACGCCTTCTCACTCATCTTGCAGCAAAGGCAAATGTTGCTACACAGATGGGTAACCAAGGTGCAAGTAGCGAAGGCGACCGCCTCGCTTGCGAGTGGATCTGGAATGGTGAGATTGGTGAGGTGACTCGCGTTGAAGCATTTACTGACCGTCCTATCTGGCCTCAGGGTCTTGAGCATCCAGCAGAGGTTCATCCTATTCCTTCTACATTGAACTGGGATGCGTTCATCGGTCCTGCTCCAAAGCGTGAATATAACTCAATCTACACACCATGGAATTTCCGTGGTTGGTGGGATTTCGGTACAGGTGCTCTCGGTGATATGGCTTGCCACATCCTCCACACTGTATTCAAGGGTCTTGATTTGAAGTATCCTTCAAAGGTTCAGGGTTCTTCTACTCCTCTCATGAACGAGTCTTGTCCAAACGCACAGGTTGTGAAGTATGTATTCCCTGCTCGTGAGAACCGTCCAAAGGTTGCTATGCCTGAGGTAGAGGTTACATGGTATGATGGTGGTCTTAAGCCTGAGCGTCCAGCTGGTCTTCCTGAGGGTGTTGACCTCAATATCTCTGGTGGTGCTGCTATCTTCTACGGCACAAAGGACATTCTCGTTGTAGGTTGCTATGGCGATCGTCCTTACCTCGTAAGTGGTCGCAAGCCAAATTCTCCAAAGGTTCTCCGTCGTGTAGAACTTTCTCACCAGCGCGACTGGGTTCGTGCTTGCCGTGAGGACGCAAGTGTTCGTGTAATTACTGCATCCGACTTCTCTGAGGCTGGTCCTTTCAACGAGATGGTTGCTATGGGTGTTTGTGCTATCCGCCTCCAGGGTCTCAATCAGGTTCTCGACTGGGATGGTGAGAATATGAAGTTCACTAACATTCCAGCTGGCTCAAAGGTTAGCTCAATGATTAAGGACGGCTTCGAGATTCACGATGGTCACCCTACATTCAACAAGACATGGACAGACCCAGTTGATGCTCGTAAGTTTGCTGCTGAGCTCATCAAGCCTGTTTACGAGAATGGTTACACATTGCCAGAACTCCCATAATAACGAATATCAGGGGCTATAGTTTCTATAGCCTCTATTCAAAATAATAATAGACAAAATGAAGAAGTTATTTTTAGCAGTTGTTGCTTGTGCAATGGCACTTACAGCCAGCGCTCAGGTACCTGCATATAAGGTGGTGAATGCTCCTGAGGTTGACATGAGCACTTATGCAACAGACGCAAAGGGTTACATGACAATTTTCAATGGTAAGGATTTCACTGGTTGGCGTGGTTATGGAAAAGACCATGTTCCTGCTCGTTGGGTTATCGAGGACGGATGTATCAAGATTAACGGTTCAGGCACTGGCGAGGGTCAGAGTGCTGAAGGTGGTGACCTTATCTTTGCTCATCAGTTCAAAAACTTCACAATCGAACTCGAGTGGCGTGTAGCAAAGGGTTCAAACTCTGGTCTCTTCTACCTCGCAAAGGAGGTAACAACAAAGGACGAGAAGGGTAAGGATCGCTACGAACCTATCTATATCTCTTGTCCAGAGTATCAGATTCTTGACAACCAGAATCACCCAGACGCTATGCTTGGTGTTGATGGTAATCGTAAGTCGGCTTCTCTCTACGACATGATTCCTGCAAAGCCACAGAACTCAAAGCCTTATGGCGAGTGGAACACAGCAAAGATTGTATGCTACAAGGGTACTATCATCCACTACCAGAATGGTAAGAAGGTGCTTGAGTATCACCTCTGGACACAGCAGTGGACAGATATGCTCCAGGCTTCAAAGTTCTCAGAGAAGGCATGGCCTCTCGCTTATGAACTCCTCAACAACTGTGGTGGAGCAGAGCATAACGGTTACTTCGGTCTTCAGGATCATGGTGATGATGTTTGGTATCGTAACATTCGCATTAAGGATATGGACAACTCTGATGGTATTGGAATTGAGCAGCCAGAGGTTAGCTTCCAGATGTACTCTGTACGCGACCTTATCGGCAATCCAGAGCTCTATGCAAAGAATCAGAAGGATGTACTTGCTAAACTCGGTAAGATGGGTTACACATCAACAGAGGCTGCTTGCTACGGTGATGGCAAACTCTATGGTGTTGCTCCTGAGCAGTACAAGGCTGATATCGAGGCTGCTGGCATGAAGGTGCTTTCAAGTCATGTTGGTCACAACCTTTCTGACAAGGAACTTGCTTCGGGCAAATTCAAGGATGCTCTGAAGTGGTGGAAAGAGGCTATTGAATGTCACAAGAAGGCTGGCATGAAGTATATGGTTATGCCTGGTGTGAACTTCCCAAAGAATCTTGCTGAGGCAAAGGTTATCTGCGATTATATGAATGCTGTTGGCGAAATGGTGAATAAGGCTGGTATGAAGTTCGGCTACCACAACCATTCTCACGAGTTCAATAAGGTTGAGGATCAGGTTTGGCTTGACTATATGATTCAGAACACCGACCCTTCAAAGGTATTCTTCCAGATGGATGTTTACTGGGCTGTTCGCGGTCAGGTTTCGCCTGTTGAGTACTTCAAGAAGTACCCAGGTCGTTTCGCTCTCCTCCACATCAAGGACCACAAGGAACTTGGTCAGAGTGGTATGGTTGGCTTTGATGCAATCTTCAACAACATTGATGTTGCAGGTACAGAGGATATCGTAGTTGAACTTGAGGCTTCTGATGCTCCTGACATCCTTGAGGGCATGAACGCAAGCATCAAGTATCTGCTCGACAACGAGTACGCTAAGTAATTAATAATATATTAAATAGGTGTCATGGCCGTTGTGTGGTTGCATGCCGACCGTGACACCTATCTTTCTTTTTAGAATGTCAGAACAAGAAACAGAACTTCTCCCCGAGGAAGGCGAAATGTCCTTCTGGGATCATCTCGAGGTATTACGATGGGCTCTCTTCCGAGTGCTCGCCGTATTTTTTGTGTTGTTTGCTGTCTTACTGTGGGTGATGCCACATATTTTCGACCGTTTTGTCTTAGGTCCTACATCCGACGATTTCTTCGTTTATCGTCTGTTGGCCGAATGGACACATGGCATCATCAGTTTCACGCAAGGTTTCAACATACAGATTATCAATATCAATGTGGCATCACAGTTCATGACCCACATTAATACCTCTATGGCGTTTGCGGCAGTGCTTGCTTTCCCATATCTGGTTTATGAACTGTGGAAATACATCCGTCCGGCATTGTTCGAGAACGAGATCCGCCATGTCCGCGCAGCATTCATGGGCGGAACAATGATGTTTTATCTTGGTTGTGCCATTGGCTATTTGCTTGTTTTCCCATTCACATTCCGCTTCCTTGCTGAATATGAACTGAGTGCAAACATCCAGAACCAGATAAACCTGCAGTCTTATATCAACAACTTCACAATGCTTATAATGATTATGGGCATTGTCTTCGAGATGCCTCTCGTAGCTTGGCTGTTGAGCAACCTCGGTTTGTTGCATAAGTCATTCCTCAAGGACTACAAGCGTCATGCAGTAGTAATCCTACTTGTTCTCTCGGCATTCATCACCCCTTCAGGCGACCCATTCACATTGATGCTTGTCTTCGTACCACTCTATCTCTTGTACGAGGCATCAATTTTCGTAGTGAAGCCTGCACCGAAAGAGGAGGAATAAGAAATAAAAAAGCCAGACACCGCGAAGTGCCTGGCTTATTTGTTTAAACTTTTGACCTTAATCTCTGCTTCCGAAAATTCTCAGCAGATAGAGGAACATATTCACAAAGTCGAGATAGAGCGAGAGAGCGCCGATAAGAGCAATCTTCTGTGCGCCTTCGTCCATATATTCGGCATCTGCAAGCATAATCTTAATCTTCTGAGTGTCCCATGCTGTGAGCCCAACAAAGATTAGCACACCAATGTAGCTGACAATCAAGTCAAAGCCGGTACTCTTGACAAAGAGATTAACCACAGTGGCAATGATTAGACCGATGAGTGCCATGAACAGCAACTTGCCCATGCTACTCAAGTCGCGCTTTGTTGTGTAGCCATAGACAGCCATCACACCGAATGTAGCGGCACAGATGAAGAATGTCTTTGCTATTGACGACATTGTGTAGACAACGAAGATACTTGCCATTGTTGCTCCGTTGATTACCGAATACAATATGAAGAGCATTGTGGCAGTTGTCAGTGACAGTTTGCTCAATCTGGCAGAAAGGATGATTACCAATGCCAGTTCGGCAATGATGAGGCCGAAGAATACCATCTTACTGCCGAAAATCATTGCCAGCAGATTAGGGCTTGTTGCAACACCATAAGCGGTGATACCAGTGATGGCCAAAGCAAGTGCCATCCATGTGTAGACCTTACGCATAAGAGCAGGGAAAGCAACCGTACGGGTTCTTTCTGCAGCGTCTACCATTCTGTTGAATTCGTCTTGGTTCATAATTCTAATTTACTATTTGTTTTTGTTCTTTTTCTATTGAATGTCATACTATAGACACTTTATCTGTGTGCTAAGTTACGACTTTTCAATAATATAAATGCCAAATTCGTGCCAAAAAATGAATTTCGTATCATTTTTTAGGAAATTCTTAGTAGCATTTCAGATATTTTGATTACTTTTGCCTATCGCAACTATTTATGTTGTCTATTACGATAATATTAAAAACCTAAAAATAAAACTACATTATGCTTCTAATGATTATCCAACTGCTCGTAGTATTGTTGGCTCTCTATGTGGGCTCACGCTATGGTAGTCTGGCACTTGGTGCCATTTCTGGTATTGGCCTTGCCATTCTTGTGTTTGGTTTCTCTCTGAAACCGGGTACTCCTCCTACCGATGTAATCTACATCATCATTGCTGCCGTTACTTGTGCTGGTATGCTTCAGGCTTCTGGCGGAATGGATTGGATGATTCAGATTGCAGAGAAACTTCTTCGTAAACATCCTGACCACATTACCTTCCTTGCACCTCTGTGTACATTCTTCCTCACAGTGCTTGTTGGTACAGGTCATGTTGTCTACACTCTCATGCCTATCATCTGCGACATTGCTTTGAAGAAAGGTATTCGTCCTGAGCGTCCTTGCGGTGTGGCAAGTATTGCTTCTCAGGTTGGTATCACTTGTTCGCCTATTGCTGCTGCCGTTGTGGCATTCACATCTATCTCTGCTGCCAACGGTTTCCAGATAACAAACCTTCAGGTCATCTGCGTCACCATCCCTGCATGTATCTGTGGTTTGATGGCTGCTGCCGCTGCTTCTTACAAGCGTGGTCTTGACCTTGACAAGGACCCTGGTTTCCAGCAGCGTATCGCCGATCCTGAGCAGTATAAGTATATCTATGGTAGCAATGCTACTACTCTTGATAAGAAAATCGATAAGCATGCAAAGTGGGCTGTTTACACCTTCCTCGGAGCTTTGGGCATCATCGTAATGTTCTCTGTTTTCCAGATGTGTGGTCATAACATCCTTCCTGCATGGGATACCGTTCAGGCTGTTAAGGGTGGTCCTAGCAGTATTGAGATGACAGGATCACAGATGCTGACAGTGACAACCAAGGAACTGGTTAAGGCTGGTGTCGTTGTTGCCGGTGTCACAGAGAAAGTGCCTAAGCATATGGCAATGAACCTTGTCATCCAGATTGTGATGATTTCGGCTGCTGCTCTTATGATCATCTTCTGCAAGGCAAAGCCAAAGAAGGCCGTTTCGGGTGCTGTATGGCAGTCAGGTATGGTTGCTGTTGTAGCTATCTACGGTATCGCTTGGCTTGCTGACACATATTTCTCAAACTATATGACAGAGATGCAGTCTGGTCTTGAGGGCATCGTTTCTCAGTATCCTTGGACCATAGCATTTGCGTTCTTCGCAGTGTCTGTACTCATCAACTCTCAGGGTGCTGTGGTTGTTGCAATGCTTCCATTGGCTTACAAACTTGGTATTGATGGTGTCATCCTCCTTGGAGTTCTGCCTTCTGTATATGGTTACTTCTTCATTCCTAACTATCCATCGGATATTGCCACTGTGAACTTCGACCGCTCTGGTACGACTGTCATTGGTAAGTACCTGCTCAATCACTCATTCATGATGCCGGGACTTATCTGCGTTACAGTTTCAACACTGGTAGGCTACGGACTTGTTCACATCTTCTTCTAAATAACCTGTAATAACAGAACAGCCCCTTCCATACTCGGGAGGGGCTGTTCTTTATTATTATAATAAGGTGTATGATTACTTCTGGATGATAGCATCAACGAGTTCGTTGAGTGCATCCTTATCGTGCTCCTTCATTCGGCTCCAGATTGTCACCTGTGGGTCAAGCACTTCAATACCCTTCATTTCCTCAAGCATCTTCTTCATCACGCGTGCAGCACTTGGTGCCCACGAACCGTTCTCAATAATTGCTACACGACGATTCTGCCAGCTCTTCAACTGAAGGTGGTGGAGGAAGTCGTACATTGGAGGGAACACATTTGCATCGTACGATGCTGCTGCCAATACGCAGTTGCCCATTCGGAATGCGTCCTCAATGGCTTCTGCCATATCGTCGCGACAGAGGTCGGTGATAGCCACCTTGCCAGCACCCTTCGCCTTCAACTGTTCTGCCACATATTCTGCCACAGCCTTTGTGCCTCCGTGGATTGAAGCATAAGCCACAAGCACTCCTTCTGTCTCAACATCATATTTGCTCCATGTGTCATAGAGACCGATATAATAGCCGAGGTTCTCAGTAAGGATAGGACCGTGGAGTGGGCATATTGTCTGAATGTCAAGTGTTGCTGCCTTTGCCAACAGACGCTGTACCTGAGGACCATATTTACCACAGATGTTGAAGTAGTAGCGGCGTGCCTCGCAAGCCCAGTCTTCATCAGCGCTCAAGGCACCAAACTTACCGAAACCATCAGCAGAGAACAACACCTTGTCTTTCATTTCGTAGGTCACGATAACCTCTGGCCAGTGAACCATCATTGCACCGAAGAACTTCAGTGTGTGCTCACCGAGGTTCAGTTCTTCGCCTTCGCCTACTGTCTTCACATTCTTGCTGAAGTCAACACCATCGAAGAAATTACCGAGCATCTTCACAGCTTTCTCTGAACAAACAATGGTAATCTCTGGATAAGCGTCAACCATGTCCTTGATGAGGGCGCTGTGGTCAGGTTCCATGTGCTGAACAACAAGGTAGTCGGGAGTTCTGCCTGCAAGTGCTTCCTTGAGGTTGGCTTTCCATTCCTCGCCCTTGCGCTGGTCGGCAGTATCCATGATGGCAATCTTCTCGTCGAGGATTACATATGAGTTGTATGCCATACCGTTAGGCACAACATACTGACTTTCAAACAAATCGATGTCAAGGTCGTCAACACCGATATACTTTATTCCTGGAGTTATCTCTTTTACCATAACTTATTTTATTGTCATTTCCTACTGCAAAGTTACGAAATATTCGCCTTTTATTGCCAAAAATTCAGTATTTTTTTATTTTTTGCCTAATAAGTTTTGAAATATCAAAGTTTTTCCTTAATTTTGCACCGCAATAACGAAAGTGTTGTTTTAAGAGACAATAGGAATTGGAGTTCTGGCATAAAAACCGGAATTCTTCTTTTTTTGTCACTTTTAGAAAGTATGTAGTGCGGTGGGGTATTGCTCTTCCGCATAATTTATGTAAGATAACTAAAATCAAAAAAGATATGGGTTACATGTCACAAGAAGGCTACGACAAGCTCGTAGAGGAACTCCACCGTCTGGAGGCAATTGAGCGTCCTAAGGCATCGGCTGCTATTGCCGAGGCTCGCGATAAGGGCGATCTTAGTGAGAACAGCGAATATGATGCTGCTAAGGAAGCACAGGCACATCTCGAGGATAAGATCCGTAAGATGCAGGAGCAGGTTGCTACTGCAAAGATTATCGATACCTCGCGTCTGAGCAACGATTCAGTGCAGATTCTTTCGAAGGTTGAAATGACAAACCTCGTAAATAACATGAAGATGGTTTACACTATCGTAAGCGATGGGGAGGCTAATCTCCGTGAGGGTAAGATTTCAATCAACACTCCTATTGCTCAGGGCCTTCTCAACAAGAAGGTGAACGAAGAGGCTGATATCCAGTTGCCAAACGGCACTTCTATCCGTCTTCGTATCGACAATATTTCAATTGACTAAAAACAGATTGCGTTATGGGTATCTTCAGTAAGATTGCAGCAGGCGAGATTCCAAGTTACAAGTGTGCCGAGAGCGAGCAGTTCTATGCTTTCCTCGACATCAATCCTATGGTAAAGGGCCACACTCTCGTCATTCCTCGTCGCGAGGTTGATTACATCTTCGATATGGAGGATGATGAAATTGCAGAGTTCCAGAAGTTTGCCAAGAAGGTGGCTATTGCCATCAAGGCAGCATTCCCTTGCGTTAAGGTCGGTGAGGCAGTCCTCGGTCTTGAGGTACCTCATGCTCACATCCATCTCATTCCTATGCAGAGTGAGAAGGACATGAACTTTGCCAATCCTAAGCTTCAGCTCCCTGCAGAGGAGATGAAGGCAATCGCTGACAAAATCTACGCAGAGTTCCAGACCCTCTAAGTTATGGTCCCATCAATACAAAAGGCATCCTCAATCGGGATGCCTTTTTTGTTTCTTCTTCTCAAAGTCGCTTTAGAGATATTTATGGGGTCTTCATCTCCACTTCTGCTGAGTATTTCCTTATCAGCGCAGAGGAATCCTCGCGTGGACAAATGAGCAGAATATCATCCTTCTCCACCACAATATATCCATCCAATCCGTTTATCACGGCAAGATGGCCTTTTGGAATCTTTATGATGTTGTCGTGGCTGTTGTCAAGGATAACATCTGAATTAAGCACCACATTGTCGCCATTCGACTTATGCTCCACCTCGTAGATGCTGTGCCATGTGCCGAGGTCGGCCCATCCGAAGTTACAATGCATCACTGTTGTTTCCGACGATTTTTCGAGTATTCCCTGCTCAAACGATACATTCGGATATGATGGGAATCGCTCTTCCACATATTTGTTTTCGTCTTCAATGGTGAAATCTGCTGCTCGTGCATCAAGGTTGCGAAGCACAGGTGGCAACAGTTCGCGCAAGTTGTTGAGCAGATAGTCTGCCTTTGTCATCACAAGACCTGTATTCCAAAGGAACTCTCCGCTTTCGAGGAACATCTTAGCAAACTCGCGCTCAGGTTTCTCCGTGAACGAACGCACATTATATATATTATCACATTTCTCCTCGTCCATCTGTATGTATCCGTAACCCGGTTCTGGTCGGGTAGGCTTGACACCCAATACAAGCATCGAATTCTGTTCCACTACGAAGTTATAGCCCTTCTCCACATCCTCTTCAAACTTGTCCTCGTTGATGATTTGCTGGTCGGATGGTGCAATGATTATTGCAGCATCGCGGTTATAGGTGTAGATGCGGTGAGCACCCCATGCAATACTTGGGGCGGTGTTGCGCCATAGTGGTTCGGCAAGAATGTTCGAGTCGTGGATATTCGGAATCTGTTCCTTCACGATATGCCTGTAACTTGCACTCGTGCTAATCAAAATATGACTTGCAGGAAGGAATTTCCTGAAGCGGTCCCATGTCTGTTGGAGTTGCGTTCTTCCAGTACCGAAAATATCCAGAAACTGCTTAGGCATCTCTGTGCGGCTTTCAGGCCATAGACGACGACCTTTTCCGCCTGCAAGGATAAGACAATATAGGTTATTAAGTTTATTCATTCCTTCGTTTTTTGTTAGATAGGTTATTAGCGCCACTAAATTAACCATAATATTCCTCTTCACCAAACTTTTTCACATCTTTTTCTTTTTCTTTTTTGTCGTTTCGCGAAAATGTATTACTTTTGTGGCATAACTAAAAACCACTCTCTTATGAATATCATTAAGAAACTATTGCTGCTTTTGGTCGTTGTATCATGTTTTGCTATTGATGCACTCGCCACCGATGTTATTTATGGCAATTGCCATTATCGTGAACTTAATGGTGCTTATGCCGGCTATCGCAAAACCGAATCCTACACAACATTCGAAACTGACGATCGTATAACCCTCGTCTATTGTCTTCGTATTCCTAAGGCTAATGTCTCGGGTTCTGCTAAAATAACCCCTGCCATCACGGGCGATGTGACTCTCAATGTGCGTGTTGTCAACTGCGAGACATTCGAGGTCCTTCTCGACCGTTCTGCCGTAATGGCGTGCAGCAAGAACGAAGTTGCCGACATTGAGATAATCCCTGAGATGGCTTTCCCAAAGGATACATGGTATCGTGTGGAGATTCAGGCTCCAGAAGGACATCAGCGCATTACCAAACTCCAGGAACTCGACTTCGAGCGCTCGGGTAATAATCCTGTATGCGATGCTCATCTTCGCGGATTCCCTACACCTGCCACTCATCTGTGGTTTGGGCATTCCACTGCCGAAGGGGCTCCTCAGAATGAGTCCTATGAATGGTGTTATCAGGAGTGTCTCATGCCTGAGCAGTGGGCCGCAATCAACACCTATCTCATGACTCTTGGTATCACTGGCGGATATATGGGTATGCAGATGGCGGGTAAGACTGTACTGAACGAGGACGGACTTTACACCGACACTATCCGTTCTGCCTACACTCACCAAGTGCTGTTCTCTATCTGGGATAATGGCGATACAGACATCACGCCAAACCTCCCTGAATATCTTCGTGCGGGCGCTTTGGATTATGGTACAGGCGTAAAGATTAATCATTTCGGCAACGAGGGTACTGGTTGTCAGGCAATGATTACCAACGCCAAGTGGAATCCTGGTCAGTGGGTGCAGTTCCTCACTTGTGCTCGTCCTGAGGAGACTGATGTAATCTTGAAAGACCACGAGGGCAACGATTCCATTGTAAAATATCCAAACTCGCTGCTTTCCACATGGTATAAGACCACTGATGACCCAGAGTGGCATTACATTGCTACCATCCGTCATTCGGGCGAGGCTCACTATTGGAACAGTTGGTATTCGTTCATTGAAAACTGGGCCGATACTGGTGGTGAACTCTTCCGCCGTGCCTACTATCGCAACAACTATCAACGCTCGGTGGGTAGTGGTAAATGGTACTTTGTCAACAAGGCTTCTTTCTCGCAGACCACCTATCAGGACTTCGTCAACTCGGGCGAGATTACTTCCCGCCAGGTGCGTAAGGACTATGGTCATGGTCTTGCGTCCGACTTCCCTCGTGCCTACTACATGCAGTCTGGTGGCTATGGTCAGCCAAAGGATTCAACAAATGTGTTGCCGCTTGTTGATGACCATTCCGTTGTTGAGAGCATCAATCTTGATTCGCTTCTTGCCACTCTCGACAAAGCTCTTATCAATGACGGCTATACAAAGGTGAAAGACGAACTGTCTTCTGTTACCGACCTTGAACCAGTGCGTGCTGTGGTGGGTGAGTATATTACCAAAATCAACCGTTTCGGAGGCTATGCTGCCGATGATATGGCGGAAGTGAAGGCTCTCTACGACGATGAGGCAACCGAGGCGTCAAGTCTCCGCCGAAAGATGATTAATGTGGGAAAGAAATGCATGCCGCTCAAATATGGTAATGTCAATAAGGTGGCAAATATCTGCACTTTCCGCAACTACCAACTTCGTAACAACAATGGCGTTGTGGTGGCTCGCGACGGAAAGGTGGAGGCAATACCTGCTGATGAGGTGGATGTAACCGACAATCGCAACAACTGGGTTATCATCCGTCATGATGATGAGACTTACTATTGCATCTACAACATTGCCGAGGACAAGTATCTCTGTGCCAATGCCGATGGGGCATATCTCAGTACAAAGCCACAGAAACTCACCATAGCACTTTCTGCACGCGGTCTTTATATCAAAGGCGATGGTCGTTACATTGGAGTCACCGATGATTGTACCATGAAGACATCCCTCTCTTCGGGTAACACCTCATGGTATCAGTTCCTCGACAACTACTACATGACTCCTGATCCAGCACTTTGCTACGAGCTCCTTGAGAAGACTGCCAGTCAGGCTATTGCTGATGGTATTGACGAGATATTCGTTGACCCATCTCTTGAGCAGACAGACGGAAGCAACCTCAGCAATGATATTGCCTCTGTAGCCTACTACGACCTTGAAGGTCGCCGCATTGGCTATGCACTCACTCAAGGCACCTACATTGCCCGCATTATTCTCAAGAATGGCGCAATGATGGTCCGAAAAATCACCGTAAAGTAAAAAATATCGCTAAAAGTTTGCCGATTTCGCTAAAAATCACTACCTTTGCACTCGCAATTCGCGCGAAGCACCTTTGCGACGCATGTTTTTGCATAGGCCCAGATG
>DCIM01000027.1:0-4636 GCA_002316005.1 Prevotellaceae bacterium UBA1726 | reverse complement strand
GGTAGACGCGCTGGTCTCAAACACCAGTGGGGTAACCCGTGCCGGTTCGACCCCGGCTCTGGGTACAAGATATCCTCGTATCGTATAGTAAATACTGTACTTTACGAGGATTCTTTTTTTATTTGCTGAAACATTGCTGAAACATTTTAGGTATGCTCTGTTTTTTGCTCAAATTCTATTGTGTTTTTTAATTCCGCCTTAATGGAATTTAATAAGACTTCCCATTGTAAGGTATTTGATTTACCTTCAATCTTGTCGGGATGGATATTCTTTATAACTCCAAATTCTTTTCCTTCTTTATTTACAAAGTATTTCTTAATGATTTCATCTATGTGATCTGGTAGACGACTGCTGTTTTCCATATAAGCATATCTAAGGTAAGCCACAAACAGATTATCTTTTGCAGTCCACGTGATTTTTTTTTCAACTGTTGGTTGTCCTTCAAAAAAGATACGGTAGAGAACAATCCAATCGTTGGGATAGCAATGGTTGGACATTGCTTTACAGAAAGTATAATTATCTTCCTGTGGAGGTATGTTAAAAAGGTATGGAACTTCGTAGTCCGAGTTCCCGCTTTCACTTGTTGTAATGTTGCCTGAGGCCGTAGAGAATACTTCGGTAAATGTGTCAGGTTGAGAAATATCGGTTCTTACCTTTGCATGTACATATTGAATAGCTAAAGCCATTCGGACAAACTCTAGTCTGTCATTTCGTGTTGCTGCTTTATTGACGGTTGATGCTGGTATTGTTTTCTCAACCTCGTCAAATAAGTTTATGAAACTACCTTGTTTTGTATGAAAGAGAAGGCGTTCTTGGTGAAAGTACATAGCCAATTTTTTTATTGGACCATTTGATTTTTCACATTGATCCAACATAAAGCATAGTAGTTCGGCCCATTTTTTATGATTGTGCTTGGCCTCTATACAAAATAAGTTGTAATCAAATTCACAAAAACATTTTTCAACAAACTTTTCAATAATGTGAATCTTTCCCATTTCAGCCTGATGCAGAAGCTCAACTCGTTCCAAACTACGCAATCCTTCAGAAGAAAGATGGTTAATATTGTCCATGTATTTATCCATAATTGAATCAGATGTTATTTCTTCTCTTTTGTTATTCATATTATCTTAATATTCTCATTACTTATACTACATAATACAGCAACCTTGCCTATCATAGCACATTACTTTAAGAATAAATATCCGCATTTTGTTTTGCCTTTGATAAAGTTCTGTCATTGTTTGTTGTTACTTAAAAACCACTATAGGTTGAATAAGTGAGAGTAAAACCCACATTTCTTTACATCCTCCTCTATCTGATGAAGCTTTTTTCTTGTTTTTTCTGACATTCCCACCTGATCTCCTTTAAGCATTTCAAGACTAATGAAGGTTTTTATCTCTGCGTATGTGTCTTCGTTGCGAACTCCCAAGCCTATGCCATCTTGCGAAAGGCTCATTGTTCCATTAGGATAGTCGGGGTTGTCTTGGTCATAGTTCATGGTCCTGTAGTTGCGTAGGAAGAACTGGTTCATTACTTCACTCTTCTCCATAGACATGTCTTTTAGGAAACGTTCTCGATACCTGTTAAAGAAATGTGGAGTATATACCATCCAACAGTCTTTACTGGTATCATGATCCGAAACATAAAAGAAAGCATAGAAACCATCCTTTTTAAGTTGGTATGCATATATTGTATAAGTAAAACCATTGGATCTAAAGTCCTCCTTGCTCCAAAAGAAGAAGGTAATGACGTAATTCAGTCCTCTGTTGCTAACGATATGTTTAGGGGCAAAGTGGTGTGCATCTGTCGGTTTCCTTTCCGCCACAATCTTCCTATAGGAGGCTTCAAGGTCAACTAACTGATGCTGGATAAAAGCTTTATCTTTATTGATGATCTCAATTATATCTGAGTAAGAAAAGTCTTCTAAAATAATCTTCTGCATATCCTTGTTTTACTCGTATATATATTTGTCCCCTACATTCTCTGGGAAGTAGAATCTGTTAACTTCATGACTACAAATTTAGTTTTTTTTCCTCAAACAACAAACAATTCAGTTATTTTCTTCAATATCCCCTCAAAAAACAAAATTATTCGGCGTATTCTATTTCATTTACCGTCAGCTCATCAGGTTGTAATCCATCTTCACATTTCAAGTACTCCAATATGCAATGGCCTTCCTCATCGTATTCACGTGTAAAGACAGAAATAAGTGTGTACTTAGGCGTGTCTTGCATACCTTCGAAATCATCGCCATAGAATTCCTCTTCCCTACGTATCAACTGGCCTTGCTCATCGTAGAAATTAATGAATTTCCAAGATAACGAACCGTCTTTAAGGTAATCGTAGGACACAGAGAGTAGTCTTCTGTCGTTATATTCGTAAATAGAATATCTTCCTTTTCTAAAACCCAAAAGATGCTCCCTCTTTTGAATAAGTCCTTGCTCATTATACGATAGTTTGTACTTTTGGCGTGTTACTATTGCACCATTCTCGTCAAAAGTCTTGTATTCAATGGTGTTGCCATGTTCATCTTCAATACGCTCTGACTGAAAATCCTCTGATTCTGATATCGGCTTCCCGTCTTTGTACTTTGTCTTATGAACAGTCCAATACTCCTCTTGTTGATTCAATCCTCTGACATAAACAGTTTCCGTCAGTTGGCCATTTTCATCATAATACTGGTCGCAGACAGAATCCATGTTGAAGATGATGTCATTATAAATATGAAAAGCACCACAGTCCTCACCAGAAGGATTACATAATTTGCTCATTGTATCATACAGAGGATGACTCGCAAAGAATGTTTTTGTCTTAATGTGCTTTATCTTTTTCATGGAAGAGTCTTATATACGGATTTGATAGTAAAACTTGTTTCGCCGTTCATCTGGCATGAAACGGTAATGGCATTCCCGATACCATCCTCAAACGCCAATTGCATTAACCCACTATCATCAACAAGAGGCACTCCATTACATATAGCGTACTTTGCCCCCAATATGGTCTTATATCTCGAGAATGTCATTGAAAGTGTAGTTGCGATTCTTATCCTTCAGGAGCGTATCAATCGTCTTGATTCTTATCTCACGTGCTGGTCTATCTGCCATACCTTTTGATAGTTTTCATTGAATTATAATGCCTCTACAACATGGATACAACCGACATTATGTAAATTTTGGTCATCAGTTAATAGCGGCAATCGTATTCAATAGCAAATATAGTATTTATTTCATAAAAAATAGGAATTTGTCAGTATTTAGAATATGTGAAAACCTGATTTTTAACAGAATTTATACAAAAACAAGGGTGCAAGCCCAATAAAGAGCCCACACCCTTGACCAATATGACCACAACACTAATTATTCTTCCTAACTAACTTTGTTCCCTTTTTGTTCCAGACATCGCCGTCCTTCATAGAGAACAACTGGCTTGAATCTGACACTACTACCTTTTTAACTGCCCCATTGTCGCAAAGTCGGTTCATGTGGCGACGAACTACGAACTCTGGCAACAGCACCGTATCAACCCACATCTCCTCAAAGAGCCTAAGTGATGTCTCAACCTCTTTCACTCCAGATGCTCCATATACACTGCCAGAATGACCGTACCCCAAGCACACAGCCCATTCTTCTTCGTCTGTAAAGTTCTCCATTTCTGTAAGGTCAACGATAATGTCTGGATGATCTTCTGTGTACCATGCGATCTGTTCTTCAGCCTTCAATGTGAGTTTGCCGATAACCTTGATATCACCCTCAGCCTGCTTGAGTGTTTCTTTCCAGTTTTCTTCGTTTAGATTGATTTCTTTCATAGCGTTCTTTGTTTGTTCTGCTACAAAGATAGGAAAATGAGAACTATGGATGGACAAAAGAGAAAGAGAAAATTAAAATACACACCTCCTAAAAACGGCTTAACTCCTTATAAATAAGGAGTTATTCCACACAAATCTAAGCAACTTGAACGGTACAGACATTAAGCCGTATCATGCCTTCAGAGGAATAGTCTCCAACCGAGAATGACCGAACGGCGAAGAGCTTGTTCAATAGTGTCATTCCCGAAGACCATTTCCTATACACCAAACCTAACTGCACTTGAGTTGCGACCTGGAGAGGGTATGGGGAATGGTAGAGCAACCAACTGGCGGTTTTATGCTGGTTGGTTCTCTTTTTTTTTCGACCGTCCCAAAAAGTCCCAATGCCTTATATATGAAACTATATTAACAAACAAAATAATTAACAAAATGAACAAATTTTATTCTTATATTATCGGTACGGTAATTTTCACAATCATGGGCTTTATCATCTATGCCCTCAGTACCGAAGACGACAACGACACGGAAGTACCTGAAGAAGAGAACCCTAGTATTAACGACAATTCTGAGGACCCAGTATAATCACGGTCCCACAACATATTACCAAGCCTGAGTGCAACGCCTGTCGAAGAGACTGGCTACTGTACTTGGGCTTTTTTCGTTTAACTCCATAAATATTTACAAAAAAAATGGAAAACAATAACAACATTGAACTCCCTGAACTTATTTCAGAGGAACCACAAAGAACGCCATTCATCCTCGGCAACACGAAGGAGATTGGCTATCAAGAACTTAGTGAAATGCTGACACCGGTATTCAGCCGTGACAATG
>DCIM01000017.1 GCA_002316005.1 Prevotellaceae bacterium UBA1726 | reverse complement strand
GTCCAACATTTTGGGGGCACTTCACAAATGGTAGATTTTTCGCTTATTTTTCGACAATGCGATTTTGACAAATAGTAAGTTAGAGTGCGTATTTTTATTGAAAAGTTATTCGTTTCGCTTACAAAAAGTCCAAAAATAGGGGTAAAAAACTTATGAAATGCATAAAATTCATAAATTTCGTGATATTTTTTTGGTAAATGTTTTTTTCTTTTTGGGAAAAGTAGTAATTTTGTGGAGGAAATGCAAAAATAAGCATTTTCTCTCTAAGAGAATAATACAGGTAAAAAGAAATATTTCAAATTATGGCAGAAGAATTAGAAGTGAAGGAACTTGACCAGGTGGTCGTTCGCTTCTCAGGTGACTCCGGCGATGGTATGCAGTTGGCTGGAAACATCTTCTCTACGGTTTCGGCAACCGTTGGTAACTCAATCAGTACATTCCCAGACTATCCTGCTGACATCCGCGCCCCACAAGGCTCGCTCACAGGTGTGTCAGGTTTCCAGGTTCACATTGGTGCCGGTCAGGTTTATACTCCTGGCGATCAGTGTGATGTTCTTGTGGCAATGAATGCTGCAGCCCTCAAGACTCAGTACAGATTTGCGAAGCCAGGTGCTACAATCATCATCGACACTGACTCTTTCGGAGCACGCGACCTTGAGAAGGCACAGTTCCAGACAGAGGACTACCTCGGTGAGATGAACATCGACCCAGATCGCGTCATTGCTTGTCCTATCACTCAGATGGTGAAGGATGCCCTTGCTGATTCGGGTATGGAGAACAAGGCAATGCTGAAGTGCCGTAATATGTTCGCCCTCGGCCTTGTATGCTGGTTGTTCGACCGCGACCTCAACCTTGTGGCAAACTTCCTCAAGGAGAAATTCGCAAAGAAGCCTGCCATTGCTGAGGCAAACATCAAGGTTATTCAGGCAGGTTACGACTACGGACACAACACCCACTCATCGGCAACAAATGTTCGCCGCATTGAGACAAAGGTGAAGACTCCTGGCCGTTATATGGATATCACTGGTAACAAGGCTACTGCCTACGGTTTCATCGCTGCTGCTGAGAAGGCAGGACTGAAACTCTACCTCGGTTCTTATCCTATCACCCCTGCAACAGACGTGCTCCACGAGTTGTCAAAGCACAAGTCATTGGGCGTTACAACAGTTCAGTGCGAGGACGAGATTGCCGGTTGTGCTTCTTCTGTAGGTGCTGCATTTGCTGGTGCATTGGCAGTAACTTCTACTTCAGGTCCTGGTATCTGTCTGAAGTCGGAGGCAATGAACCTTGCCGTTATCATGGAGTTGCCATTGGTAGTGCTCGATGTACAGCGTGGTGGTCCTGCAACAGGTCTTCCTACAAAGTCGGAGCAGACAGACCTCCTTCAGGCACTCTTCGGCCGTAATGGTGAATCGCCAATGCCAGTGATGGCTGCTATCAGCCCAACTGACTGTTTCGATGCTGCCTACGAGGCATCAAAGGTGGCACTCGAACACATGACTCCTGTTGTACTCCTCACAGATGCTTACGTAGCAAACGGTTCAGGTGCGTTCAAGTTGCCTAACCTTGCAGAATATCCAGCAATCAACCCACCATATGTTCCAGAAGAGATGAAGGGCGAGTGGACACCTTATATGCGTGCCGAGAATGGCACTCGCTATTGGGCTGTTCCTGGTCGTCAGGGCTTCGAGCATATCCTCGGTGGTCTTGAGAAGGACAACAAGACAGGTGCCATCTCGACAAACCCAGAGAACCACGACCTCATGACTCGTCTGCGTGCAGAGAAGATTGAGAAGATTGAAGTACCAAACCTTGAAGTACTTGGTGACAAGGACGATGCAGAACTCCTCATCGTTGGTTTCGGTGGTACATACGGTCACTTGCATGCAGCAATGGACGAACTCCGTGCTCAGGGCAAGAAGGTGGCAATGACACACTTCCGCTACATCAACCCACTGCCAAAGAACACAGCAGAGGTACTTGGCAACTACAAGAAGGTTGTTGTTGCAGAGCAGAACTGCGGTCAGTTGGCAGGTTGGCTCCGCATGAAGGTTGACGGATTCGTTCCTTATCAGTACAATGAGGTGAAGGGTCAGCCATTCAAGGTAAACGAACTCGTTGAGGCATTCACAGAAATCATTAACAAATAAGAAAGGACATACATTATGGCATATACAGCTTCAGATTTTAAGAAAGGACAGCCAAGATGGTGTCCTGGTTGTGGCGACCACTTCTTCCTTGCTTCATTGCATAAGGCAATGGCCGAGATTGGTGTTGACCCATGGAATGTAGCCGTTATCTCGGGTATCGGTTGTTCATCGCGTCTGCCACACTATATGGCTACTTACGGCATGAACACTATTCACGGTCGTGCAGCAGCAATCGCTACAGGTGCAAAGGTAGCAAACCCAGACTTGACCGTATGGCAGGTTTCGGGCGATGGTGATGGTCTTGCAATTGGTGGTAATCACTTCATTCACGCAAACCGTCGTAACATTAACCTCAATATGATTCTCTTGAACAACCGTATCTACGGTTTGACAAAGGGTCAGTATTCACCAACATCTCCTCGTGGCTTCGTCAGCAAGTCATCACCTTACGGAACAGTGGAAGACCCTTTCCGTCCAGCAGAACTCTGCTTCGGTGCTCGCGGTCATTTCTTCGCTCGTACAGTGGCAACCGACGGTGCCCACACAGTAGAGGTGTTGAAGGCAGCAAACGCTCACAAGGGTTCTTCTGTAACAGAGGTTTTGCAGAACTGTGTCATCTTCAACGATGGTACACACAAGGATGTGTATGACAAGGCTGGTCGTGCAAAGAACGCTATCTATGTGAAGCATGGCGAGAAACTCGTGTTCGGTGAGAATCAGGAGTTTGGTCTTGTTCAGGATGGTTTCGCACTTAAGGTTGTTGAAATCGGCAAGGACGGCTATACTATTGACGATGTACTCGTTCACGATGCACACTGCGAGGACAACACCCTCCAGACAAAGCTTGCTCTCATGGGCAATGGTGATGGATTCCCAGTGGCACTCGGTGTTATCCGCGATGTAGACGCACCAACATACGATGATTGTGTAACTGCTCAGATTGAGGAAGTAAAGGCAGCAAAGAAGTATCATAACTTCGCCGAACTCCTTGAGACAAACGATACCTGGGAAGTAAAGTAGAAGCCCACCCAGGCCCTCCCAAAGGGAGGGATGCTGGATAGTACAATAAATACAATTTAAATCTACATTAAAACATCTACATTTTGACAAGGGTAAAAAGTCCCTATGGTCAGGATGTACATTAAAACATCCTTCCCTTTGGGAAGGCTTGGTTAGGCTATGTATAAAAGAATGACCGCAGCGGAGGCTGCACAATTGATTGACAATGATGCTACCGTAGCATTCAGTGGTTTTACTCCTAACGGTATTCCAAAGGATATCATCCGTGAGGTGAAGAAGCGTGCAGAGATTCTGCACGCTCAGGGCGAACCATATAAGATTGGTATTATCTCGGGTGCCTCTGGTTGCCAGAGCCTTGAAGGCGATATGGCCGTGGCTCAGGCTATCAAGTTCCGTGGACCTTTCTCAACAAACAAGGACTTCCGTATTCACACCAATCTTGGCGAGATTGACTATGAGGATATGCACCTCGGTCATGTGGCTGAGCGTCTGCGCCGTGGCTACTATGGCGAGATTGACTGGGCTATCATCGAGTGTAGTGAGATTGAGGAAGGCGAGAACGAGTGTAAGGCTTACCTTACAACAGCAGGAGGTATTGTACCAACTATCGTTCGTCTGGCAAAGCGCATCTTCATTGAGTTGAACTCGTTCCATTCGCCAAAATCGAAGTTCCTTCACGATGTCTATGAGTGTCAGGAATATCCAAACCGTCAGCCAATCCCAATGCTTCATGTGGGCGATCGTATTGGTACAAACTATGTGTCAATCGATCCAAAGAAGATTGTTGCCGTTGTTGAGACAAATACTCCAGAGGAGGCTCGTGGTTTCAAGGATCCTGATGAGGCTTTGACAATAATCGGTCAGCGTGTGGTTGACTTCTTCATCTCAGACATGAAGAAGGGCCATATCCCATCGACTATGTTCCCAATCCAGAGTGGTGTGGGTACAACTGGTAACGCCATCTTCAAGGCAATCGGTCAGTGCAGAGGCCAACTTCCACAGTTGGAGGTATTCTCTGAGGTTGTTCAAGATGCTGTAGTAAACCTCATTGAGGAAGGACTTATCTCGCAGGCTTCGTGTGCTGCAATGACTTGTACAAACGAGTGCATCCAGCATGTGTACGAGAATATGGACTTCTTCTCAAAGCATCTGACACTCCGTCCTTCGGAGTTGGCAAATGCTCCTGAGTTGATTCGCCGCTTTGGTGTCATCGCCATGAACACAGCCCTTGAATGCGACCTCTACGGACATGAGAACTCAAGTCATGTGTGCGGTTCTGCATTGATGAATGGTATTGGTGGTTCGTGCGACTACGAGCGTAATGGTTCGATTTCAATCTTCTACACACCATCAACAGCGAAGGGTGGAAAGATTTCTGCAATTGTTCCAATGTGCTGCCATGTTGACTCAACAGAGCATGATGTAGATATCATCATCACAGAGCAGGGAGTTGCCGACCTTCGTGGTAAGGGTCCAGTTCGCCGTGCTCAGGAAGTTATTGAGAATTGTGCTCACCCAGACTATAAGCCATTGCTTCGCGATTACCTGAAGCATATTGCTCCTATTGGTCATGAGCCACAACATATGCGTGCAGCACTTGCCTTCCACGACACATTCCTTGAGAAGGGCGATATGCGACTCACAGACTTTTCAGAATATCTGAAATAGTGGTCAAAATGTTGTGAAAATGCAAAAAATATGTTAAATGCATTTTTTGTACTAAACCTTTTTAGTATATTTGCATCCAATAATTGGTTTCGGCAAATTATGATGTTTTGCTGACCAACAATAAATTCAGACATTCCCAAATGTTTCCATAAGCTTTGTGGAGCCGGCGGCGAGCGAGCCATAACCGAGCTCCACTTTTTTTGTGCCCATATGCCATCACAATATGCGAAAATCTATATTTTGCAGAAATACCCCATAAATACCATCGGAAAAACCGCAGAAAAATGATTATTGGTTCGTTTTTGACATTTTAAAAATCAATATTTTTAATTATACGAGGAAGTTTTGCTATCTTTGCAAACAGAAATATTTAATAACAAGCCAAAAAATGAACAACTTATCTAAATTTATCTTGGTGGCTGTGATGACAGTTATGTCGATGCCACTCTTCGCACAACATGTGCCAAATAGCCAGAAGTCATGGGCATGGCTCAATTTTGAGCGTCCAGAAGGAGTAAATCCGGTTATCTCGCCAGATACAAACAGTGTGTTTTTCTGTCCGATGCGTCAGAAGGTGATGCGTTGGGAAGACAGTGATACTTTCAACCCAGCAGCAACTGTTATCAATGGTCGCATCGTTGTATTGTATCGCGCAGAAGATAACTCTGCAGTAGGTATCGGCTCGCGCACTTCCCGCATTGGTTATGCCTCAAGTGCTGATGGAGTTCATTTCGACCGTCATCCATCGCCGGTGATGTTTCCTGGAGGTGATGCTCAGGCGTTCAACGAAAATGGTGGTGGATGCGAGGATCCTCGTGTTGCAATGACAGAGGATGGTACTTATGTGATGATGTACACTCAGTGGAACCGCAAATGTGCTCGTCTCGGTGTTGCTACATCTCGTGATTTGGTTAGTTGGCAGAAATATGGTTCTCCATTCAAGAAGGCATATAACGGCAAGTTTGAGTTCCATTTCTCGAAGTCAGCATCAATAGTAACAAAGTTGGACCGATTCGGCCGTCAGGTAATTGCCAAGATTAATGGCAAGTACTGGATGTATTGGGGAGAACAGTTCATCAATATTGCAACCTCAGATGACCTTATCAACTGGACACCAATCGTTGACGAAAAGGGAGAATTGAAGCATTTCATTGATCCACGACCAGGATATTTCGATTCTCAGTTGACAGAGTGCGGTCCTCCTGCCATCATGACCGACAAGGGAATTATTCTTATGTATAACGGCAAGAATCTTGCCGGTAAGGGTACGGACCCAAATTACACAGCCAATTCTTATTGTGCTGGTCAGATTCTCTGGGATTTGAAAGACCCAACAAAGATGCTTGACCGTCTCGACGAACCATTCTTTATTCCTGAGGCAAGTTTCGAGAAGAGCGGACAGTATCCTGCTGGTACAGTGTTCATTGAAGGACTTGTGACACTGAACAAGAAATGGTATCTCTATTATGGCTGTGCGGACTCACGTGTCAGTGTTGCTGTAAGAGAGGAGAAATAGTTCTTTTCGACATATCCCCCACCCAAAAAACACGAAGAAATGAAGTCGCGCGTATATATTATAATAATGTGTATGCTGGCAGTCTGCCATTTGGATATGAAGGCAGTCTACCAGTTCTCCCACTATGATATGAGCAAAGGTCTGTCGCAGAACACTGTATTGGCAATTGCTCAGGATGATATGGGATTTATGTGGTTTGGTACCAAGAACGGTCTGAACCGCTTTGATGGTCATTTCTTCAAGCAGTATTATGCCGGTTCAAACGAACACTCGTTGGAAACCGACTATATCAATGTGCTATGCCAAGGTCCAGACAAGCGATTATGGATAGGTACTGATAAAGGTGTGTTCCTATATAATTCCTCGTTAGATAGCTTTGAACGCTTCTCCGTAAAGACAAAGGATGGAATCGAGATATCAGCCAATGTGAATTGTATAGTGAGAAAGGATGATTATATCTATGTTTCCAGTGTACGTCAGGGTTTGTTCCGTTATGATGCAAAGACAGGCACTTTGTTGAACAGTTCAGATGTTGCATCCTATCTTCGTGTGACATGCATGGCTGTTGATGAGTATTCAAATTTGTGGGTTTGCCTTTATGGAGGTGAAATCTACAAGATGAACTCCGATCTGACTAATGCCCACATGGTGAAAACTCCAGATGGGCAGAGTTTCTTCTCGCATACAAATATATCGGGAATTGTGATCGCTGAGCAAGGGCAGATGTTTGTCAGCAATGAAGACTCAGGCTTAAGTCTTGTGAATATCAATACCGGTGAGGTGACCAGTCTTATGAATGGTAGTTATGCCAAGGGTAAGATGGCACACTCAATACTCCGTTGTGGAAACGAGATTTGGGTTGCAACAGAGGATGGACTCTATGTGTATGAGATGTTCACCCACGAACTTATGCATTACCAGTATGAGGCGACAAATCCATTCAGTCTTTCCGACAATGCCATTGAGGCACTTTTCTGCGACAAGGATGGTGGACTCTGGGCTGGTACATATTTCGGTGGTGTGAACTATTCACCGTTGAAAGCGTCAACTTTTGACTGTTTTTTCCCTCGAGTGGACAAAGCCAACACTCTTCATGGTCGTCGAGTGAGGGAAATTGCCGAAGATAGCAATAAATATATCTGGATTGGAACCGAAGACGGAGGTTTGAATCGTTTTAATCCTATGACGGGAGAACTAAATTTCTTCTCTGAAAGTTCCTCGTTCAGTAATATCCATGGATTGTGTGCTGACGGTGACAATCTTTGGGTAGGTACATACTCGTCGGGACTCCGACTTGTAGATACTCGCACACAAAAAGTGGTGAAGTCGTACTATGCCGATGGAAAAGAAGGCTCTCTTCTTGACAACAATGTATTCTCGATCGTTCGCTTGCGTTCTGGGAAAATGTATTTCGGTACATTGAGTGGCGTTTGTACTTTGGTTGATGATAGCTTCGTTTATGTAGAAAATGTGCCACGTACTATAGTCTACGATATGTGTGAGGATAACAAAGGCAACCTTTGGGTAGGCACCTATGGTTCTGGAGTCTTTATGCATTCGGCAAGGACTAACAAATGGACCTCTTTCACAGCAGAGAACAAACAGATTGCATCAAATAATGTACTTAGTATATTTGAAAGGAAAAACGGTGAGGTTTGGATAACTACAGAGAATGGTGGAATTTATTGTTATAAGAATAACAAACTTAACTATGAACCAATCCCTGCCGATTCGCCAGTGAGAATGGCTTTCAAAATTGTGGAAGATCTCAGCGGGAAGCTTTGGCTTACAACGAATGCGGGACTTATTGTTTACGACACTGCAACAAAGAGGTCGCAAGTGTATACAGCTTCGAACGGATTGCTTAATGACGGTTTTAACTTCAAGTCGGCTTTCTGTGCTCGTAACGGACGCATATATGTAGGTACTTTGTCGGGTTTTGCTACATTTACTCCAGAAAATTTCCAGAAGAATGAACAGAATCTTCACATCGTTGCAACAGAACTTCTCATTAATAATGTTGTAGTTGACAATTTCATGGAAGACTCGCCATTGGAGAATAGTATTGTCGTTACTAAACGTATTGTCCTCAACCATCGTCAAAATTCTATTGCATTGAAGATTTCATCAATGCTCTATTCGACCGACCAGGAAGTACCACTCGAGTATAAACTTGAAGGCTATGATAAAGTTTGGCAGACACTTTCTTCCGAGAACATGATCCGTTATACCAATCTTCCTTCAGGCAAATACAAGCTCTTTGTCCGTCTTCAGGCGGAAGGAGACTCTCCTACGGGACAACCATACGAACTACAGATTGTGGTAAAACCGCCATTCTATTTTGCTTGGTGGGCTCTATTACTCTATTTGGTTTTGGCAATATTGCTCAGTTATGCGGCTTGGCGATTCTTTACACAGCGATCGAAGATGCATCGCCGTTTGGCTATGGAGAAGTTTGAACACGAGAAGGAGCAGGAACTCTATCAGTCGAAAATCAATTTCTTCACCAATGTGGCACATGAAATCAGAACACCTTTGACGCTTATAAAAGCACCATTGGAGAATATTCTGAAAAAGGACTTGAAGGACAATAGTGCGAAGGAAGACCTTAGTATTATGGACCAGAATGTTGACCGACTGCTTTATCTTACTAACCAACTACTTGATTTCCGCAAGGCCGAACGCGATGGATTAAAGTTGAATTTTGAGCGTTGCAACATTAATAGTATCCTTCAGGGTGTTTATGTCCGATTTACTACTGTTATGCGCGAAAAGGGCGTTGAAACAAGTCTTGTACTGCCAGAAGAGCCTCTCTACGCATATGTAGACAAGGAATGTCTGACCAAGATTTTCAGCAATCTCATTAATAATGCAGTGAAGTATTGTGAGAAACTGATAAATGTGGAGTTGAAGGAAGATGGTGAGAATTTCGTAATGATTCTGCAGAATGATGGAATTCTTATTCCTAAGTCGCAACGCGAGGAGATGTTCACTCCTTTTGTCCGTGGCGAACAAGTGGCATCAAATGTTTCAGGTACAGGAATCGGTTTGCCTTTAGCAAAAACTATGGCAGAACTTCATAGTGGAACACTTGAAATCCTTGATGATCCACAATACAATGTATTCCACCTTACTCTGCCTAAGAAGCAGGAAACCGCTGTGGACCTTGCCGAAGAACCTGTGTCGGAAGTTCTTGTTGAAGAAGCACCACAACCAAAGGTTGTCGCAGAGGAATCGGCACCAATTATCCTTGTTGTGGAGGACAATGTACAGATGCTGCAATACGAAAAGCAGAACTTGCAGAAATACTATAATGTGCTCACCGCCGGAAATGGAGAAGAGGCACTTGCTATTCTTGCAAAGAAGGATGTTGATGCCATTGTAAGTGATGCAATGATGGAACCAATGGATGGTTTCAGTCTTTGTCGTGCTATCAAGGAAAATGTGAATACCAGTCATATCCCATTCATCCTCCTTACCGCCTTAACTCTCGACTCGGCAAAGGTGGAGGGTATGGAAGCCGGCGCAGATTCGTATATTGAGAAACCTTTCTCAATGGATTATCTCCAGTCAACTCTGAAAAATCTTCTCCGTGCTCGCCAGAATGCAAAGAATGCATATGCTCAGTCGCCATTTATTCCATCTGATACTGTGACGATTAGCAAGGTGGATGAGGAGTTCTTGAAGCGACTCGACAAAGTGATGGAAGAAAATATCGGGAACAGCGATTTCGATATCACAGAAATGGCAAGTCAGATGTTCATGAGTAGAACCGGATTAAACCGGAAAATCCGTGGAATTTTTAACCTGACTCCTAATAATTATATCAAAATTGAGCGATTAAAGAAGGCTGCTTATCTTATGAAGACAAAGAACTATAAAGTGAACGAGGTATGCTATTTGGTCGGTTTTACTTCACCTTCTTACTTCACCCAATGCTTCTACAAGCAGTTTGGACTTCTTCCAAAGGAGTTTATAAATGCAGAAATTGAGTAAAAATGACATTTTTGTTCGCTTTAATGGCATTTTGGTTCAATTTTTGTATTTTAAGGTTCTATTATTATAATAATATACCCAGAATAAGTATATCTTTGCAATCGTAAAATTATGCGAATCTAAGATTTATTACAAATTAATAAAACATCTATTACAATTATGAAGAAATTGTTTACTCTTTTAGCAGGCGCACTTCTTTTTTCGATTAGTGCTCATGCAGGCGTTACGCCATACAAAAACCTCTACACTGTAGCCGAAGTATATCCAACGGGTGCTGGCGAGATTTATCTTGCTGCAAAGAACGAGGCTCAGCAGGCTTATGTTTGGGAGCAGTCGGAGGATTATGGCCAGAATGTTTTCATTCAGGAAACAATTGGCGAGAATGGTACAAACGACCAGTATAACACTCGTGAAGGTTATGAGATGGATGCATCGGGCTCACTGAGTAACTACGAAGAGGGCCTTTATATAGAACCAGCTCCTGGCTATGAATTCGTTTGTGTGACAAATGCCATTCAGTCAACAGGTGTTTATTATCCTGATATCTGCTATCAGTCGCATACTGGTACAGGAACTGACAATTTTGTTTTCTCATGGGATTACAGCACAACTGACATAAATCTCATTAATGTAAACAGTGCAGCACGTGCAGAAGACGGCAATTCTGGTGATGACAGTATTGGCCAGGATGGTGTTTTTGCTCTTGACAACTGGGATGCAGAACCAAATACCCATCTTTATGTAATTTTCCGTAAGGTTGGTGATGAATCTCCAATCTTCGATAAGGATTATTCTCCAAATGTGTCAGGAGATGTTAATGGTGATGGTATTGTCAACGAAGATGATGCTACAGCCATTGCAGACTTCCGTCTTGGTAAGGTTTCAATCATGGAAAAGTATGCTGATGTAAATGGTGATGGCGTAATCAACATCGCCGATGCTGTAAAGATTATTACAGAACTTCAGAAGTAATTAACCTTATAAAAAAGAAATGATTATGAAAAAGATATTTTCTATTGTAGCGGCAGCTCTTTTCCTTTCGATGAATGCAAATGCCATTTCTGTGACAAACTATAAGAATCTCTATGCTGAGATTACAGCTGTTCCTTCTTCTGCTGGTGAGGTTTACCTTGAGACTGTCAATGACGAGGATAATTCTTATGTACTTGATATTTCAGAGGATTATGGTCCTACTGCTTTCATCATGGCTACTCTTGCCCACAATGGTCAAGAGAGTGAAGACAACAGTATCAACTCAAGTCAGGATGTTTATTTCGTAAAGGCATATGCTGAGTGCCCTGATTCTTATGAACTCGTTTGCTATTCAAACAAAATTAATGAGAATGGCGTATATGGTCCTAATGATTGTTATGCTGTTTTCAACCATGTTGATGGTGACGATTCTCGTGCAACATCATGGGAAGTGACAGGTCTTGGCGATCTTATTAATATCAACAAGGCTTCACACGAAGCTGATGGTTCAAGTGCTGATGATACTCCAAGTCGTGATGAGGCTTTCAGTTCAGGTTCTTGGTCAGAGACTCCTGATGCTCCAATCTATGCAATCTTCCGTAAGAAGGGTGAGGCAACACCTTATTTCGACGAGACATTGGTTCCGGAGAAACCAGAGCCAGATAACAGTACAGATGTGTCTTCAATGACTAATGCTATTTATATTGAGAAGACATTATCAACTCCTGGCAGTGAAATTAATCTTGCAGTGAAGATGAAGTCGGCTTCTCCTATTACAGCTGTTGAGTTCACAGTAGAACTTGCTGACAGCGTTGCAACACTCGGTACACCAGTTCTCAGTACACAGCGTACATCAGAGTCGCGTACTGATTACTTCGGATATAAGCAGAATTCTGGCAATGTGAAGGTTGTGGCATTCTCACACAACAACTACGAATTCTCTGGCAATGATGGTGTGATTGTCACTATTCCTATTCAGGTAGGTAATAATGTTGCCCTTAAGGATAGATATGAGGTAAAGGTTACAAATGTTGTCGTTGCTACTGCTGATGGAACTTCAATTTCTTGCGGAAATGTTATGGCATACTTTGTTGTTACTGATACTGAAGGCATCAACGAAGTTTCTACAGGTAAGGATGATAATAAGATCTATCGTATTGATGGCGTTCAGGTGAAGAATGCTAATCAGCCAGGTCTTTATATCCAGAATGGTAAGACAATACTCGTAAAGTAAACAGATTATTAAAAATAAGAGGTGCAGGGTCTTGTGCTCTGCATCTCATTATAGGTGTTTTTATTCACATTAACTATATTATTAACAATTAAAAGTAATTTTATGAAGAAAATTTTTACTCTTATTGCAGGTGTTATGATTGCTGCTTCAGCAAGTGCAACAACTCCTTACAAGGCTCTCTACGTAGTAGCTGAGGTTTCTCCAGCTGGTGCTGGTATTGTTTATCTTGATGCTAAGAACGACGAGGATGCGGCTTATGTTCTTGACAAGAGCGAGGACTACGGCGAGACGGCTTTCATCAAGATTGTTGGTGGTGAGAATGGTGGTGGTGACGAAGGTGAGGCTGATGGCTTCGGTGGCAACCGCGGTACTTATGAGGTAAAGGTTTACGCAGAGCCAGAGGAAGGTTATGAGTTCGTGTGCCTTGCAGGTGTTCAGCGTGATCAGGAATATGCTTATGCTGATTGCTTCAAGCCTTTCACTGGTTCAGGTCAGTCGGACCGAGTTTATGACTGGAACCTGTATGCCAACGTTGCAGATGGTATCCTCATCAACATCAATAATGTTGAGCACGCACAGGATGGCGATAGCGATGGTAACCCTGTTAACCGCGATGGTATTCTTGCAGATCCTGATACATATTTCAAGGCTGAGCCAGACACAAAGGTAATTGTAGTATACAAGGAAGAGGGTGCTGAGTATCCAAAACTCGTTGAGGGCACTGACGGTGTTCTGCATGTTGTTATGTCTGCTGACGAGAATGCTCCTGTTTACAATGTAGTTGGTCAGCAGGTTTCTGGTGCTTCAAAGGGCATTATGATTCAGAACGGTCGCAAGTATATCGTTAAGTAAGAGCAAATTTAACTTGCCTTTGACAATGTTTTAGGCAAGAAATGATACAAGAGAGTCAACTTATTTATTAAGTTGGCTCTTTTTTTGTTTTTTTTGGTTCAATTTTGCAAAAGATTTGCAATTATTTTTGCTAATTTTGCAAAAGTGATAAAGTAGTATACTTTAATTATAAAAAACAATCTGATTTATAGTAATGGCAAAGTTCATTTCATTTATATTTTTTGCATTCTTTGTATCATCTTTTTCGTATGCACAGGAAAAGAATGACTCTGTGTCTTTGGCAAGAAGTAAAGCCGAAGCGTCATTACCTACCGACCTTCACGCAAGCTTTCTCATTGCCGACCCAGGTCTTGACTTCTATTCAGCCTATGGTCACTGCGTAGTCCGTCTGCAGTGCCCTTCAAAAGGACTTGACCTCTGCCATACATACAGTCTCAATGAGAATCTTGAGAATGAGGTGGCATTGTTCTCAGGAAAGGGTAAGGGGCAATATGCTGCAATCAAGACTCCTATTTTCCTGAAAGAATACGAGGAAGCAAAAAGAGGAGTGAAGAATTACGAAATCAATCTTACCGTTGAAGAGATTCGCAATCTATGGCAGATACTTGACGAGGAAATGGCAGATGGTGCTTATCGAACATACAACTATTTGAAAACCAATTGCTCTTCAATGAGTGTCTCTGCCGTTGAGCGTTGCTTAGGTACTTCTACAATCGAGTGGGGTACATTGAGTCCAGGTATTACCGGAACATATCGCGATTTCGTTAAAACAATCTCCGAACATCGTCCTTGGACGGGATTCTTCTGGACAACAATCCTTGGACATGGAGGTGATGAGCTGGGGGATATGGAAGACAAGATGGGACCAACTCTCATTGTTCCTGCCTTAACAGATGCAAAGATTATCTCGGCCGAAGGTGTTTCTCGTCCTTTCCTCAAAGGGAAACCAACAATGGTTCTTGAAAGTGGCATTGAATATAAGGATTGGATTTTTACACCAACAACATTTTTTATTGCAGTTTTACTCCTGACAATTATAGCCTCTTTGCTCGAATGGAAGCGCAAGGGAAAGGCTTTTGTGAAGAGTGTGGATATCTTCCTTCTCACCATGCAAACAATTGCCGGAGTTGTGATTTTCTATCTCAGTTGTATTTCCGATATGGTAGGCGCGGCAGGCAACTGGAATCTGCTTATCCTCAACCCATTGCCATTCATTCTTTGGTTTGTGGGAAGAAAACGCAAATGGTATAATAAAGTGTGGATGGTTTATACCATCGTAATACTTCTCTACATAGTCCTTTGGCCGATAAGTCCACAGGTTGATGCTTTGCGTGTATTGATGGCAAGTCCTTTGCTTGTTCGTTGTGCTACACGCCTTGTCCTCACTAAAACACAAAACACAAAATAACTACGACTTAATATGAAAAGAATCTCCCTCATTGTCACATTGCTTCTTACAGTTTATACGGCATCGTTTGCTCAGCAGAAGTATTTCGTTGATGGTTTCCATGGTGGTGTTTATGGACATTATCCATTGGCGACTTATACCCAGTTTCTCGTTGACCAAATGAATATGCACCCTAACTGGTATATTGGTCTTGAAATTGAACCTGAGACATGGGACACAGTAAAAGTGAAGACACCAGAGGCTTATCTTGCCTTTCAGAAGAAACTCGCTACTGACCAGGTAGAATACACCAATCCTTCTTATGGCCAATCATATTTGTATTGTATCACAGGAGAGAGCATAATTCGCCAGTTCACTTATGGTATAAAGAAGATCCGAGAACATTTCCCTTCTGTGATAATGAAGACATATTCAGTCGAGGAACCATGTTTTACTTCTTGCCTTCCTACACTTCTTCCACAGTTGGGTTTCCGTTATGCCGTTTTGAAGTGCCCAAATACTTGTTGGGGTGGATATGGCGCAGCTTTCGGTGGCGAATTGATTAATCTCGTTGGTCCTGATGGGACTTCCATTGTCAGTGTACCTCGTTATGCTTGTGAGGACCTTGAAAAGAAATCTGTTTGGCAGACAACGGCTTGGGGTAATAATGATTATTATTTTAACGCCTGCTTTGATTATGGAATGAAGAATCCTGTTGGTATGACCTATCAAGATGCCGGCTGGACAAATGGTCCATGGATTGGTGTAAACGAGCGCCGCTTGAAAGGAACACAATATACCCGTTGGACAAAATATATTGAGGAACAGAGTATCGGAACTCCAATTGAAAGTCACCGCTATTCTATTGAGGATGTATGTCCTGGACTTATGTGGGGTTCTCAGGTGTTGAGTGATATTGCACAGAGATGCAGAATTACAGAATATCTTATTCCACGGGCAGAGAAAATGGCAGCTATGGCACATATGGTGAATGGTTTTAATCATAATCAGAAAAACATTGATGAGGCTTGGCGTCAACTGCTTCTTTCACAGCATCACGACTGTTGGATTGTGCCGTACAACCGTTTGAATAAGAAAGGCACATGGGCAGAGAATGTTACCCTTTGGACTACTTCAGCTAACGAACTCTCAGATGAAATTATTAAAGAGGCATCACTTAGTTACATAGAGTCAGGAAAACCTGCGCTGAAGATATTCAATACCGCTGGCTATGCTCGAAAGGAAGTGGTTTCAACTTCTTTGAGTGATGGGCGTTTTGTGAATGTTGAGGTTGAAGTACCCGCTTTTGGTTATACAATCATTCCAGAAGACGAGATTGTAGATGCGAAGGAAACGAATACAATCAAGATTAATAAAAAAGAATGTATTATAGAGAACGACCTCTATCGTATTGCCTTGGATTTGAAGAGAGGTGGTGCGATAAAGTCGCTCAAGAAAAAAGACGATGGTTTTGAGTATGTAGATAAGAGAGCAGAGTATGCTCTTGGCGAAGTGCGTGGCTACTTTGATGCTTACCATAAGTTCATGTCATCTGTTGACTCCCCTGCTACGGTCTATGTTGTTGAGGACAATGAACTTGTAAAGACCATTGTTATTGAGGGTGAGATAGCGGGTACGCAGTTCCAACAAGGAATAACTCTTATTAAGGGTGATCCTATAATCCATTGCGATTTTAATATAAATGCAAATGAAAATGTGAAAGTAGGCGACTTCACCCGTCCAGAGAAGAAGGCAAAAGACGATAAGCGCACAACATTCTACGATACCCGCTATGCATTATCTGTAATGTTGCCAACAGCTATGAAATCAACAAAATTGTATAAGAATGCACCTTTCGATGTTTGTGAGAGCAAACTCAAGGATACATTCTATAATGATTGGGATAGCATAAAGCACAATATTGTCCTTGAGTGGATGGATCTCGAATCTACTTCCGACAATCATTCTCTTGCTGTGTTTACGGATCGCACTACATCGTATAGTTATGGTGAGGATTATCCTCTTGCCCTTACTGCTTTGTATGCTGGTCCTGGTCTTTGGGGACGAAACTATAAGGCCGAAGGTCCTGTTGATTTGATTTATTGTCTTGTCCCTCACTGTGGCACATGGGATGAGGCACGAATAAATCAGTTGAGTACATGTTGGCACGAACATTTGATACCTACAAAGGCCTATAGTGACAAGCGAGTTTCCAAGTCGCTTATCTCTGCCGATGGTACGAGATTTGAACTTACAAGCGTCACTACCGAAGGTGATGACATCTTTGTTCGCCTTTTCAATGCTTCTGGCAATGCTGACAAGCAGCAGGTTACAGTTGCTGCAGATGTGAAGAGTGCTATTGAGGTCGATTTCCTTGGCAATGAGGTAAAGGGAGTTGAAATGAGCAAAAATGCCGATAAAACCGTACTTTCTATTGCTATGCCACGATTTGGAGTACATACTTATAAATTGCAAATTAAATAATAGAACATATGAAAATCAAGACAATCATTTCAACAGTTATCCTTTTGTCTGTTGCCTCTGTTTCAATGGCACAGCAGAAGAATCCTGCAGATTATGTCAATCCATTCATCGGTGCATCAACGGATGTAGAGTTGGCAGGTGCATATCATGGTTTGGGAAAGACTTTCCCTGGAGCTACAACACCTTTCGGTATGGTTCAGGTTAGCCCCCAGACTATTACTGGTGGTGACAATGGTCCTGGCTATTCTTATCAGCATAAGACAATTGAAGGTTTTGCAATGAATAATATGAGTGGAATAGGTTGGAATGGCGACCTTGGAAACTTCCTTGTGATGCCTACCACTGGTCCTCTGCAGACTGCAGCTGGTCGTGAGGATGGTTCGCAGAAAGGCTACCGCTCAACATACGAGAAATGTACGGAAACGGCAAAGGCTGGCTATTATGCTTGTCGCCTGAGCACTTATGGCATTGATGTAGAGACTTCTGCCACAACTCATTGCGGTGCTCTTCGTTTCACATTCCCTGAGAACGCACAGAGTCGCATACAGATTGACCTTGCTCGCCGAGTAGGTGGAACTGCAGAATATGAGAAAGTGGAAGTTGTTGATGACTATACCATTCAAGGCTATATGCGTTGTACTCCAGATGGTGGTGGTTGGGGCGATGGTCAAGGCCATAGTCGCTACACAGTATTCTTCTACGCAACTTTCTCAAAGCCTCTCAAGGACTATGGTTTCTGGAGTGCAGATATTCCGGAAGGTCAGTCACGCCACCTTGATGATGTCATAAGCGATGAATACCAGAAGCGTATTGCAGAAGCAAGGCGTATCAGTGGTGTGAAGGTTTGCGAAGGCAAGAGCATAGGTTTCCACACTGATTTTGCTACTCGTCGTGGAGAGCAGGTGGAGATGAAAGTTGGTATTTCGTATGTTGATGTTGAAGGTGCGAAGAAGAACTACAAGGCCGAAGTTGCCGATAAAAACTTTGAGCAGATAAAGAATCAGGCCTACGATCAGTGGAATCACGAACTCTCACGCATCAAGGTTGAAGGTGGAACTAACGAGGAAAAAGTTGTGTTCTACACTTGTATGTACCATAGTATGATTGACCCTCGTACCCATCAGGATGTTGATGGTCGTTATGTTGGCGGTGACCAGAAGACATACCAGAGTGATGGCTCTTTCACAAAGCGTACTATTTTCTCAGGTTGGGATGTGTTCCGCAGTCAGTTCCCACTTCAGACCATCATCAATCCAACTCTTGTTGCGGATATGGTAAACTCGCTGACAACAATGGCTTCGCAGAGTGGTCGTGAGTATTATGAGCGTTGGGAACTCATGAATGCTTATTCTGGTTGCATGCTTGGTAATCCAGCCTTGTCAATCATTGCTGATGCCTATGCAAAGGGAATACGCAATTTCGATACAAAGAAAGCCTTTGAGTATATGAAGAACTCTTCGGCTAAGTTTGGTAATGATGAACTTGGTTATACTTCTGGCGGTCTTTCAATCTCTTATACTCTTGAATACGCCTATACTGATTGGTGTATTGCAGAGATGGCCCGCCTGATGGGAAATACAAAGGACTACAAAACATATCTTCAGAAGAGCAAGGCTTACCAGAATCTTTGGGATAAGAACAAAGGTTGGTTCCGTCCTCGCGAAGAGAATGGCGATTGGCAGCCTTGGCCCGAGGAAGGCCGTCTGAAGGAATGGTATGGTTGTATTGAGTGTAATCCTCTTCAGCAGGGATGGTTTGTTCCACAGGATGTCCCTGGTATGGTGAAACTCATGGGTGGTACAAAGAAGGTTATTGCCGACCTTGACTGGATGTTTGAAAACACTCCACAGGATATGCTTTGGAACATCAATTATAATCATGCAAACGAACCAGTTCATGGAGTGCCATTCCTCTACAATCGCCTTGGGGCACCTTGGAAGACACAATATTGGAGTCGTTTCATCTGCAAGCACGCATATGATGAGAAGATGGAAACTGGCTTGAAGGGAAATGAAGATGTAGGTCAGATGTCGGCTTGGTATATCCTTGCTTCATCAGGACTCCATCCTTATTGCCCTGGCGAAACTCGTTATGAAATCACTTCGCCAGTATTCGACAAGGTTACAATACGCCTTGACAAGAACCACGCAAAGGGTACCACATTCACAATCGAGGCTAAGAACAATTCTGCTGAGAATGTATATATTCAGAGTGCCCGCCTTAATGGAAAGCCTTACAACAAGTGCTATATCGACTATAAGGACATCACGGCAGGTGGTGTGCTTGAACTCACAATGGGTGCAAAGCCAAATATGAAGTGGGGAAAATAATAACAAAACATAAGAACTGACAATAATGAAAAGACTATTTGTATTTGCCCTTGCAGCAATTGCTTGTGGCACAATGATGGCCCAGCGTTCATCTTATTCCCTTTCAAGCAATGAGAAGGGTGTTGATTGGACTCTTGCTCCTCAGGCCGAGATTACTGATGGTGGAAAGGCTATTTCACAGCCAGGTTATAAACTCAAAGGTACAGAAATGGGTGCTGTGAAGGCTGTTGTTCCTGGTGTTGTCTTTACTGCCTATGTAGAGGCAGGCAAGGAAGAGTGTCCTGAGTATTCAGACAATATCTATCGTGTTGACGAGACAAAATACAATCGTCCATTCTGGTATCGTGCAGAGTTTTCTATGCCTCAGCAGATAGAGGAAGGTCAGCATGTGTGGCTTTGCTTTGACAACACCAACCGATATGCCGATTTCTATTTCAATGGTCATAAGGTAAGTGGCACAGAGGAGAGCACTCGTGACGTAAAAGGTCACATGATGCGTACACGCCTTGATGTCACCCCATATATTAATAAGGTGGGAAAGAATGCCATTGCAGTTCTTATCACTGACTGCGATCAGAAGAAGACTCGTACAGACAAGGGACCTTATGGAGTGGCTTGTTCGCCTTCTTACCTTTCTGCAGCAGGATGGGACTGGATGCCTTATATTCCTGGCCGTTTGAATGGTATTCCTGGTCGCGTGACTCTCGACATCACTGGCGATGTTGTGATGGAAGATCCTTGGGTTCGCTCTTACTTGCCTTCAATGGACGAGGCACAGCTCTCGATTCAGTCGGGCATAAAGAATGTAAGTGGTGACCGTCAGAAGGTTACTCTTCGCGGAACAATCATGCCAGGAAACATCAAGTTCGAGAAATCGGTTGTTGTTGAGGCTGAAAAGGTGGCAAACATAAAGATCGACCGTCGTGATATTCAAGACCTTGTAGTGAAGAATCCACGACTCTGGTGGCCAAATGGCTATGGCGAACCTTTCCTCTATCAGGCAAATCTTGAGACTGTAGTAGATGGTAAGGTGACAGATACAAAGACTATCGATTTTGGTATTCGCAAGTATGAGTACTACTGGGACAAGAACAAGGTTGATATGCCTGTATTGACAGTCCTCTGCAATGGTCAGAAGATTTTCATGAAGGGTGGAAACTGGGGTATGTCAGAGTATCTTCTCCGCTATCATGACAAGGATTATGAGACAGCAATCCGTCTGCATAAGGAAATGAACTACAACACAATCCGCCTTTGGACTGGTTGTGTGACAGATGATGAGTTCTATGATTATTGCGACCGCTATGGTATTCTCGTTTGGACAGATTTCTGGCTTTATGTGGCTTACAATGATGTTGTGGAGCATGATGTATTCAAGGATAATGCTCGCGACAAGGTTCGTCGTTTGCGCAATCATGCCTCAATTGCTGTCTGGTGTGGAGCAAACGAATGCCGCCCAGTTGCCGATCTTGACAAGGCATGTGAGATGATTGTAATGGAGGAAGATGCCAACGATCGTCTTTATACATCTTGCTCAAATCAGGACGGAAAATCGGGTTCTGGTTGGTGGAAGGATATGACTCCAAAGCATCATTTTGAGGGTTCTTGGAGTAACCTTGCGTTCAACACTCCTGCCTATCCTTATGGTGAGGACTACGGATATGGTTTCCGCTCTGAGATTGGTATGGCTACATTCCCAACCTATGAGAGTACAAAACTCTTCATCCCTGAGAATGAGCAGTGGCCATTGCCAACAGACGAGGCTTTGAAGGATTCTGACAATACTGTTTACAATAAGCATTTCTTTGGAAAAGAGGCTTGGAATGGCGGTCCTATCGATTATGTTCATTCCGTAAACGACCGTTATGGCGAGTGTTCAAACCTTGAGGAGTTCTGTGAGAAAGCCCAACTCATCAACCTTGAGGATATGAAGGGAATGTACGAGGCTTGGAACGACAAGATGTGGCAAGACGCAACTGCTCTCATCATCTGGATGAGCCATCCTGCCTATCCTTCGTTCGTATGGCAGACTTATGACTATTATCTCGACCCAACTGGTTGCTATTGGGGAGCAAAACAGGCTTGTGAACAGCAACATGTACAGTGGAACTGCTACAACAATAGTGTGAAGATTATCAACACTACTGCTCAGCCAATGAAGAATGCCGTGGTAAAGACTCACATCTATGATATCAATGGTCGTGAGATTCATTCGCAGATGAGCGACCGCATCAATGTTGAGGCAAGCAACAGAGCAAATGCCCTCTCATTGCAGTTGCCAAAGGACCAGAGTCTTGTTTTCGTTCGTCTTGAACTCTTCAACCAGAGCAATGAACTTGTTTCAACCAATTTCTATTGGACAAACTGCAAGACCGATTATGACTATCGCGAACTCAACAGTCTCCCTGAGGCAAAGGTAACAGCTGAGGTTGAGACTATTGAGGAAGGTCAGTATCGCCTTACTTTGAAGAACGAATCAAAGACAGTTGCTTTTGCTGAGCGTATCCGTCTTGTGAACAAGAAGACTGGTGCTCGTATCCTTCCTGCTATCATGAGCGATGGTTATGTGACACTTCTTCCTGGTGAAAGTCGTGTAATCACTATTGACGCCCCAGTTGACCAGTTGAAGGGCGGTTTCAAGGTTCTATTGAAGCAATATGGCAAAACTGAGCGTGAAGCAGCAGTGGTGAAGTAAGGTTTCACTGAACGGAAAATATAAATGGCGGGTAGAGGAAAGAATCCTCTGCCCGTTTATTTTTATATGCATTAAATGCTTGCGTAACGCCTTTATTTACAGGTAGTTGTGAAAGTGCCGTTTTCACGTTGTCATTTCAGTGGAATGACAACCTCATTTCAGTGGAATGAGCACTTCATTTCAATGGAATGACCTCCTCATTTCAGTGGTTTCTGAAAATGGTATTATTGCAATGCCTAATACAGTTGCTTAAGCATCCAGGAATTGGCAATTTCTTTTGGTGTGCGTGAAGCGTAGATGTCAGTAGTGTTGAGCCCTGTCACATTACATTCTGTAGCCAGTTTTATTGTGTTCATTGAATCACCACCCAAGAGGAAGAAATCGTCATTTATGCCTATTCGGTCGATTTTCAGAATCTGTGCCATCTTGTTGCACAAGAGTTCCTCCAAAGCATTTGTTGGTGCAACATATTCCGCCCTATATTCAGATATCTTTGGGGCCTTGAAAGCACCTCTGTCGATTTTGCCATTAGAGAGAGTAGGGATTCTGTCTACATATATAAAATATGTAGGAATCATATAGTTTGGAAGGATTTTCATCAGTTCCTCCCTTGTAGTTGCATAATCTATATCTTTCGTTTCATTGTAGTAGACACAGATGAACGAGCGCTCTTCTTCCTGAAATCCCTTTGCAAAAGCCCAATTTATTCCAAGCACTTTTTTCACAGCCCCCTCAATCTCAGCTGGTTCAATTCTGTTGCCGTTGATTTTTATCATATCGGTTTTTCTGCCGAGAATGATGAAATTGCCGTCCTCTTGTTTTCGTGCAATATCGCCTGTGAGGAAATAACCATCAACAAAAACCTCTTCAGTTTGTTTTTGCTGATTGATATATCCTCGGGTGAAAGGAACTGCATGACATAATTCGCCGGTTTCACCATCTTCCACTTCAAGGCCGTTTTCGTCCACGATTCTGATATCCAAATAGGGACTGTTGTAGCCAATAGGGGTTATGTCGTAGTTTCGATCAATCTTGAAATGGCATACCTCTACGGAACTTTCTGTCGAGCCATACAGATTATATGTGATACATTTGTCGGAATACACATTCTTCACGCCTTCACCGCCCAACAATGCTATTCTCATTGGGGTGTCAGGAGGGATAGGAAGTTGCATGTATGCAGGAGGCATTCCAACAACTGTGGCATTATGTTCTTTTATGTATTTGAAGAACAGATGGAAGTTTTTCACCACCTCTATAGGAGCAATATCCACCATCAGACGATGAGCCAAGGCGAAATAGAGGTACATGTGAGAAAGTACCGCACTCATAGGGCTTGAGAGCAACATTATGTCCGAAGAAAGCAGTTCGTCAAGCCAGAACCAACCTTGCACCTGAATGTTCAAATCCAGTTTGCCGTATTCTGTAACAACACCCTTAGGCAAACCCTCCGAACCACTTGTGTAGATTATCTCAGAGGCATCATGAACATCTGTTTCTTCATGTCCAGAGAGTGTTTCTGTGGAGATAATTTCCGTCCAGTTTAATTCATTAATGGAGAAAACGCAACGAGCATCCTCGTAGATAAACCTTTTTCTGTCCTCTGGATAGAAATCCTCGACAACAACACCTGTAGCACCCGACTTCCATATTCCAAGAAGGGCAATAAATACATTCACCCCTCGTTTCAGGTCAATCAGCACTGCCATTTCCTTGCCAATGTTGTTGGCTTTAATGAAGGCATATACTCTGCCCGAGAGATTATCAATCTCGCGGAAAGTTAATGTTTTGTTCGCATCACCCAGTATCGTAGAATCTGGATAAAGTCGCACATTATCTTCGAATTTATCTATGAATCTCATACCAGTTGATTTGCTATTTCAGTACCAACCAGCAAGTGTTTGTTGATACTTTTCTCAATGATTTCAATCTTTGCTCCTTGCTGAAAAAGCAACACTACATCAGAGCCTCCAAATAGAAAATAGCCCATTTCATCGCCCTTTTTTATGCTTTCGCCCACTTTTATGTCGTTCCAGTTGATTGAACAAACCTGTGCCATTCCAACAGGAATCACTCCTACAAGTCCTATATTTTCAGTCTCAATGACCGCAACGCCTCTTGTCTCAAGCATCTGGAATCCCAATTCGTTGAGGTTGGCGTAAGTGTAGCGACCAAGTTCCTTGTTCCAGATAACAATTCCACCACCACCCGAAATGCCGTCCACCTTTTTTATCTCTTTGAGAATACCATTCACAGGAGCGTGAAAACGATGATAGTCTTGCATGTCAAGCATTGTATGAGTGAACCATCCTCCATTGAAAGCCTCCTTGTACTTGCTTTCGCCCATCAAGTCTACAACACTGTGGATACATGCACTTTTCAGCGATAGGTTGGTAGGAATAACCAGATTTCCCTTGCTGTCAATATTCAACCATTGTTGCTGAATACCATCAGCAGGTGAAATGATTTCGGCCTTTCCTATAGGTCGTG
>DCIM01000045.1 GCA_002316005.1 Prevotellaceae bacterium UBA1726 | reverse complement strand
TATTAGCATCTGACATATGCCTTCAAAGTCATACATTCCTTTCCTTCTGAGCGACCGTAAGGGCGAATAGTATACTCGCCCACGCATGCAGGAATTATAAAGGTTTCTGCATAATGCACCACAAATGGTTCAAATGCTCCTGTCGGACTCTCAATGATTGCTTCCTCTCCATCAACAAGATTGAAGACATTCACTCCATTGCCGGTATTGTGCAATACAGGACGGTTGAAGGAATGACGGCGGGTTTCTATAAACTCGTTAGGATGCAATCCTGTGCGCTCTTCCTTGATGCCATCTTCCTCCGAAAGAACCTCAAAGTGGTTGGCTATCTCACGCATAACGAAATCGGTCTGACGCTCCCACTGGATGACATGCTTGCCACGCTCCACATTGATTGGACGTGGTTTGCCATCTAATCCAAGTCGCTGCCAATCCCATAGCTTGAAGGTGAAGATGCTTGGTGTGGAACTGATTTCCAGCACCATGCTCTCATGACCTGAGCAATGAATTGTGCCGGCAGGAATAAGATAATGGTCGTGTTTCTTTGCTGGCAGCTTGTTCACATATTTCTCTGCATCAAAGACAATCTCACCTCGTTGTGCCGCACGCAAGTCCTCAATCATTGCATCCTTGTCAACACCGGTCTTCAATCCAAGATACACAACAGCATTTTCGCCGGCATCGAGCAAATAGTAACTCTCATCTTGGGTATAAGGCAAACCGAATTCACGATTAGCGAACTCATTGGTTGGATGAACCTGCAGACTGAGGTTTCCACCACCCATAGTGTCGAGGAAGTCAAAACGTATTGGGAACGACTTTCCGAAACGGTGCTGCACCTTTGGACCAAGCAATTCGCGGTTCTGCATTATCACTACATCCTGCGAAGGAAGTTCAAACAAAGTACCGTCAACATCAAACAACAGCGAGTTCTCCTCAGGAACACAATCGAAACACCATCCGTAGTTTACTACGGAACGGTCAAGGTCGCACACTTCCTTCATCCATTGGCCACCCCAAGGGGCAGGATCAAAGAACGGAACAACTCGGAATGGCTTGTGGGCTGTCTTTTTGATGCCTTCCATGAAGGTTGCATTCGAAATCATCTTTGGTATTTGACGGTCGTTGGTGTCAATCCAATAAACAATACGGCCTTCTTTCGACAGGTTATCCTTAAGACGATCGCAGATATTCCAGTCATTGAAATAGCCTCGCTTATACTGCAGCGAAGCTCCTTCCTGACTATTATCCATACCGAGGGCTTTCACTTCATGGCGACGGAAACGCATCTGTATCTCCCAACGGGCCATATCAAGATAGAACACTGGAGCTTCGGCAGCAACAAGACTTGCTCCTGTTCCCACAACAACATATTTACGTCCGTCGGCAATTCGCGCCTTGGCCTGAGCTAACTTCTCCTCGTCAAAATACTCTTCGATCCTGATGTTCGACATATAGCCGAAAAGCACATCATCGGTCATGAAACGCGAGGTCAACGCATCAACCTCTTCTTCCGACTTCATCAGGTCTCGAGTATTGATAAGTATGCGACCGGTTGCAGATAATGCCGACAGAACATCTTCCTCGTATGTTCCTACATATAACTCAACCGCCCAAACTGGCGATTCTGCATATTCGCTCGAAAGTAATGATAAAATATCATTCCATCCGATTGTTATTTTACCATTGATATGGGTACTCGGTAATTTGTCGTAATTTGGTTTCCTCATTTACCAAAAATATTGTTTAGTATGTTCAAACATAATAGATTTGGTGCAAAGTTACAAATTATTTTAAATAATCCAAATTATTTTGTTGTTTTTTTTATTTTTTTCCTATCTTTGCATCAAAATACATTATTTATGGCATCTAAAGCAAAAAAGAATATACCTCTCCATGCTCAAGCTGAAGCCTACCTGCGTAAACTCATCGAACAGGACGAATACAAGAAAGGAAAGTATCTTCCAAAGGAAACCGACCTCTCTGTCGAACTGAGCATCTCTCGAAATACCCTTCGTCAGGCCATCAACAAACTGGTCTTCGAAGGACTGTTGGTAAGAAAAAAAGGTATTGGCACGAAAGTGGCAAAGAAGGGTATTCTCGGAAGAAGCAAAAACTGGCTCAGTTTCTCGCAGGAGATGAAGATGCTCGGCATCGAAATCCATAATTTCGAACTCCACATCAGCCACAAGAACCCCAACGAGGAAATATCAGAATTTTTAAAAATTAGCAACCCTGAATCAACCCGTTGTCTGGTTCTTGAGCGAGTACGTGGAAACAAAGATTTTCCGTTTGTCTATTTCATCTCTTATTTCAATCCTGAAATCGCTATTTCCGACAATGAGAGTTTCAGCACCCCACTCTACGAGATTCTGGAAAAAAACTATCAGGTCATTGTAAAGACCAGCAAGGAGGAAGTTAGCGCTTCCCTTGCAGGGAAGATGATTGCCGAGAAACTCGAAATCGACGAAAACGATCCAATCCTGGTCCGAAAGCGCTTTGTTTACGACATCAATGGTAAAGCGGTAGAATACAATATCGGCTACTATCGCGCGGATTGCTTCACCTACACCATCGAATCCGAAAGACAGTAATCCCCCTCTCACTTCATACAATCAATGGACAGAGCCTCATCAGCCCTGTCCTTTTTTTTGGTGCCCTCCCTTCTTTTACTTTCTTGACTGTCATTTACCCTCTTTACTTTCTCTACTCTCTCACCCTCTCACATATTTTTTTCAAAAAAACTCGCATTTCCTGTCCCGGGAAAGTGCAATCTTCCTATATTTGCAGAAACAAAACTGACAGAAATATGAAATACGAGTTCGCTTACTGCATCTTCATCAGTGAAGATATCCACTCAGCCCAGACTACTGAGGTGAGTTTCTTTAGAAAGGACATAGCTGACCTTGAGAAGTGGCTGGCTGAAAACAACTACCCTTGGCAGTTGGAAGACCTGCCGAAATACTATTCGGAAAAGTTCGTCAATCAGGCCGTTGCCCACTCAAGAAAGGTCATGAGAGCAGAAAAATGCACTGCTGATTACTCGATCGCAATCACAAAGGAGATACCAGCTTCGCTCTTCAAGGCTCTCGCGCCCGACACGCAGGTGAAAATAATTAATAATGTGCCCGACGAATACATCCAGCTTAAGAATCGCATTTTGCAAACGCTCGAGAAGGATAAAAAGGCTTCTTCACACAGCGAGGCTGACGAAGAGCAGACCATTCGCATCAAAGTAACGCTGACGCAACTGGCAAAGATCACCTCCGGCTATACCAAAGAAATACGCCAACCCCTCAGTCCTGAGAACTACAAGCAATATCTCAAGACCGACGCGAATGGCAACGCCTTCTTCTATCCAGATAAGATCTCCCCGGACAACCCACTCTGTGGCGACCTCGATATCTGGAATGACGGTGTCTACCCGTATGCGCCTGCCAACATCGGCAAGATTGAATTCTTCACTGGAACGGATGCAGCAGCGAAAACAGGAACGGTACTGGTAAGGGATATCCGTTTCGAACCAGCAACCACCGACGGCAAACCCGACCGCTTCTTCGATATGAACGGAAATAACATCTACTCCGCTGGGGGTGACCTTTGCCACTGGGATATCATCTTCCACCTCGGCGAGATGATTTAGTTCAGCCTCCCGCCCCCGTCAATACAAAAAGGCGGCGGGGATTGCTCCTCGTCGCCTGTCGCTTGTTTGTTGCCCGATTACATCAGGGTGTTTACACCGCAAAGCCCAGTGCGGAAAGTACCGCTGTGATAGTGGTCAGCATGATATTGATCCATACCGTCCCTCGCCGTTCTTGCTGTTGTCTGTCATATCAGGCCCACCCATGCCCTCCCGAAGGGCGGGATGTTTAATAGTAATGACTGCTGTCACCCTATTCCGCGTGTGGGCTTTAGCGGTTTTAAAATGGTTTACTTCTGTGGGAGATTAATGTCCTTGATGCCAAAGACCGAACTTGGAGCTATAAATGTCTATTCTTAAAAATTATAGCAATGAGGAAACGGTGCGTATCTATCTGTTTTGTGTAATTTTTCACATTTTATCGTGGCAATTCCGTGAAAATTTACACATTTTTGGCAGATATGTTGCTTGGTTCAATATTTTATTGTACCTTTGCACACAACTTACAAAACATATAGGCGATGGATAATAATACTGAACTTAAACGCTTCCTACTCAACGAAATGATACAGTGGAAGGAAAAGCGTAAACGCAAGCCACTGGTTCTGCAAGGGGCTCGTCAGGTCGGAAAAACATGGCTGCTGAAGAAATTCGGAAGTCTTTGTTTTGACAACCTCGTCGTTGTGAATATTGATAAGGATATATCTATCCGCGAGGTATTTGAACGTACCAAGGACCCGCATCGGCTAGTAGAGCAGATAAGCCTCATTAAGGGACAGCCTATTCTACCCGAAAAGACATTGCTCGTTATTGACGAGATACAAGACTCAGACGAGGCTTTGAACAGTTTGAAATACTTCAAGGAAGACGCCCCTGAATATGCCGTAGCATGTGCGGGTTCACTTCTTGGTGTGGCGATGAAGAAGAAAAACCGCTCGTTTCCGGTAGGAATGGTCGACTTCATGACTCTTTATCCTCTTAGCTTTCATGAGTTTCTGGCTTCTCACGATGAGAGGTTAGCGAACATAGTAAGCAATTGGAAGGTGGAAGATGCGTTACCGGAAATAATCAAAGAGGAGTTGGCTGAAAAACTCAAGGTTCATCTGGTTGTAGGCGGAATGCCCGAAGCAGTTGTCGACTGGATTGAGACTCACGATGTCAGGGAAGTGGATGAAACACTGAATAATATCCTAAAAGCCTACCCACTTGATTTCTCAAAGTATGCTTCCCCAAGTGAGATGATACGCATCGGGCAGGTGTGGGACAGCATGCAGCGACAGTTGGCAAAGGATAATAAGAAGTTCAGATATGCTGACATACAGAAAGGCGCCAGAGCTCGTGAATACGAAGTGGCTGTTGACTGGCTTTGCAGAGCTGGACTGGTGCATAAGGTGTATAATACGCAGACAGCACGATTCCCTCTCAACGCATATAAAGACGAATCCGCATTCAAGCTTTACCTGAACGATGTTGGATTGCTGAGACGTATGTTCCATCTTGATGCCACCACCATCATGCAGGAGAATCGTCTTTTCACCGAATTCAAGGGCGTCATCACAGAGAATTATGCACTGTTGAGTATTCTGCGTCAAGGGCATACGCCATTATATTGGTCGTCAGGCAATCAGGCAGAGGTGGAATTCCTGCTTGAGTCGGCCAACCGCATCATACCGGTAGAAGTAAAATCAAAAGAAAGTGTTCAGGCAAAGAGTCTCAGTGAGTTCAGAAAGAAAAACGAAACCGAACTTGCCATCCGCATGTCCTTGCGCAATCTGCAACTACGCGACGGATTGCTTAATCTCCCTTTGATGCTGTCAGACAGAATGAATGATTATATCAAAAAATAATTTCCTCCTCATACCGCAATCACCCACAAGTACCCCCTCTTATCATTTCCTTATAACCTCAAAGGGCCTCACGCAATGTGAAGCCCTTTTTCTTTTAGCCCCTCTGTATCTCCCTACATTTTGCACTACTACAAAAGTGCGTAGGGGGAGGGACTAAAGGGAAGTCATTCCAATCGTTGTGCCTATGGCACTAAGGATTGATATGATAGTCTGAATGACCATCTTCCAAATATCATTCTTCTTCATAAGTTTTTGTTTTAAGTCTCCTGCTCCCTACGGGCGAGTTACGTGAGCGAAGCGAGCAGGAGATAATTAATTACTTCTTGTTTTGGTCAATGTAAGCACTGATTCCGAATACGCTTCCTGCGTAGATCAGGATCTGGGCGAAGATGTAGAGCACGGAGTCGTGTATCTCGCCTGGAGGCGGCATCAGTAGTGCTATGAACGCAAAGGCGACTCCCGCTACCAGTAGGAACATCGCCGAGATTTCCTTGATATTACGCATAGTTCTCGATTTTAGGAAGAAAAAAACCAAATAAACCCCGCGTCTGAGGCTAATGCTCTAAAGAGCCTTTTGCAGCAGTCTTGTCTTCCTGAGAATTGATGCGAGCATCATTCGTCAGTCATCCAATTCTTCTGCAGTCCTTTGGACTTTTGCCTCATTGCGGCCATAAACAGCAGTCGCTTTGCTCCTTAATAAACCGGCTAACGCGTCGTGTATGAATAAGAAGACAACAATGGACAACAAAGACAATTATTATTGACAATGGTTATGCAATGTGTAATTCTCAATGAGGAGGCAAAATGTTTATTAGCGACAGAATGTCGCGCTGTTTATGGCTCGAATGATGATTAGTCACATTGTGACTGCTTAAGCAAGGGCTTAGGAGTAGCAAAGCTCGCTTTGATAGACTAAGGACTGCTGAAGCTTTAACGCCATAGGCGAAATCATCATGAAGAGGGTTTATTCTGTTTTTTTCTTAAATCCGCATTCCTGGTTAAATCCCGTGCCCCGTCGAGGGGCAACGGTCTTTAATACGCCTCTACCTTGATGCCCTGAGTGAGCTCAGCGATAGCTGCCTTCTTAACCTTAGTGTTGCCATCCTCATCGATGTAGGTACCGGTCTTGT
>DCIM01000053.1:33402-58193 GCA_002316005.1 Prevotellaceae bacterium UBA1726 | reverse complement strand
AAGGCGATGTCCTGCTTGTTGGCACCAGTGAAGGTAACAGGGTCGCCACCGGTGGAAATCCAGAAATTGAGCATCTGGCGTTCAATGTCGGAAGGCAGATGCTTTGGTGCCTTACGCATCATACACAAGGCAAGGCCCATGTATTGAGGCCATCCAATCTGGTTGTTATACCAGTTCTCGGAGTGAGGTTGTTTTGTGTACCAGAATGTCATTGCCCGCTTAATGGCATTGTAGAGAGTATCATTGCCATGATAGCGGAAAGATTTGTCAGCTCGTGCATAAGCCCCCACCATTTTGGCAAGACGCTGAGGAAGAGTTCCGCTTGGCCACCCCGAGACACGAGTGTCGTCGTAGTTGATATCATTGAACGAACCATCGTCGTTGAGCTTTGAGAGAAACCCGCCGATTGTTGTGGCGGCGGTAAGGTTGTAATCCTCCATTGAACGGTCGTAGATGTTGTCGAGGATATGCATGAAAACGGTTCGCTCCTGTCCACAGAGAGCACAGGTAGTTGATGCGGAGAAGTCGTGAGTGCAGCGATAGCCACAACCCGTGCATTGCCCGTTCTCACTCCATGAGTGGTTGTGAGGTTCGCCCGTTTCCTTATTGAGGCCAGTAGCATCGTCCCATTCAGGATTGCAGTCGTATCCGCAGGTAGTGCAATGACCATCGGCATAGGTTTCAGGGTGTTCGCATTTTCCACCGCAGATGTTGCAATAACCAGTAGTGCTATCCCAGTCGTTCATAGGACAAGTGAGGTTCCCGTCATGTACAGCATCACTTACATTCTGATACACGCGCACATAGTCGAACTGCGTCTCGTAGGTGAAGTCGAGGTCGGGTTTGTTGGTATCAGGATTGTCTCCGTTTCCCACACTCTGGTTAAGGATGATATGGTATTTCACATCGAAAGGCCACTGTCCCTGCTCAAGGATTGTAGCATCGGAACTTTTTTTGTAAACATAGGTACTGACGCCGTCGAAGAAGAAGGTAATCTTCTCTGGTTCGCGCAGAACACCAAGAGTATGCCACTGGTCGTCGTAGTCGCACTCCACGCTACCCTGATGAGTGGTGTTGGTGTTTACATAGAGCGTGTACTCAGAATGAACGGTGTGGTAGGCACGATAAGACATGTTGAATGTCTCCCAGATGTCAATCTCGCCATACCAGCCATTCGGTTTCTTCTCAGGCATGAGCCAGAAGGCGGGGAAGTTGCCCGGATGCTGCTTTGTCTTTATTCGAGCCTCGATATAGCCGTAGGTGAAGGCAAACTTACCAGTTGATGTGACAGCACCCGTAATCATCTCCTTAGTGTAGCCTTTCTCGGTGATGTCATCAGGTGTCTTTATGGCACGGCACACGAGGGCGCCATCCTCTACATTAGTGACACGAGAGTCGTTGTAGATGAAACGGTTCCATGTGTCTTTACTCTGACTGCCACGGATTGTCCAGACGGATTCGTCGAGACTATTGCCGTTGAATTCCTCGGAAAGGACATTCGCCATTCCGCTTATTACATCCTGGGAGTTGAGAACTTGTGCCTGTGCCACCAGATTGAGAAATGAGGCAGCAAGAACGAAAAATGAAAGGCGAGCAGTACGATATGACATAGGTTTTTATTCAAAAAAAGGTAGGCTCCTGATGGGGCCTGCCTTTCTATATATATAATATAAGGTGGAGATTACATCAAACCAATCCAGCGGAGGATGTCGTTGAGGTTGGCAACAATCAACAGCAGGAGCAGAATGCCGAAACCAATATACTCGGCAACAATCATGAACTTGTCGGATGGCTTGCGACGGGTGATGATCTCGTAGAGGAGGAACAACACATGACCGCCGTCGAGGGCTGGGATAGGGAGGATGTTCATGAACGCGAGAATGATTGAAAGGAATGCTGTCATGAGCCAGAACATGTGCCAATCCCATGTTGATGGGAAGAGGCTGCCGATAGTACCGAAACCACCCAAAGACTTTGCACCGTCGGCAGAGAAGACATACTTGAGGTCGCTGATGTATCCACCGAGGATGTTGAGACCATACTTGATACCTGCAGGGAACGACTCGAGGAAGCCGTACTCAACCTTTGTTGGTTCGTAGAGACCAAGGATGTTCTTGTAGATGACATTCATCTTCATGTCCTCGGTGAGGACAATGCTTGTGGTGTCGGCCGCAGTAGCGCCCTTGTGGAGAACAACAATGTTCTGTGTGCGGAGGGCGAGAGAATCCTTGCCAGTCTTTGCCTCTGTGAGGGCATCAACGAGACGACCAATTTCGTTGTTGATATCATTCCATGAATCAACGCTCTTGTCGCCAAAGGCAAGAATCATGTCACCTTTCTGGATACCAGCCTTGAGGGCAGGAGAATCAGCAGCGATGCTATCGATCTCGGCAGGGATGAGAGGACGCACAAACGATGGTGTGGTCTTCATCATCTTCAGGAGGTCGAGGTCGCCTGGGAGATTAATAGTCTGTTCCTTACCCTGACGAATAACCTTACATGTCTGAGCAACAGAGATGTCGCGGTAGAGGTCGGCACCGAACTCCTTGAACTGTCCGTTCTCTGTGCCGAGGAGGATATCGCCGTCCTGGAAACCGAGAGCCTTCGCATCATCGTTGAACTTCATACCATAGGTCATGTCCTTAGTCTGGACATACGAGTCGCCCCATGTGTAGAGCACCATAGAATAGATGAACAGCGCGAGGAGGAAGTTGACCAATACGCCACCAATCATGATGAGCAGACGCTGCCATGCTGGTTTTGCACGGAACTCCCAAGGCTGGGCAGGAGCCTGGAGTTTTTCGGCATCGTGCTGAGTCTCGTCAATCATTCCCTCAATCTGGCAATAGCCACCGAGAGGAATCCAACCGAGACCGTATTCTGTACCATCGTATTTGTAAGAACCGTCTTCGTTCTTCTCAACAGGTGCCTTACCACGCAAGCGGCGGAACCAGTTGCTGTAGGTGCTGAAGAGTGAGAACTTCCAGTCGAAGAAGACATAGAACTTGTTTACACGAACTCCGAAGAGTTTAGAGAAAAGGAAGTGGCCGCCCTCATGGAGAAAAACCAAGAGAGAAATGGCCAGGATGAATTGGAGTGTTTTTATTAAGAATACCATGTGATGTTATTGTTTCTTATAATAGTGATTCGGCAATTTGTCTTGCTTCTGCGTCAGAAGCGAAGTAGTCATCAAGCGTTGGTGTCTGGATGAATGTTGCCTTGTTCATTGTATGTTCAATGATTTCGCCCATCTGGAGGAATCCACAGCGACCTTGACGGAAGGCGAGGTTCACTACCTCGTTGGCAGCGTTCATGACACAAGGGATGTTGCCTCCACGACGCATTGACTCATATGCCATTGCCAGACAGCGGAACTTCTCCATGTCCGGTTCAAAGAATTCGAGCGGTTGCTTGAAGAGGTCGAGACGCTCGCCATCAAGATAGAGTCGCTCAGGGAAAGAGAACGCATACTGTATAGGCAGACGCATGTCGGGAACACCGAGCTGAGCCTTCACGCCACCATCGCGGAACTGAACAGCACTGTGGACGATAGACTGCGGATGAACCAGTACCTGAATCTTCTCGGCAGGAACGCCGAACAACCACTTTGCCTCGATAACCTCGAATCCCTTGTTCATCATTGAAGCAGAGTCGATAGTGATTTTTGCACCCATGTCCCATGTAGGGTGCTTCAGTGCGTCTGCTGCTGTGACAGTCTTCATCTGGTCGAGAGTGAACTTGCGGAAAGGACCACCCGAGGCAGTAAGGAGAATCTTCTCTATTTCGTTGTCGCCTTCGCCCACGATGCTCTGGAAGATTGCCGAATGCTCTGAGTCGACAGGAAGGATTGGTGCATGATAGCGAGCGGCAAGGTCGCAGATGAGTTCGCCAGCAACAACGAGAGTCTCCTTGTTGGCAAGGCAAATCTTCTTGTGAGCCTTAATGGCGTGGATGGTAGGCGAGAGACCAGCGAAACCAACCATCGCCGTAAGAACCATATCCACAGGTTCAGCCTCTACCACCTGGTCGAGGGCATCTTTTCCTGCATAAACCTTGATATCCGGTTCATCGTCGAGCAGAGCCTTCAACTGGTCGTATTTGCTATCATCAGCAACAACCACGCATGCAGGGTGGAACTTACGAGCCTGCTGGGCAAGCATCTCCACACGAGTGTTGGCAGTAAGGCAATATGCCTCGTAGCGTTCTGGGTTCTTTTCGATTACATCCAGGGCCTGAGTGCCAATGGAACCAGTAGAACCAAGGATGCAAATCTGTTGTTTTTTTATTTCGTTATTCATTTAAATCTATCAGACCCTCAGGGAGAGCCATTGTTATCTGTTTGCTGTTGTTGTCTATATTTTGTATCCACTCCTCAGCCACAGGGATGAGCATACCATCCTCAAGGCAGAAGAGGATATTATCTGTAGAGTCGTCGACAGATTCGATTCGTCCAAGAGAGCGACCAGATGGGGCGTCAATGATTTCAAACCCTACAATAAGAGCAAATGACAAATCGCCATCTTCTGCCGCCTCGTCGGCAGCTTCGCGAGGGAAGAACACCTCACAGCCAGTCAGTTCGGCAGCACGGTTCTGGGTGTTGATGTCCTCAAACTTCACCAATGCCACCTCGTCAGACTTGAATCGGTACTCCTCCATGAAGAAAGGCACGAGAATGCCGTCAATCTCAAGAATGAGATATTCACCTTCAACACGGTCAAAGATATCGTCGTCGAACTGGAAGGTAATCTCACCATTCACGCCATGAGTCTTGCCCAAGCGTCCGATGCGATAGACTTCTTCTTTTCTAATCATATCTTTTTGGGGGCTTATTCTCTTGTGATTTTTGCTCCGAGGGCGTTGAGACGCTGTTCGATGTCCTCGTAGCCACGGTCAATCTGCGAGATGTTCTCTATGCGACTTGTGCCATCGGCAGAAAGAGCAGCGATGAGTAGAGCAATACCCGCACGGATGTCAGGGCTCGCCATACGACCTGCACGGAGGCGGATTTCACGGTCGTGACCTACAACCACAGCGCGATGAGGGTCGCAGAGAATAATCTGGGCACGCATGTCGATGAGTTTATCAACGAAGAACAGACGACTCTCGAACATCTTCTGGTGGAAAAGCACTGAACCCTTAGCCTGTGTCGCCACAACGAGCAGTACAGAGATAAGGTCAGGGGTGAGGCCCGGCCATGGAGCATCAGACAGCGTCATGATGGTTCCGTCAATGAACGAATCAACTATATAATGCTCTTGGCGAGGAATGACGAGGTCGTCGCCATCTTCAATAATCTGTACTCCTAAACGACGGAATGCATCTGGGATAATGCCGAGATTTTCGATTGACACATCCTTGATGCGGATGCCATCACCAATCATTGCCGCCATGCCGATGAACGAACCCACCTCAATCATATCAGGAAGTATGGTGTGTTCAGCACTATGGAGTGACTCTACACCTTCAATAGTAATGAGGTTTGAAGCAATGCCACTGATGCGTGCACCCATAGCATTGAGCAATTTGCACAACTGCTGTATGTAAGGTTCGCAGGCTGCATTGTAGATTGTTGTCTTACCCTCGGCAAGGACAGCCGCCATGATGATGTTGGCAGTACCAGTGACAGAAGCCTCATCAAGAAGCATATAAGTTCCTGTCAGTTTGTCGGCCTTGATGTCGAAAGTGTTTCGTTCGTCATCATGGATAAACTCAGCACCAAGATATTTGAATCCAAGGAAATGAGTGTCGAGGCGTCGGCGTCCGATTTTGTCGCCACCCGGTTTTGCTACTGTGGCTTTACCGAAACGACCGAGCAACGGACCAATCATAAGGACACTGCCACGCAGAGCCGCACACTTTTGTACGAACTCCTCTGAAGCCAGATAGTCAAGGTCGAGGTTGGAAGCCTCGAACGAATAGTCGTGGCGTGAATGTTTCGTTACCTTTACGCCGATATCTTTCAACAGTTGGATGAGATTGTTTACATCAAGGATGTCTGGGATGTTGTTGATACGCACCTCCTCGCTTGAGAGCAGTGTAGCACAGATAACCTCCAATGCCTCGTTCTTTGCGCCCTGAGGGGTGATTGTTCCCTTAAGCGGATGACCGCCTTCGATGACAAATGTTCCCATATTGAGTTATTTCTTTTTCTTTTTCTTGTCGTTGTTGTCGCCATTATGAGCAGGCAGTGGCGCGAAATGGAATTTGTCGAGATCGAGTTGGATGACTCCATCGGTGAAACGAGCCAAGTCGTCGGCCACCTTCTCGTCGTCGTTTGAACCATTGCTCCATTCTGTGAGGTTGATTTTCATCTTGTTGGCAGTAAGAGCCACAAGAGCATCGCGCTCCTCACCAGCAGGCATTGTCTTGAGTTTTTCGAATACCTCCATCATCATATTACCATAGTGGCGGATATGAGGGTTCTTCTGTGCGTAAGCCAATGGTGCAGGACGCTCGGCAATGTTGTGAGCCTGCGTGATGTCGACAGGATAGTCGATATCGAGTTTGAAGTCCGACATTATAGCGAGGTGATCCCAGAGCTCTTGCATGCGGTCCTCGCTGTCGCCCTCCTGTGGAGTCATGCGGCGCATAGTATCAACGATAGTCTCTGCACAGCGGAGACGCTCGTCGCGGTCGGCGATGGTCATGCAATGATCTACCATCTTCTTTATCTCTCGTCCATACTCAGGCATCTGGAGTTTCGGACGCTGAGTGTTGTAATCTAATCCTTCTATATTCATAATTTCTTAAATCAACTTTTTAGGTAATGTTGCCTGGAATTCCTTCAGGTAGAATGGCACGAAGTAAGCCACATTCTCGAATTGTCCCTTGTAGAAGCGTTTTGTGGCAAGAGGAGCCATGTCGCATGCAAGCGGTTCAATGCCGTCGATGAAATGAGCATTAGGATGAGTAATCACCGACTGACACTTAGTAGCACCAGGACCAAAGAAATAAACCGGTTTCTCGTCAAGAATCTCCTTGTAAGAGTTCTCATCGATGATGTCTGCCTGAATGTCGCGAATGCTATTCAGTCTGCGGTCGAACACCTGAGCATACACCTCCATGCGACGAGCATCGAGCATAGGGCATAGCAATGCATCCTCAGGAACTTTCTCGCCAAGGAGCAGAGGTACACACATTGCCTCAAGGGTTGGGATGGCTATCAAGCGCGCGTCGCGCCCGTAACAAGTACCTTTGGCCATGGACACACCAATGCGAAGGCCCGTGTAAGAACCAGGACCGCTGCTAACCGCCACTGCCTCGAGTTGAAGACCGCTGTTGTCAATAAATGACAAAGCCTGGTCGACAAAGACACCGAGGGTGACAGCATGATTAGGTCCTGTGTGGTCCTCTTCGTTCCATATCACATGACCCTCTTCGACAACAGCCACAGAGCACACATTTGTGCTTGTTTCTATATTTAAAATGCACGCCATACCGAAATAATCTTTAATTATTTTGCAAAATTACTCTTTTTTCCGACAAAATTAGTACTTTTGCAGAAATTTAACAAGTTACAAGCATGATATTATCAATGACAGGCTACGGAAAAGCAGTCGTAGCGTACAAAGAAAAGAAAATTAATGTTGAGTTGAAATCCTTGAATTCGAAGACACTCGACCTCAGTACTCGCATTGCCCCTCTCTATAGAGAGAAGGAGATGGAGATTCGTCAGAAGATACAGCAGGCACTTATCCGTGGTAAGGTTGATTTCGCCATTTGGGTAGAGAAAGATGCCCAGCAGGATGCCACTCCAATCAATGCCGATATGGTTCGTTTCTATTACGATCAGATTAATCGCATTGCTTACGAGAAGGAAATCTCGCTGCAGATGGATTGGGCTACATTGCTTCGCATGCCTGATGTTTTGTCGAAGCAAGAGGCAGAGACACTCACAGAAGAGGAGTGGGCTGCAGTAGGTCAGGCTATTGACCAGGCACTCGGTGCATTGACAGAGTTCCGTCGTCAGGAAGGTGCTGCATTGGAGAAGAAATTCAATGAGAAGGTAGATAATATTGAGGCATTGCTTCTTTCAATCGACCCATACGAGAAAGCCCGTGTGGAGAAGATCCGTGCCCGCTTGACAGAGAACCTCGCTGCCATCAAGGATGTTGACTATGACAAGAACCGCCTTGAGCAGGAACTCATCTACTATATCGAGAAACTTGATATCAGTGAGGAGAAGCAGCGTCTTACCAATCACCTCGGCTATTTCCGTGAGACAATGGCAGAGCAAGACGGCGGTCAGGGAAAGAAACTTGGATTCATTGCGCAGGAGATGGGACGCGAAATTAACACCACAGGCAGTAAGTCAAATCAGGCTGAGATGCAGAACATTGTAGTGAAGATGAAGGACGAACTTGAGCAGATTAAGGAACAGGTGCTCAACGCACTGTAAACCTACTGCCCCTTTCCCCTCGGCCCTTTGGACCTCTTCCCCTTACCCCCCTTGTGGGCAAGGGGAGTAGATACTACTTCAAAAAGATACAGAAAAATGAATAAAGGAAAACTATTAATATTCAGTGCACCAAGTGGTAGCGGAAAGTCGACAATAGTTCAATGGCTGATGAACGAGCATCCAGAGTTGAATCTGCATTTCTCAATCTCATGCACTACACGAGCACCTCGCGGTACAGAGCAGAATGGAGTGGAATATTTCTTCCTTACTCCTGACGAATTCCGCCAGAAGATTAGCGAAAATGCTTTTGTGGAGTTTGAAGAAGTCTACACTGATAAGTTCTATGGTACACTACGCAGTCAGGTGGATACACAGACTGAGCGTGGCGAGAATGTGACATTCGATGTTGACGTAAAGGGAGGTTGCAATATAAAGAGTCAGTTTGGCGGTGATGCCCTGAGCATATTTATTCAGCCACCTTCGATTGAGGAACTCCGTCGTCGCCTTGTTGGCAGAGCAACCGATGCCCCAGAAGTTATAGAACAACGATTGGCAAAGGCTGAGTACGAGATGACTTTCGCACCACAATTCGATAATGTTGTCGTAAACGACAATCTTGATGTCGCTAAGGCCGAAGTTTATCAGTTAGTAAAAGATTTTCTTGCCTCTTAATTTTTAGGCATTACATATATGAAGGTTGGTCTTTTCGGTGGTACTTTTGACCCAATCCACAATGGGCATATCAGTCTGGCAGAGCAGTTTCTAAAGGAGTTGCACCTTGATGAAGTGTGGTTTCTTGTCACTCCCCAGAACCCTTGGAAGAAAGACAATAGACTCTCGGATGATGCCTTTCGCCTTGAAGTAGTAAAGAAAGCACTTGAGGGACATAAAGGATTGGTAGCATCCGATTATGAGTTCCATCTTGAGAAACCGTCATATTCGTACAAGACACTCCGTCATTTGCGAGAGGACTATCCAGAAACGGAGTTTACGCTTTTGATAGGTGCCGATAATTGGGTGAAGTTCGACCATTGGGCCGAGCACGAAGAGATACTCCAAAATCATAATATTGCCGTCTATCCGCGCGAAGGTTATGAAGTGGGCGAGGCAACAATGCCCGAAGGAGTGGCATTAGTAAAAACGGACCTTTATAATGTCAGCAGTACGCAGATACGCGAAATGCTTAGTCGAGGTGAAGATGTATCAGCACTTGTACCACTACAGACGATAGAACTTATTGCCAATAAATACAATCAAAAGAAAGTGAAGACCGCTGTTGTCATCCTCAATTGGAACGGAGCAGAGATGATGCGACGCTTCCTCCCTTCGGTTGTTGAGAATTCAATGCCCGACAGTGAGGTGTGGGTGGCCGATAATGCTTCAACAGACAACTCGCTTGAAGTACTCGCAAAGGAGTTCCCTACAGTGAAGACTCTCGTTCTTGAAAAGAACTGGGGATTTGCAGAAGGCTATAATAAGGCACTCTCTCAGATTGATGCAGAGTATTTCGTGCTGCTGAACAGTGATGTAGAGGTAACTCCACATTGGCTTGAACCATTGACGAAATGCCTTGACGAGAATCCAGATGTCGTTGCTGTTCAACCAAAAATCCTCAAGGGAAGTATGGACACTTGGGCAAAGGATATTGAAAATCCGATGTTCGAATATGCCGGAGCCTCGGGTGGATTTGTGGATAAATATGGTTATCCTTATTGCCGCGGAAGATTGTTCGGTATTGTTGAACAAGACAAAGGGCAATACGACGAACCAATGGAAATCCATTGGGCAACAGGTGCTTGCCTTATGATTCGCGCCAAAGACTACAAGGAATCAGGAGGACTTGACGGGCGATTCTTTGCTCATAATGAAGAGATTGACCTCTGCTGGCGCTTGCGTATAGCAGGAAAGAAGATAATGTGCCTACCAGAAAGCAAGGTTTATCATCTCGGTGGTGGCACTTTGCCACAAGGCAACCCTCGCAAGACATATCTTAATTTCCGCAATAATCTTACGATGCTTTACAAAAACCTCCCAGAAAACCGCTTGAAGCCAGTGATGAGAATGCGCCTTGTACTAGATAATGTGGCGGCTTTGCAGTCTCTGCTCAAGGGTAATATGGGAGATGTGAAGGCAATTTACAATGCCCGCAAAGCCTTCAAGGAATGGAAAAATGACTATTCCGAAGATAGAAAGAAAATCCAATCAATGCGAAAACTAACAGCTAACAAAGATTTGACGCCAATCTCCATCTTATGGCAGTTCTATGCCCTTGGCAAGAAGAAGTGGGACAAACTTCCTTCGTTCATCCTCACCCTTGTCATGCTACTCTCTGCTTCGCAGATTCATGCAGACGACAAGACACGAGGAATAGGTGTTTATCCGGGGCGTCCAAGTGAAGATTACTCCGTAAAAACGGTTGAGTCAAACACTTTCCGCAACCTCTCCGTCAATCATGCGGCATACGCTTCATCATCCATTGACCATAATCTGACAGCACAACTCGTAACAGACGGTATTGCTGCAAAAGCCGAACCTCCACACTTTGATGTCATCACATCTGATGTGCCTTTGCTGTCAAAGCGTGAGCGCGAATGGATTCTTGATGGCATTGCGTGGACGACAACAACCGTGAAGGGTGAATCGCCACGAGTGAAACTCGAATGGGTGGGCATGAAAGTGCTTGCCGATAGTGTTGTGGTCAATTATACTGTTGCCTATCACGCTGATAAGGCAAACAAAGGATACGACATCCGACTTCTTACCGAGATGCCGGGATTTGAATATAAGGAACTCGTACACGACTTCAGTCAAAGTGGACTTCCGGGAGTTCCGATGCGCTATCAAATTCCCCTTGATCCAAACAAGCAAAGCGACCGCAAGGAAACACTTCCTGCGAGAAAGGTTAGAGCAAGTTATCACATTACCCCAACCGATTCAATAGGCTCGCTCGACATCCGCTTGAATATGCCGGGGGCAGAATATTGGCGTGTGGAGGATGTGTTGTTCTTCTACAAAGGCCAGCGATTATACAACGAAGTACTTTCCTCAAGTCAGTTCCAGAGTGCTTGGATGAGCGATGGAGGAGGCGAGCAATGGGTTTATGTCGACCTTGGCGCTGAAGCCTCAATTGAGAAGATGCGCCTTTACTGGATGCATTTTGCGCCTAAAGGTCAGGTGGAGATATCTGACGATGCGCGAATGTGGACAAAAATAGCCGAACTGCCACGCGACAAAGGTCTGTTCTACGAAATTGACGCTACAGGCAAAGGCCGTTATGTGAGAGTAGTTGTCAACAGTTCTGGTTTCCCTTACACAATGACAGAACTTGAAGTCTTCGGTCGTGGAGGAACTATTGCGCAACCACATCCAGAAGCTCCTGTAGAAGGAAATACTTGGTCGCTCAATGGTGGAGATTGGCGAATTCAAAGAGCCTCTGAGGTGAAATATACGGGTGATGTTGTTACTTTGACAGGATTTCCTGTGAAGAATTGGCTTCCTGCAACTGTTCCAGGAACAGTTTTGACGAGTTATGTCAATGCAGGGGCTGTGCCAAACCAGAATTATGATGACAACATCTTCCAGACATCAGAGTCGTTCTTCAACTCTAATTTCTGGTATCGTCGTGAATTTAAGTTGCCTGAGGAGTTCAAGGACAAGAAGATTTACCTTAATCTTGATGGCATAAACTGGAAGGCGCAGTTGTGGTTGAACGGCAAGAAAATCGGTAGGGTAGAAGGGGCATTCACTCGCGGAAGGTTGGATATCACCGACCGCCTTATTCCTGGAGAGAATGTCCTCGCAATAGAGATTGAACGTTGTGCTCATCCAGGTAGTGTGAAGGAGAAGAACTCATATAATACTGACACTAACGGAGGTGCGCTCGGATTGGACAATCCTACTTTCCATGCGTCTGTGGGATGGGATTGGATCACTACTGTTCGCGGACGAAACATAGGCATTTGGAATGACATTTCTTTAACGGCTGAGGGTGATGTTACCTTGATGGATCCGTTTGTTCAGACAAAACTCAATCTTCCAGATACCCTTGCCACACTCTATCCAAAGGTATACATATATAATAATGTGGGCAAACTGGTGAAAGGAACTCTCTGCGGATGGATAGGCAACATTCATTTCGAAAAACAGGTTGAGGTCCGCCCTGGTCAGGCAACATTGCGTTTTGAACCAGAAGAGTTCAAGCAGTTGCGCAATCAGAAGCTATGCCTCTGGTGGCCTAACGGCTATGGAGATCCTTATCTCTATGACGCAGGATTTGCATTCCTTGGCGAGAATGGCGATACTATCTCAGTTTCTCGCTTCAAGCATGGTGTTCGCGAGATGACATATAAGGACAAAGACACGAAGTTGACCATCTATTGCAATGGCCGTAGAGTAGTGCCACATGGTGGAAACTGGGGATTCTCTGAGCAGAATCTGAACTACAGAGCTCGCGAATACGATACAGCGGTTCGTTATCATCGCGATATGAACTTCAACATGATTCGCAACTGGGTAGGACAGACGGGTGATGATGAGTTCTATGACGCTTGCGACAAGTATGGCATAATGGTTTGGCAGGACTTCTGGCTTGCTAATCCGGCAGATGGTCCTGACCCTGCAGACGAGGGAATGTTCCTGACGAATGCCCATAATTACTTGAGCCGCATCTGCCGCCATCCTTCTATTGCCCTCTATTGCGGACGAAACGAAGGCTATCCGCCTGAGAATCTGAACAAGCACCTTGAGAGTATTGTCCGCATGCGTCATCCGGGAATTGAGTATATCGCTAATTCAGCGGCCGAAGGAGTGAGTGGTCATGGTCCTTATTGGGTTATTCCGGCAAAGGAATATTTCGAAAAGCAGACAGGACAGTTGCACTCAGAAAGAGGAATGCCTAATGTGATGACATACGAAGGCTTGAAGCGCACATTGCGTCCTGAGCACCTCTGGCCACAAAACGACTACTGGGGACAGCACGACTTCACAATGGCGGGAGCACAGAGAGGTGCTACTTTCAACAAACTCGTTGAGCAGTATGGCAAATCAACTTCGGCTGAGGAGTTTACAACAATGGCACAATTTGTCAATTATGACGGCTATCGCGCAATGTTCGAATCTGACAATGTGAACCGAATGGGCTTGCTTATCTGGATGAGCCATGCATGCTGGCCTTCAATGGTTTGGCAATGCTATGATTACTATTTTGAGCCAACAGCCGCTTATTTTGGTTGCAAGAAGGCATGCGAACCGCTTCATATTCAGTTGAATGCTTCAACAATGGAGGCTGAAGTGGTGAATCTCGGCATTGGCGACATAAAGAAACTAAAAGCCGAAGTTGGCACTTATGATATAAGTGGAAAGCAGTTGAGCAAGACCACTACAAAGGTGAATTCTTTAAACGACACAACACAGAAGTTGGCCGTTGTGCCTACAGATGGAGCAGCTTTGGTGAGAATGAAACTTTTGCAAGGTAAGAAAGTGGTGAGCGAGAATACTTATCTGCTCGACCCTTCAAAACTGGCAGATGTTTCTCAGGTTAAGGTTGATGTTGATGCTGAGTTTGATGATACATCTGCCATACTGACACTTGAGGCTCCGAAGGATGCACCTGCTTATATGATTCGCTTGAATCTCCTCGACGGAAATGGCGAACAGATACTTCCTGCAATGTACGGAGATAACTATTTCCATCTCCTTCCGGGCGAGAAGAAGACTGTTAAGATAACATGGCGTGAAGAAGACCAACATGCAGAAGGTGTGAAATTGGAACTCTCAGGCTACAATATGCATAGAGTTACTCTTGAGTAGAAATAATAATACAATATAATTCAGCAAATAAAATAAATAAATGGTACGCAGATTTGATTTCCTTGTTATTGGCGGTGGCGTTGCCGGAATGAGTTTCGCCCTTAAAGTTGCCAATAGCGGAAAGGGTAAGGTAGCCCTTGTCTGCAAGACTACCTTGGACGAGGCCAACACAGCAAAGGCCCAAGGCGGAATTGCCTCAGTGACAAATTTCAAGGTGGACAATTTCGAAAAGCATATCGAAGACACAATGATTGCGGGAGATTACATCTCTGATATTAAAGCGGTCGAACTTGTGGTAAAGAAAGGTCCTGCTGCTATTGACGACCTCGTGAGATGGGGCGTCAATTTCGACAAGACCGAGGAGGGTGAATTTGACCTTCACAGAGAAGGCGGTCATAGTGAGTTCCGTATTCTTCATCATGCCGATGATACAGGTTTTGAGATACAGCGTGGACTGATGGCTGCTGTGAGACGCAACAAGAACATCACTGTGCTTGAGAACCATTATGCAGTTGAAATTATCACCCAGCATCATCTCGGAATAGAGGTTACGCGCAAGACAAAGGATATTGAGTGTTATGGCGCATATATTCTCGACCCTGACACAAAGAAGGTAGATACTTTCCTCAGTCGTGTGACTCTCATTGCCACTGGCGGAACAGGAGCTGTCTACTCAACAACCTCTAACCCAAATATCGCCACTGGTGATGGCATTGCTATGGTTTATAGAGCTAAAGGCACAGTGAAGGATATGGAGTTTGTGCAGTTCCACCCTACAGTACTCTACAATCCGAAAGAGACACACCCGGCCTTCCTCATCACAGAGGCAATGCGAGGATATGGTGGCATACTCCGTTTGCCAAACGGCGAAGAGTTTATGCAGAAGTACGACAAGCGTCTCTCTTTGGCTCCACGCGACATTGTGGCGAGAGCTATTGACCACGAGATGAAGAAACATGGTATTAACCATGTCTGTCTTGATGTCACACACAAGGACCCTGAAGAGACAAAGCACCATTTCCCAAATATCTATGCAAAATGCCTTAGCATTGGAATTGATATTACTAAGCAGTATATCCCTGTTTGTCCAAGTGCACATTATATGTGCGGAGGTGTTCTTGTTGACTTGAACGGAGAGAGTTCAATTCATCGTCTTTATGCTGTAGGCGAGTGCTCTTGTACAGGACTTCATGGAGGAAACCGCCTTGCGAGCAACTCGCTTATTGAGGCTGTTGTCTATGCCAAGGCTGCTGCCGAACATTCTGTTTCGGTCATTGACGATTATTCTTTCCATAGTGGCATTCCTGAGTGGAATGACGAAGGCACAATGACCAACGAGGAGAGAGTGCTTGTGGTTCAGGACATGCAGGAAGTGGGGCAGATTATGTCCAACTATGTGGGTATCGTACGCAGTGATCTTCGTCTGCATCGTGCCTGGACACGCCTTGATATCATATATGAAGAGACGGAGGAACTGTTTAAGCGCACTAAACCAACAAAGGATATCTGTGAACTAAGAAACATGGTTAATGTGGCTTATCTCATCACCCGTCAGGCTCTTGAACGCAAGGAAAGTCGTGGTTTGCACTATACCATTGACTATCCGAAACATGCCTACGACCAGGAATAATATACCGACAAATACATAAAAGAGATAATGATAAAGAAAGAATGGGAAGAAAAGGGTTTTGTCAATGAACCAATCCCTGAAGGAATCGACCTTGTATCAGAGATACGAAAGATGTGCAAGGATAAGAATGCCATTATTATGGCACACTATTATACAGAAGGAGTAATTCAGGATGTGGCCGATTTTGTAGGCGACAGTCTGGCTCTGGCACAGAAAGCGGCTGCTACTGAGGCTGATATCATTGTAATGTGTGGCGTTCACTTTATGGGCGAGACAAATAAGATTCTCTGCCCAAACAAGACTGTTCTTGTGCCCGACCTTAATGCGTCGTGTTCTTTGGCCGAGAGTTGTCCGGCCGACAAGTTTGCCGATTTCGTGGCACAGCACCCAGAACATACCGTAATCAGTTATGTCAATACAACTGCTGCCACAAAGGCTGTGACAGATGTAGTGGTTACAAGTACCAATGCTCGCCAGATAGTAGAGTCATTTCCTGCTGATGAACCAATAATCTTTGGCCCTGACCGCAATCTCGGCGGATATATCAACAGTATCACAGGCCGTAATATGCTGCTTTGGGATGGTGCTTGCTCGGTACACGAGAAATTCTCGGTGGAGAAGATTCTACAGTTGAAGGCAGAACATCCAAATGCAAAGGTGTTGGCTCATCCTGAGTGTAAAGGTCCTGTGCTGAAGGTGGCTGACAAGGTGGGCAGTACAGCGGCATTGTTGAAGTACAGTATTCATGATGAGGCTACAGAGTTCATTGTGGCAACAGAAAGTGGAATCCTCCACGAAATGCAGAAGTCGGCACCTGAGAAGACATTTATTCCGGCACCACCAAACGACAGTACTTGTGCTTGCAACGAATGTGCCTATATGCGTCTGGTAACTCTGGAGAAACTATATAATACATTGAAATATGAATGGCCGGTAATTGAAGTGGATGCTGAAATTATAGAGAAGGCCGTTCGACCAATTAACAGAATGTTGGAAATATCAAAGAAATTAGGATTATAATATGCTTACAGTAGAAGAACTTAACGATAAACTTATCGACCTCGCTTTTAGTGAGGATATAGGTGATGGTGATCACACCACCTTGTGTTGTATTCCAGCTGACGCTATGGGCGAGAGCAAACTGCTTATCAAACAAGAGGGTATTTTTGCTGGTGTGGAAATAGCAAAGCAGGTATTCCATCGCTTTGACCCTACTATGGAGGTTGAGGTGTATATTGAAGATGGTGCACATGTGAAACCTGGTGATATTGTGATGAGTGTGAAGGGTAAGGAGCAGAGCCTTCTTCAGACAGAGCGCCTCATGCTGAACATCCTTCAGCGTATGTCGGGAATTGCGACAATGACTCATAAGTATCAGCAAGCGCTTATAGATGCAGGCACAAAAACTCGTGTCCTTGATACTCGCAAGACAACTCCAGGAATGCGAATGCTTGAGAAGGAAGCTGTGAAGATTGGCGGTGGAATGAACCATCGTATTGGTCTTTTCGACATGATTCTTCTCAAGGACAATCATATTGATTTCTGTGGTGGTGTGCATAATGCCATCTCCCGCGCAAAGCAGTATTGCAAGGACCACAACAAGGATTTGAAGATTGAATGTGAGGTTCGCGACTGGAAGGAATTGGAAGAAGCTCTTGCTGAGGGTTGTGATAGAATAATGTTTGATAATTTCACTCCTGAGGATACAGAAAAGGCTGTGAAACTTGTTGCAGGAAGAGCAGAGACAGAATCTTCAGGTGGTATCACCTTCGACACAATGATTCCTTATGCAAAGGCTGGAGTTGATTTCATTTCATTTGGCGCCCTCACTCATAGCGTGAAGGGATTGGATATGAGTTTCAAGGCAGCAGGAAGTGATAAGTTGATTATCAAATAATCCTGTCTCTTTTGAGTACAAATATTATACGATTGCTATGTTTACAGAAGAATCACATATCCAGACACTTGAGGAAGTTCGCGCCTTCTTCACATTTGTCGTTGAGAAAATCGGCGATGAGTGGCATCCTGATGATGACTATTCTTTTTATAAGGATTTGAAGACAAAGGAACCTGTTTTCACTCCTGAGGAGACGGCTCTCTACAATCGCTTGCAGCAGGAATGCTTTGCCGTTTGCGAGAAAAACGATGAGGATATCTACGACCTTGGTTGGGAAGCCATCGAAGACACTCTGTAATTCCTTTCCCGAAAAATCCACAGCCAAATTTTCCTTGAGAAATAATATGCCTGGCTTTGCTTGTGTGGAAAATTTTAGAAAATCATCAATTTCCCTCCATCCTCCACAAATCGTTATAAGTCTCTGATTTTCAGCATCGCCACTTGTGGAGGGACATTTTCATTCCTCCACAGTGCCTCCACAAAAGGGACAATAATAAGACTTAATAACATCCCCCCCCCCTCGGAGTTTGTTTCTCTCCGAAGGGGGAATGACAAATGTTTATATACGTATTTCTATTTCAGCGATAGTTTGAATGTCTCCGTTTCAGATGCTCCAGGCATAAGAGTCAAAACATATACTCCACTCTTTACCGAACTAAAGTCAAGTACACCACCTTTATAAGGCATCGTACCCTGATTAGCAAGCTCTCCTGTCTGAACATTTTTCAATGTATATGGAAAATGTTATTGCTAATAAAATTTTTTTTATTAGTCGATCTTAAATTTATATTTGAATTTTTTCTCTATAAATGTCTTGCTGGTGGTCAAATTCTTGTATTTTACCACAAATTCAGTATAATAATCCCCTTTCTTTAGGGCAGGGAATAATGAATTTTCATTATCGAACCCCTTGCAAAGAGGGTATGAAACCACAAATTCCCCAAGATTATCAGAAGTTTCGTATCTCCATGGACAACTAACATGATATGTCGTTCCTGCTTCAATAGTAAGGGCTTTGTGCAAAGCATACTCACAGAACATACCTGTCCAAGGAACATTTATTTTCTCCCCTTTTGCGGTGTATACACAGAAGAAGTCTTTATCGAAGAAAATGTCACTGCCTTCCTTAAATCCGTCAAGGATTGAAAGGCTGCCTATTCTCTTGTTTGTGATAACTAAATCAAAAAAGATAACTTCGTTTTCTTTGAAGGAAGAACATTTCTCACCTTTATCATTTAAGAGGGAAAAATCTACTAGAACATCGTCATCGGAGCTCCACGGCTCTTCCTTATCAGTATTATTATCAATGTCGTTCGAACACGCCGTGAATCCTGCAACAAGCAGAAAAGCCCAAAATAAAAATCTTAATGTTTTCATAATTTGTGTTTATTCAGTTGTAATAATATGTCTTATGTTTTGTTTATTTGATAAATATTATGCAAATATATGCTTTTTCTTTATCCCCTGCAAGAAAAACAAGAAATAATACACACAGAATACACAATTTCCTACTTGAAATGATGGAAATCGGCAATAGAAATCCCCTTGCTGTGAGCTTGTGCTCTGCAGCAAGGGGATTCTTTCTTTATTCCTTCGGAGTTTAGAAAAGACAGTTAGCGTCGTTTCACCAGATACTTCCAGCCGGTGTTGGAGCGATGCTTCAGGAGATGGTATTTTGTGAGAATCTTGCCTAAGCGCATGACATTGTTGTCGCGTTTCTTGTTGTATACAGGAATCTTTCGCAACTCAGCCATAATGTCAACGGCCAGCATCCATTCTGCACCCTCGTCGCCTTCCTCGGCTTTCGCAAACATCGAGATAAACAGCATCTCCAGCGAATCCTGCACCTCAAACTGTTGGTTTGTCTGCTTTACCAACGCCTCGTCCTCATCGTTGAGCCAGTAGCGCGTGCCTGTATTGATAAGGTGTACTATCTGAGCATAGAGCTGACCATGTTCTATCTGCTGCTCTACGGCGATAGGAGCTGTGACGCGAACACAGATATAACGGCGGTTGCCGGTAGGATCGCGCAGTATCTCATCGCTGTTGGTAGTACCGATGAACGATGCATATCGGCGCTGACGGCCTATCGTCTCTGAATACATTCGGCGGATGTTGGTGGCGGGTTTCTGGAAGAGATGTTTAAGCAAAACAAACTGCTTCTCGCTGAGTCGGTCGAACTCATCGATATTCACCAGCAGGAATCGTCCCAGCACGCGCTCCGCCTCGAGAGGAGTGCGGAAGTCGATGCTGTCGGTATAGAACATCTGCAGTTCAGGAGGAAGCAGACGGCGGCAGAAGGTTGACTTCCTGTAGCCCTGAGCACCAATCAGTATCGGTGCCGAACTGTTGGCGTAAGTCTCATCGCCTCGCATCCAGTGTGCCACCATCGAGAGCATCCACTGACGGAAAAGCCTCTCCCAGTGAGGATTGTCCGTAGGCACCATGCGTGCAACCATGCCCAATCGGTCCGTGCCATCCCACTGAGGGAGGTTGTCAAGATACTCCTCTATAGGGTTGTACTGCTTTATCTTTGTGGAATTGACAAGGTTTTCTATCTCGCCGAATGTTGGTTCGATACCCTCGAGGAGAGCCTCATGATGAATGGTGTTGAGCTCACGGCGGTTCAGTTCGCGGAAAAGGAACATGAAACTGTATCTCTCGCGGAACTCCGTCATAGCCAGAACCTCATTATATCGAATCTCATATCGTCGGTCGAGGAACTCGCTCAGTCGGTAGGCCACATACTGATGTTTCGAGAACGGCAGGATTTCTCCCACCCCCTCTTCCGTGAGATAGATGTCCTGAACCATCGCGCGGACATCTTCCAGAGGCATTTCCGGATAGTGGCGATGAATCTTCACCGTTATCTCTTCCTGAGGCATTCCAGCCTTGACGCATTTCCTGGCCACCTCGACGAAGAGCCTCTCGCGATCGCCGTCAGGAGTCCAGCCTATCTCCTGAAGCACTCGGTGATAGGCGGCATTGAAGATTTTGTTGTATGTGATGAACGACTCCGCACCAGGAACCATCTTCGCGAGCACCTGCTTGGCAGTCGATGAGTTTGCCGTCTGCTTTATGGTGATTTCCGTAGGCTGCTGGATGACAAACGGTATAGCCTTCTCGTTGACGAGGATGTCAGCATCAAAGGTCATAGCAAAACCGCTTTCCAGCGATGGCTGTTCGAGCAGAATGCGATGTCCGAGCATTGGCTGGTAGCACAAAAGGGCTGTAGAGTAGGCCTGAGCAGCAAACAAAAGGGCAGAATCGGCAGTTTCGGGCAGTTTTGAGTCGGGAAGAGTGGCTTTCGCGAGAACCACAACGGAATGTCCGTCAACACCCACGAAAGTGGCAAAAGTCTGGGGCATCTGCATCACTTTTTGCTTCAAATCGTCCGATTCCAACTGGTTCCTCACTCCCGTAATGGTCAAAACCACCACTCCGTTGTACGCCTGAAGCTCCTTCTGGCCATTCTTCCTCTTTATGAAATATGCTCCCGGACACACGCGAGGGATTCTCTTGAAGACATCCGATTCCTCTGGTTTTTCAAATGCTAAGAACATATCGCGATATTCGCGTAAGTCCTTGTTGTCAAGGTTGTTACGGATTTTGTCAAACACTTCATTGAGTGTCATTGCACTAACGGCGATTCCCGTCTGATCCTTCTTCTGTCTAAAGATTGTTGCTTTCATGTTGTTGCTGGTTTTTGGTTGTTATTCCTTACATGTGCAAAGATACGACAATTTTTCGAGAAAAACAAGTAAACTTCGTCTTTTATATAAAATAACTATCACTTCTATCACGATACTCTCAAACCACCTTTATTTACAGAGCAATCGTGCGTGATAGGAAGAGTGATAGCAGCATGATAGGAGACGGTTTGCTGTCACTCGAAAAAAGTGATAGGAGTGATAGTAAAAAACGCGTACTATCACTCCTGCTATCACGCTCTCTTCTCCTTTAATTATTAGAAGTCCGAGCATAAAGTGATAGGAGTGATAGGAGAATACGCCTTTTTTACGAATAATTAGCGCGCAAATTGCTTGTCATTCCGCTGGAATGAGGTTGTTAAAACGGTGGAATGAGGTGGTAAAAACGGTTGAATGACCACATAAAAACGCCCGAATGAGGAGTTTCCCAAGCCCCGAAGGGGGAGGGAAAGGATGGAAAGAAAAGATTTTTTGAGATTTCGAGCCCGTAGGGCGACTTAAATAAAAGAACTACGGGTTGAAGCAGATTACAGCAGATATTCCCATCCGCAGTTATCCGCAGACATCTGTGGTTATTATAAAATAGAAGGGTCTCTGTCCAAAGGGCGGAAAACAGTTGTCCTAAGGGCGCGGGGACCGTTGTTTTTCGGCGTTGGGACAATTGTCCAAGGGCGTTAGGACAAGTGTTTTTCAGTGGCAGGACAAATGTTTGGCGACAAAGGGGATGTATGTTGTTTGCAGAGGGAATGAAGGGAGAAAGTGTTTTTTTCGTGAAAGTATTTTGTGATTTGAAAAATTAAGGTTACTTTTGCAATCAATTAATTGATTGTTGGAAAAAGAAAAATGAATATAATGAAGAATTTGCTCCGTATGTTGGGAAAATTGTTTGAGCCTATAAGAAAGAATGCTATGTTCTTTGTGACGATGTACCTCCTTGGTTGCATCGTTGCTTGGCTGACATTACCTAACACAAAAGGCGCTCATCTCTACGATAATCTCTACCCAGAACTCTTCTTCGACATTACCTTCCTCTGTATTCTCCTGTGGCTCATTCCACGGAAGATTCGCGGGTGGGTTCGTGCCATTTTCTACATATTGCTCTATGGCGTTGCTCTTGTGGATGTGTATTGCTACATGACCTACGACACAACCCTCACGCCAACTGTGATGATGCTTATGGCAGAGACAGATTCGGATGAGGCTGGCGAATTCATTCAGACATTGCTTTCGCCTGATGTGATTTTTGGTAAGGTGGGCGTAATTCTGCTCATGATTATCATTCATGTGGCGATAACAATCGGCCGGAAATACCTCAAACTGAAACTCACCTTCACTTCTGTGGCAAAGCTTTGGCTTGAGCGACTTGCTGCCCTTCTTGGAGTGGCTGCATTGGTGGGATTTATCTGGTGTGGCTGTCTTTCGTGGAACAATAAAGTGGGCTTTTTCCGCTTGATGACGGCAAAGAATATTGGTGAGGTGGAACATATACTGACAGAGAAAGACCATGCCGTTCAGTATCAACCTGCCTACCGTATGGCCTTTAGCGCTTATGCCAATTCGCTTACTGCCCAGCAGATAAAGAAACTGCAGAAGGCTTGCGATAAGATTGAGGTTGATTCGTGTTCGTATACCTCGCCAAATATTGTGTTGATTTTTGGTGAGAGTTTCTCGCGCCACCACTCACAGCAATATGGCTACTGGCAACCAACAACTCCTCGTCAGAAAGCACTTGAAAAGACTGGCCGACTGGTGAAATTCTCGGATGTTGTCTGCCCTTGGAACCTCACAAGTTTCGTGTTCAAACTCCTCTTCTCAACCTATACTGTAGGCGATGAAGGCGAGTGGTGCGACTATCCTCTTTTTCCGGAATTGTTCAAGGCTGCAGGCTATCATGTCACCTTCCTCACAAACCAGTTCCTGCCTAAGGCAAAAGAGGCGGTTTATGATTTCTCGGGAGGATTTTTCCTTAACGACCCAAAACTGTCTGCTGCTCAGTTTGACACACGAAATACGAAGAAATTTGAGTTTGACGAGGACCTTCTGAAGGAATACGATCGTCTGGGAGTTGACACCATTCAAAACCAGTTGACCATCTTCCACCTCATTGGTCAGCATGTGCTCTATAAGCAACGTTCGCCAAAAGGTCGCAAGAAGTTCAAGGGCGATATGTACAAGGAATCAAAGCCACATCTTGACGCTCGTGAGCGAAAGACTCTTGCCGATTACGATAATGCCATATTGTATAATGATTCCGTAGTTGCAGAGATAACAAAGCGTTTCTCGAAGGAAGACGCCATTGTGCTTTATGTGCCTGACCACGGAGAGGAGTGCTATGAAGACGACCTTCACTTCTTCTGCCGAATGCACTCTGCAGAGATTACAGCACGCTTGGCTCATGCTGAATTCGACATTCCGTTCTGGATTTACTGTTCACCAAAGTATATCAAGAATCATCCGGAAATCTACAAGCAGATAGTAGAGGCGAAGGATAAACGATACATGACAGATGCCTTGCCACACTTGCTTATGTATCTGGCCGGAATTCACTCAAAGGACTACAATGAGACTTACAATATCTTGAGTCCGAATTATAACGAGAATCGCAAGCGAATTCTCAAAAATACTACCGATTATGACTCACTCAAATAACCAGGGGGCTTTGTCGAAAGCAGAATGTCAGGCTATGCGTGGCTTGGCAATTCTCGGAATAATGCTCCATAACTATTGCCACTGGCTGAAGATGGCGGTGAAGGAAAACGAATATACCTTCACCCAGGGCAATGCTGATGGTATATGGAATGCTATTTTGAATCCTTCGTGGAACCTTCCTGTTCACCTCCTTTCCTTCTTCGGGCATTATGGCGTTCCGGTTTTTCTGTTCCTCAGCGCCTATGGTTTGACCAAGAAATACGAGGTTGGTGGGGCAGAAGACAGGGTGTGGCCTTTCATAAAGAAGCACTTTGTGAAACTCTTCTCAATGATGATTGTGGGTTTCGCCTTGTTCCTTATGGTTGACAGAATCGTTGACGGCCCTCACAAGTACCACCTTATTGATATTGTCGCTCAGTTGGGAATGTTCAACAATCTCCTTCCTGACCCTGACCATATCATATGGCCAGGACCTTACTGGTTCTTTGGCCTTATGCTCCAACTCTATGTCGTCTATCGACTTCTGCTCTACAAACGCCATTGGGGATTTACTGTCGCTTTGATGCTCGTGTGCTTCCTGCTTCAGTGTTTCTGCGACCCTCAAGGTGAGACTCTTAACCGCCTTCGTTACAATTTCATTGGCGGAATGCTCCCATTTGGCCTTGGACTTCTCTATGCCCGATACGAACTTGAACTCAA
>DCIM01000053.1:9321-33334 GCA_002316005.1 Prevotellaceae bacterium UBA1726 | reverse complement strand
ATGGAATATCAGGCTTGGTACTGGGTTCCTGCATTGGTTTGTGTGTTCAGCATAGCATTGGTGAAAATCACTCCGCAAGGCCTGAACGAACTCCTTGCCTGGGTTGGAGGCATCTCTTCTGCAATGTTCGTCTGTCATCCTATCACTCGTAAGATATTCATTCCGATAAGCCGTCATGGTGACATCTATACTGGTTTGCTGATGTATGTTGTTGCTACAATCGTGCTTTCTATGATTTTCAAGCGTTTGATGGATTCGCGCAAAAAATAAATTATCGCCCAAAATGAGAATACCCGACATTGAACTAACCAATATCAGCCGTTTTCGCGGTGAGCACATGGGGGCAGCAATGCTGATGATTATCCTCTTCCATGTGGCACTTCCACGCAGCAACGAGTTCTTCGGATTAAGGCGCGTGGGAAATCTTGGTGTTGATATTTTCCTCTTCCTGAGTGGAATCGGTCTGTGGTATTCGTGGGCGAAACAACGACTCTCTGTTGATATAGAATCCCTTCGTGTGTTCTCGCGTGAGTGGTGGCAATTCTACAAACGTCGTCTTATTCGTGTATATCCTACATGGTTGCTCATCGCCTGTCTTTACTACATTCCTCGCTATACTCATGGACTTGAACTTTGGGCAAACGGACATGGGTTGATTGACCTCATTGGCGATATTACCATTAACTGGGATTTCTGGCTTCACGACGAATTGACATTCTGGTATATTCCTGCCACAATGATGCTTTATATCTTTGCCCCTGCCTATATGGAACTAATTCGCCGTCATCCGATTTATCGCTGGCTGGTGCTTGTGATGGTGATGTGGACAGTTCTTGTTCAGTGGGTAACGCCTATTCACGAGGCAGTAGGCCATCTGGAGATATTCTGGAGTCGTGTGCCGATATTCTTCCTTGGCATAAATATGGGCGAGATGGTGAAGAGGAAAGAGACTCTCGACGGTGCTTCAATCTTCATGATTTGGATAATGTTCCTCATGTCTCTGCTTACGAGTATCTTCCTTGAGCAGAATCTGCATGGTCGTTTCCCACTTTTCATCGAGCGATTGCTGTATATACCGCTTGTTGTCTCGACAATCATAATATTCAACCGAATGTGGCGAAGAACACCTCATTGGTTTAATGCCATTTTCGCGTGGGTTGGCGCATTGTCGCTCGAGGCTTATCTCATTCATTCCCACTTCGTTTTGTGGCGAGTGGAGGAGTATCATCTCGGCTACTGGCCTACCTTCTTTATAACAATTGCAATAACAATGCCTTTGGCATACTTGCTCCATTGGGTTATGGGAAAAGTGTCGAAGGGATTGACTAAAGTACTGTAAATAACGACTAAAAACTCTTTGATATGCGTAATATTATCAAACTGACCCGTCCATATCAGTGGATAAAGAATATGTTCATATTCATGCCAGTGTTCTTTGGTGGAGCATTGACAGATATGAAAGCCCTTCTTGCCAGTGTCATTGCGTTTTTCGCTTATAGTTTTGCCGCTTCATCAATCTATTGCTACAATGATATCATTGATGTTGAGGACGACCGCCGTCATTCGGAAAAATGCAAACGACCAATTGCCTCTGGCGCAATCTCTATCCCTCTTGGCTATGGCATAATGGTATTTATGATGTGCCTCTCTGCCTTGATGGTAGCTTTGTTGGGCGAGCGTTGGTGGCATCTTGGATTGGTTATTCTGTGCTATTATATAATGGACATTGCCTACTGTCGCATATTGAAGCGTTTTGCCATTGTCGATGTGTTTATCCTGGCATTTGGATTTGTGCTTCGCATTCTTGCTGGAAGTGCTGCAACTGGTGTCATTGCCTCAAACTGGCTTGTCATGATGACCTTCCTGCTCACTCTCTTGCTTTCTTTTGCAAAGCGTCGCGATGATGTGGCAAAGATGATGACAACAGGCGAAGCACCTCGCCACAATACTCATCGCTACAATATGACTTTTATTAATCAGGCCATTACTGTGACGGCTTCTGTCACTTTGGTTTGCTACATCATGTATACCATCTCGCCAGAGGTTACTGGAAGAACGAATTTCCAGTATGTCTACCTCACAACAATCCTTGTATTGCTTGGTTTGATGCGTTATATGCAACTGACTTCGGTTGATGGAAAGTCGGGCGACCCAACGAAATTGCTCTATCGCGATCGTTTCTTGCAACTGGTGATACTACTTTGGTTGCTCGCTTACCTGATTATTATTTATGTGCTTTAAAATCCTAATCAACGGTTTTTAGATGAAGAAAATTGTTGCAAGCGACTTTGACGGAACTCTTACCAGCAAGGATACATTGTTGGAGTTTATCCGTTTTGCAAAGGGCAATGTCCATTGCCTGATTGGATTTTTGCTCTTTTCGCCACTTATTGCTCTTATGTTCATGAAACTCTATCCGAATTACAAGAGCAAACAGAAACTGTTCTCTTACTTCTTCAAAGGAATGCCAATAGAGGAATTCAATCGTCTTGGTAGTGATTTTGCAGCATCAAGCAAGCATCTTCTTCGTCCGGGTGGACAGGAAATGATTCGCAAAAGTCGTGAGGAGGGTACAGAAGTGGTGGTTGTTAGTGCGAGCATTGATAACTGGGTGCAACCTTTCTTCCCTGATTTGAAGGTCATTGGTACACAGATTGAGGTGGAGAATGGTCGTTTGACAGGTCGTTTCCTCTCAAAAAACTGCTACGGACAAGAGAAAATCAACCGTCTTTTGGAATTGTTTCCTGACAGAGAAAACTATTATCTCATTGCCTATGGCGATAGCAATGGCGACAGAAAACTGTTGGATTTTGCCGATGAGAGTTATTATAAACCATTCAGATAATGTATAATCCACTGCATATTTTCCGCGTAAAGAAGGAAGAGCGATGGTTGATGCTGTTCGTCTTTCTGTTTCTTGTAGGTTTGCATACAATGCTTATCTACAAGTATTTCGGTATCTTCAGTCCGCTGAAAAAGTTCTATTGGCCTCTTTTCATCCATAATTTCCATGTATCCGGCTTTGACCCAATAACATACAGCATAGTGTCCGATTGGACAGCGGGCTATAATGTCTATCGACATCCGCTATTGGCATTCTTCATGTATCCGCCATATCTTTTGAATCAAGGACTCATGATGCTCACGGGTAAGAACTGTGCATTGTTTGTCGTTGCTGCAATGCAACTCTTCTGGGGCTTTTATTCAATGCTGTTCTTCTATCGCATTGTTCGCGAGATAGTAGGCACAAGTCGCAAAGTTGCAACAATACTGACCGTTTTCTTCCTGTCGTTTGCCTATGTGATGCTGTCGTGTGTGGTGCCAGATCACTTTGTCATCTCTATGACTCTGCTGCTCATAGCATTATACATTTCAGGTCGTAGGATGAAAAGCGGCAATCCTTTCACCATCTGGCAGACTGTGCTCTATTTCATCCTGACTGCAGGAGTATCGCTGAATAATGGCTTGAAGGTGTTCCTTGCTAATCTTTTCGTCAATAAACTACGCTTTTTCCGTCCTGCAAATCTTCTTTTGGGTGTCATTCTCCCTGCCGCTTTGATATGGGGTTTCAGTCGTTGGGAATATCGTGTCTTTGTGTGGCCAACAGAAACGGCACGCCATGAGGTGAATGCAAAACGCAAGGCGGAGAAGAAGAAAAAGGAACTCGAACAGAAACGCCTTGAGGAACAAAAGGACTCAATGCTTTTGGCGCAAGGAGACACAGCAACACTTTTTGCCCGTCAATCTGCTCGTGCCGTTGATGCTCATAAGAAGGCAGAGGCAAAGAAAAAGCGAGGTCCAAAGCAAGGCGCTCCTATTGCAAAGGGTGAATTCATGCGTTGGACAGACATCACTTCATCGCGTTTTGATGCTATAGTAGAGAATCTCTTAGGCGAATCAATACAGTTGCATCAAGACTATCTGTTAGGCGATGTGATGCGTTCTCGTCCAATGGTGGTCAGATATAAATGTCCGATGCCTTATGTTGTTGAGGTTTTTATCGCCCTATTATTTATAATAGGTATATGGGTAGGTCGCAGAAATAAGTTCATGTGGCTTGTCTTGAGTTTCTTTGGAATGGATGTTGCACTTCATGTTGGTCTTGGATTTGGAATAAATGAGGTGTACATCATGTCTGCCCACTGGATTTATGCTATTCCAATCTGTATTGCTTATCTCTTCAGAGAGCAGGATTCATCATGTGAAAATGATAATAAGTGGCAGCAAAAGGCAAGGCGAGTTCTGCCTGTTGCTATAGCAGTCATTGCTGCATATCTGTTGATTTACAACACCATTTCAATTGGTAGTTATCTGCTGTGAGACGATTGTTTGGCATAAAACCCACAGAGCGATTATCCTCGCTCGTCTTTCTGGTGGTGATTCTGGTGTTTCAGTATCTCATCATCAGTAAGTTCTGGTGTCTTTTTGCCAATTATTCGCCCGATTCTTTCAATCAGTTTCTGCGAAATTTCCATATGTCGGGATTTGACCCGATAACCTATGATGTTGTTACTGACTGGCATCAAGGATACGACATTTTGCGTCATCCGCTTCTTGCTTTGGCCATGTATCCGGTTTTTCTGCTTAACAAACTCCTTTGGGCAATAACGGGTTGTAATTGTGTGCAGATACTGATTGGAGTGATTCTTACCTTCTGCGGGTTCTATTCTGTTGTGTTTCTACGACGAACAATGATTGAGGTTATTGGCATAAAATCGCAATTTTCCACGGTTTTATCGCTCTTTTTTCTCAGTTTTGCCTTTGTGCTGGTGTCAATAATAGTACCCGATCATTTCTGCTTGTCAATGTTCTGCCTGACACTCGCAACCTATCTTGCAGGCAAGAAAATAAAGGCAAATGAGCAATTTTCAGCAAAGGAAGCTATAATTCTCTTCCTTTTGACTGCAGGAATAACTCTTTCAAATGGAGTTGTGGTGTTTGCAATCATCTTTATCGTTAATGGTAAATCCTATTTCAATTGGCGCTTTCTGCTAAAAACAGCGGTTTTTCCGGTGGTTTTGCTCATTTCAATGGTGTTTGTTCAGCAGTCTTTATCCACCGAGTTGACAGAGAAGAAAGACAATCTTGTGGCTGAACAAATGAAATGGACACATGGAAAACTACCTCGAGCAAAGATTCTGCAAGAGAACTTCTTCGGTGAATCATTGCAACTCCACCGTAAGCATATTCTTGGAGATGTGTTGAATAAGCGACCTCTCATCGTGGAATATTCGTGGGAAATCCAGAACTATGTCGTTATTCTGATTGAGGTTCTGCTCCTTTTGGGTTTGGTTTTCGCTTGGCGAGAGAGGTTTACGCTTGTACTCCTTGCTGTTTTAGGTTTTAATCTTTTCTTGCATATAATTATGGCATTTGCCATAAACGAAGTGTATATCATGACCGCTCATTGGGTTTTTGTAGTACCATTGAGCATAGCAAATCTTTTCCGAACGAAGCAGAAATGGGCAATATGGATTCTTCTCATTATGATAATTGTCCTTACTGTTTATTTCTATTGCTATCACGGATACCTACTTCATCGTTATCTCACCTGGCCTTTGGTGAAATAGCATCGATTATTTGCACTATTATACCTAATATTGAGTAAATTCGCCCATTGTCATTAAGAAATTGAAAATTTCTTTTTGATGTTGTTTTCTTTTTCACTATCTTTGCAGAATAAAGCAAAAACAATTTGAACAACCAACGCAAATGAAGGCATTTCTCTCTTTACTTTTATGTTTTTCCCTATCCTTGTCTTTACAGGCGGGAGAGGTGAAACTGAAGATAAAGAAGCAATATATCAACTTCCCTGTTTCGCAGAGAGTTGACCGCAAGCCTATGACTTTCACCCTTGATGGGCAGAAGCAATGCACTTCTGTTATTCGCCTTACTGATTCGCCTGAGTATTGGGTGTTTCAGGATGTGAGTCTCTGGAAAGGCAAGACACTTGTCATTAGTGGCGATTTCACAGAAGAGGCCTTGCAAAAGATATATCAGGCAGATACGATAATGGCTGAGAGTGAGATTTACAACGAAACACTTCGTCCACAATATCACTTCACAACCCGCAGAGGATGGATAAACGATCCAAACGGCCTTATCTATTATAATGGTAAATACCACATGTTCTATCAGCACAATCCTTATGAAAAGGAGTGGGAGAACATGCATTGGGGACATGCAGTAAGTACAGATTTGCTCCACTGGAAGGAACTTCCATTGGCTCTGCATCCTGATGAGATTGGTGCAATGTTCTCAGGAACTGCTGTCATTGATTATGCAAATTCGGCCGGTTTCAACGGGAAAAACGGTAATCCGGCAATGATTGCCTTCTATACTGCAGACTCCAAATGGGAAACCCAGTGTATGGCGTATAGCCTTGATGAGGGATTAACCTGGACAAAATACGACAAGAATCCTGTTGTTGACTCTCACGAGAAGTGGCAGACACATGATACTCGTGACCCGAAAGTGTTTTGGTATGAGCCGGGAAAGCATTGGGTGATGGTGGTAAATGAGCGAGATGGCAATACCATCTATAACTCCAATGACCTGAAAAACTGGACTCCAATGAGCCATATTACTGGTTTTTGGGAGTGCCCGGAATTGTTTGAACTTCCTGTTGAGGGTGCGCCAAACGAGAAACATTGGATAATGTGGGGTGCTTCTGGCACATACATGATAGGTCGGTTTGACGGTAAGACATTCATTCCAGAGACATCAAAGCAGATGAATCTGAACGGTAGTGCCTATGCCGCACAGACTTTCAATAATATTCCACAAGAGGATGGACGAGTGATTAAGATGGCTTGGAGTCGTACAAGCTATGCAGGAATGCCGTTTAATGGTGCTATGCTCTTGCCTCAGGAGCAGAAACTGGTAAGGACAAAGCAAGGTTTGAAATTGTTCAGTTACCCAATTGAGCAGACAAACCAACTGTTCACGCGAGTGGCACAATATCAGAATATGTCTGCCCAGGAAGTAAACAGACTGATGGAGCAGTTCAAGGATGAGGATGTTTTGCGGTTGAAGTTCACTCTCCACCTGACATATGCCACAGATGCAGGTTTGAGTTACCGCGGACAGAGGTTGCTCACTTACGATATGAACGGCAATCGCCTGCAAGGAGAATTCTACGCAAGCGAGAATCCAGAATCGATGGATATAGATTGCGACATCTTCGTGGACAAAGGTCTTGTTGAGGCTTATGTTGATGGTGGGGCGTTCTCATATTCAATGAACAGAGACGGACGTGAGAATAAAGGCTATGAATTCTGGGGCAACCAGATACAAATAAAGAATCTTGAAGTTTTCCAGGCAAAGAGTATCTGGAAATAACATTAAATAATTCGAATGGAAAAAACTCTAAATAGTTGGAACGACATTGAAGCATCGGCTTCTGTTGCCTATTTTGCTCCAGAGGGCAAGATAGGTGAGGCTCATGCAATACTACAGGTTGAAGGAAATGGCGACCTTTTCGAGGAGCAGCTTTCGCGACTTCTTGAGGCTGAAAAGCGATTGGCTGAACGCCCTCAGATGGAAGGAATGAAGGCTGTTTTCAAGCGTTATTTCCTTAGCGACGCCTTGAATCAGGCTTCTCTTATACCAGAGGAAACAACAGAATGTAGTGTCAGTTTCATCCAGCAAGTACCTCTCAACGGTTCAAAGGTAGCACTTTGGATTTACTTTGTTTCGGTCGATGAAATCGCAAAAAAGCACGGTTTCACCGTAGTTGACAACAACGGCTATCAGCATCTCTGGCGAATGGGAATCACCAGTGATGAAGGCGACAGTTATGCTCAGTCGGAAACAATCCTCAATGAATACGAGGCGGGATTGAGCAAGTTTGGTGCCAACATAGCAGAGAACTGTATTCGCACATGGTTCTTCGTGCGCGATGTGGACATTCAGTATAATGGTCTTGTTGTTGCTCGTCGTGAATACTTTGACAAGATTGGCCTCACAAAGGATACACATTATATTGCTTCAACGGGAATAGGTGGAAATTCCGCTTCACGAAAGGCTATCCATCAACTTGGCACTTATGCCGTAAAGGGTTTGCAACCAGAACAGATAACCTATCTGCAGGCAGCAAGTCACATGAATCGCACAAGTGATTATGGCGTCACATTTGAGCGCGCAACACAGATTGAATATGGTGACAGAAGTCATATTTATGTCTCTGGTACGGCCTCAATCGACAATAAGGGTAAGGTGGTTCATATTGGTGATATTCGCAAGCAGACGGAAAGAATGTGGGCGAATGTCGAGACACTCCTCAAGGAAGGCGGTCAGGATTGGAATGATGTGATGCAGATTATTGTCTATCTGCGTGACATTGCTGATGCGAGTGTTGTTGAGGATATGTTTATGGAGAAATTCCCAGATACTCCATTCGTTCTTACCCTTGCTCCTGTGTGCCGTCCGGAGTGGTTGATTGAGATGGAATGTATTGGCGTGAAAGAAGCCAAAACCGCTTTCCGCAACTTCTAAAACAGCCTTTTTCAGGCATCTTTATTGAGATGTTCTATAAAAACATATGGAATGACATAAAATTCGCTAGTGAATTTTGTGTCATTCCACCGTTTTGAAAGGAAATTCGCTAGCGAATTTTCCCTCATTCCATAGGTTTTATCTTTACCCTACTTTTCAATGAGCACTACCGCATAGGCAGACATGCCCTCCTCACGACCCGTAAAACCGAGTTTTTCGGTTGTTGTGGCCTTTATTGAGATGTTGTCTTCGTCAGTGCCAATTACCTCAGCAAGACATTTCTTCATCTCAGGCACATGAGGATTAATCTTTGGGCGTTCAGCACAAACGGTTGCGTCAATATTCACGAGGTGATAGCCCTTTGTGGCAATCAACTCAATTGTCTTCTTGAGAAGAATCTTCGAGTCTACATCCTCAAACTCATTACCCTTGACAGGAGGGAAATGATAGCCAATGTCGCGCATGTTGGCAGCACCCAACAGAGCATCGCAGATGGCATGAATAAGCACATCAGCGTCGCTGTGACCCAACAGGCCAAGTGTATGTTCTATCATTATTCCTCCAAGCCACAAGTCCCGTCCTTCAACGAGTTTGTGGACATCAAATCCCATTCCTACTCTAATCATTGTTCTTTTAGTAATTACTCCCTTGCCCCGAGCGGGGAAAGGGTAGGTGTTAGAGGTGAATTATCTTCTGCCGAACAAGTCTTTTATTCCGTCCATATCGAACGAAAGGGTGAAACGGAGAGTCTGGTCGAGTGGGTTAGACTTTGCTGTTGCAATAACATAACCAGCGTCGAGAGAGAACACGCTCATCTTGAAACCAGCACCTACGGTGAAGTATTTACGGTTACCCTTGTTCTCCGACTCGTGGTGATAACCAGCTCGGATAGAGAACTGATCGTGATAACAATACTCTGCACCAACGCTCCACTGAATCTCCTGCAACTCCTCCTTGAAACCATTTGGCGCATCAGAGAAACTCTTGAAGATTCCGGCTATTGATGAGATGTCATAGTAGTCGCGCTGTACACGCTCCTGATAATCCTCTGTCGTCTCACCCTCATTCTGCTTTGGATAAGTAGGCACAAGGAGTTTGTTGGCATCTGCAGCAATAGTGAAACGGTTGTACTCGTCAATTGGAAGCATCAGCGAAGCACCCAGACGCATGTTTGTTGGGATGAATTCAGCATTGTCGTCGCCTCCGAAACTGATTTTTGTACCTACATTCGAAATGTTCATACCAAGTCCCACCTGACATTCGCGTTCGCCGAGGTTGAGATAATCCTGATAGTAGCACGCAAGGTCGGCAGCAAAAGCCGAACCAGGTGAACTCTCGTCAGAGAAATTATAGGTCAAATCCGAATAAATCCAACGCAATCCGGCAGCAATTGAGAACTTCTCGCTGAGCATAAGAGAGTATGCAACATCAAGCGACATCTCGTAAGGAGTGATTGTCATGTCGTCGCCACCTTCGAGCGAAGCACTTGTATAGACCTCACCCAAAGAGAAATAGCGCAAAGAACCAGATACTGCACTGTAATCGCCAATACGATAATAACCAGCGAGATAGGCAAGGTCCATATCACTTACCAACTGGCGCAACCAAGGAGTATAGTTCAAACCTACTCCCGCACGACTAATGGCAAATGGATATTTCGCAGGATTCCAGTACTGTGAGTTGACATCTGCCTCTGTTGCAGCACCTACATCACCAAAACCCGCAGCACGCGCGTCAGGTGCAATCGACTGTGATGTCACTGAGGTGTTTACTGGATTGAACATGTCTTGCTTCTCCTGAGCATTAACTGCCAAAGAGACGATTGCGAGCATGCTAAATATAATAATTCTTTTCATATGTTCTGTTTGTGCTAATATCATAATAACGGCGAAAACCGCTTTTTATTATTTTGTTCTCTCTTTTTAACTATCTCGTTTTGGGGATGCAGTTTCCTCGCGCGCGCCTACCTTATTATAATAAGCTTCTTCGCCTTTGAGTCGTAGTCGCTTCCTTCGCTGCTCACTCTTGCGCGATAGAGATATACGCCTGTCTGGAGTTTCTGTCCACCATCGACTGTTAGATCCCAGTCAATAGTGTAACTGCCTGTAGAGCTAATACCCGACTCCGAATGCTGCCAGAGCAGACGGCCGCTCATATCCATAATGTCGAGCACAACATCAATCTTACTGCCCATTCTGTCGTGGTTGATGATGAATGTGGTCTGTTCCTTGGCAGGATTGTTGGTGCAGCTTACGCTTGTAACAGTAGGGGCAAGGGCACTTACAACCTTGAACTTCAACTGTGTTGTAGAAGGATTGTTGAAGATATCCCAAGCGCGGAACTGCAAGATGTGCGTTCCTACTTCAAGTTCAGGGATAGTATAGTAAGTCGAACCACTCTTGTATGAGCCGAAATCGTAGGTGAAATTGTCGTTGAGATTATATGTCTTTGACATCTCTCCATCGATTTGCAGAATCATGTCATGACCAATTCCGTTGCCTGTAGCGTTGATTCCGTCCTCGTCGTTAATCTCTGCAACAAAGTAAGGTGTAGAGTTCACACTTCCTCCATTGACGAACGAAGGCGAGTTGAGATAGCAATAGATTGAAGGACCAATTGAGTCCTTACCAAGAGATTCTGTGCCACCTACATTGAAATCTTCGCTATATCCGTTAGCCGTGAGTTTTTTGTCTGTGCTTGCTGCAAAGACATTTATCAAACCAGACTTGTCGCTGTAGTTCAAGTCCTTTGAAACGGCAAATCTGATATTGAACTTTCCTTTGGAAACATTGTCAGAACCGCTATACAGGGTCTTTTTTCTGTCGGTATATTCAAAGGCTTCATCCGCACCACTATCAGTCTTGTCGTTGAGTCGGCAGACGATTTTCTCCTCAGAATCGCGAACTGTAGCCGTGATTGTTCCTTCGAAATCGTCAGCTCCCACAATATGTCCCGCAATATTTGCTACACTTCCGGCTTTGAGCGAAGGTGCCTCTGTTGCAGGAACTGCCTTGCCGTTTATTGAGTCAATTACAATCTGCAGTTTTGGTTGGTTGAGTGCAATGGCCGGATCACCGAGCAGAGAGAACTGCAACTTGTTTGTAGTCTTGTCCTGTCCGGATGTAATCATGAAGTTCTTCGCCAATCGCTGAGCCTCACCAAGAGTTGTTGGTTTGCCGTTTGTCTGCCCTAAGACATAGCGGAGAAATGCCATGTTGATTTTCTTGTTATAGTTGGCATAAACGGTTCGGGTAGTACCAAAGAATGCTACTGCACCACCTTTGCTGTTCAGTACTGCTGTCTCGCCGATTGTCTCCTCTGTACCGTCGAATGGCATGATGTCACACGAAGCGGTAATCCAAAGAGGCAGATTAGTGTTTGAGAACTCCTCGAAATCGGTAATGCGGAGAACTTTTTCGTGTGAAATCTGGATTGGCGAACCGTGTCCGGCATAATCCATGATGAGTGCTCCTGCTTGCTGCTGTGCCTTCACGAGGTTTGTCACCTGAGGGTAGGTGTTACCGCTGGCAGAAGAAACACGCTCGTAAGAATCCCACATTACTTTCTTTATGAGATATCCAGGATGGTTCTTCCTTGTCTCCTCAGCAGCGTCGTTCACATCTTCCATATGGAGATTCTGGTTTCCGTCATCGCCTAAGAACATGATTGTGTTCTGCCAAGGACCGGCATTCTCATTCTGCACATATTTGATGGTCTTGTCAACCATCACTTTTGCGTTGGCAAGAGTTGTTACAGGGAAACGGCCTACAGCAACGTCCAACAAATCAGCGGCCTGAGGATTACTTCCTTCACCCTCGTCAAGAAGGCAGAAGAAACCATCATCCACATAACAAGACACATCGTTGTACGAGTTCTCACTCTCAAAACAGAGTAGGTAATCGTCAGGACTGAACTTTGATGTTGTCGTTGTCAACATACGGTTATCCCAAACGCAATCGCCGAAGAGAAGCAGATATTTAGGCATGTTTGCCTCGTCATCACCGGCTTTGTCATAAAGCATTTTGAGATAACGGCGATAAGCATTGGCATCAGGCGTACCGCTCGAGAATTCGTTATATAACTCGTCTGCTGGTACGATTGTAACTCTCAAATTGTCGTTTGTCTCGTGGAAAGCCTTGAGGCGCTCAGCCTGAGCAACGGTCTTCTGCGAAGTAGGGATAATGATGACCATATCCGCAAACCCGTCAGCGTGATGATCCTGATTAGTAATGTTGTGCACATACTCTGCTGCAGGGAATGTCTTTCCTTCGATATCAGTACTGTTGCGAGGACTGTTGTAAGTGAAGAGAATATAATCCAAACGTACAGGACCACCACTCAAAGGAGTAATCTTTATTATGTTCTCTTCCTTCAGATTGTTAATAGTAAATGTCTTAGCGGCCATTGCGCCTTTATCGTAGTCGCCGCACATCATTGACATCTTGGCAAGAACCGAGTCGTTGAGTTCAACCTGAACGCTTGTTGAAGTACCAGCAGTTACATTGACATATACACGACCAGATTTGCTGCCAGTGTCATTCTTGATAGTGAACTTCTGCGAGTTTCCTACAGAAACGCTTGTTCCGTCAACGAGATTTCTTCCGCCGGAAAGCCAAGCAAATCCATCCTTTTCATACAATGAGTGATAATCCTCGTAGGCGTAAGTGAAATTCTTCTTGAATGTCTCAACATCGACGGTAAGTGCTTCGCTGTCACTCTGTGTGATGAAGTAGTATCCGTAGTCAGAATAAGGGTTGCGAGTTCTGGTTGTGGCATTTTTGCTTGCATAGGAAACAGGGCCCTTGGCATAGAAAAGATGCTTGCCGTTTACGACACAACGCTCTACTTCCCTCAGGTCGTCAGTGGCTTCAAGATACTTCTGTGTTATTGTCTCTGGTTGAAGATTACCACCATAACCATAGAGTTTAACCTTGTTGATATCAGAGAAACCTGCTTTCTTTATTACATCTTCGGTCAACTGATAAACGCCAGTTTCGCTTACTCTAATCTTTGCCCATTTGCCAGAAGCAAGAACTGAATGCTCAGCATAGAAACTGCCATTAGTTGAAGGAACCTTCGCCATTGCGCCCTTACTCTGTGCAGCAGGTGCAGATTCAATCTTAAGCATGAAACTAACCAGAATCTTGTGCTTGCCCTCATTGAGTGCCAATGGGGTTACGCCAATACGGAGGATTGGTTTCTTGCGGTCGAAGACAACGCTGTATTCTGGTTGAGGGATTTCAGGGAGAGCCTCTCCGCTGATTTTGTTGTATCTTTCAATATCAGATGGTGCCATGAGAATATACTCTGGATAGAGCAATGACACAGTATAGACAGAGTCGGTATAGTTCTCTGGCAAAGGCATTTGATAACCGACATGAGGCAATACAGAATCGATACTAACCTCTTCTGTGGTCAGATAAACAAATCTCTGCTGCGCCATCATAATAACGCAACAAAGTAATAGTGCCGATGTCAGTATAAGTCTTTTCATCCTCTAATATAACGCATTTCCTCCCTTATTATTGTATAAAACAATAAAAAAGAGATGCCGTGATGATTATTTCTTCTTCATCAAGCATCTCTTTTTGTTCTCTTTAGCGGAAAAACCGCCCTTTAGAATTATTTATTTGCAATTGAACTCAAGTACCTTTCTGTCTTCAAGATATCCCTCCAGATGGTCGTCAATATGCACAGGACCAACGCCAACAGGTGTGCCAGTGTAGATGATATCACCGGTCTTGAGGGTATAGAACTTACTCAAGTAAGCCACAATCTCGTCAACTTTGTAGAGCATATCGCTTGTGCAACCTTCCTGAACTGTCTTCCCGTTGATGTCAAGGTGGAAATGAATGCCGTCGATTGAAAGGAATTTCTCCTTCTCAACCCAATCGCCGATGCAAGCAGCACCGTCGAATCCCTTGCATATATCCCAAGGTTGACCCAGTTCGCGAGCCTTTTTCTGCATATCGCGTGCTGTAAAATCTATTCCTACTGTTACTGCATCATAATATCTATGTGCAAAACGCTCTGGAATTCCCTTACCCAGACGACAGATTCTAATTACGAGTTCTGCCTCATAGTCGATTCTTCCCATGAAATCAGGGATAAAGAATGGTTTGTGGTCCTTGAGCAGGGAAGAGTCTGCTTTCAGGAAGATGACAGGTTCCTCTGGTTTATATGCCTTACCGTCCAACTCCTCTGTATGCTGGAGGTAATTCATTCCAATTGCAAAGATTTTCATATGTAAATTATTAAAAAACGCCAGCGCCTTTTGGGCACTGACGCTATGTATTTGAAACTCCCTCCCTCTTTAGGGGAGGGTTGGGGAGAGGCTTTTTAGTCAGCCTGGAGAGAGAAACGCTTGTAGTCTGTGATAACAAGCTCCTTGTCCTGAGCGGCCATCCACTGTGCAACAGTAGCCTTGTCGCCGTCACCGAACTGGAACTCCTGCTCTACGAGACAGAAATCCTTGAAGAACTTCTGAACACGGCCCTTAGCGATGTTCTCGATCATCTGCATGTTGAGAGAAGCGGCCTTCTCAGCAGAAACTGTAGCGATGATCTCCTTAGCCTTTGCAACATCCTCAGCTGTGATCCAGCCCTTGCCCATGTTAGACTCCATGTGATCCTCAGAGTCAACGTGTGCTGGGTTGATGCCTGCCTTCTTGAGTGCAGCCTCTACAGCCTTCTGAACCTGCTCCTGCTTTGACTTCTCAACAGCAACCTTGTACTCGCTGTCGATAACCTCCTGTGGTACAGATTCCTTGTTGAGAGCAACTGGCTTCATAGCAGCAACCTGCATAGCTACCTTGTGAGCAACCTCTTCAGCAGGCTTGTTTGTCTGAACCATTGTGCAGAGAATGTTCTTGTTCATGTGGTTGTAAACGTCAACGTTTGCACCCTCGATGAAGAGATAGCCGTCGAGCTCCATCTTCTCACCAGTGATACCTGAACGATGCTGAACAGCTGTAGCAGCGTCGTCACCGCTTGCGAGAACGAGTGCCTTAACCTCGTCGAGGCTCTTGCACTTGTTAGCAACTGCAGCGTCGAGAATCTCCTGAACGAGAGCAACGAAATCCTTACCGTTAGCAACGAAGTCAGTCTCGCACTTGATTGCTACCATTGCAGCGAAATCTTCAGTCTTCTTAACGAGAACACAACCGTTTGATGTCTCACGGTCAGAACGCTTTGCAGCGATAGCGAGACCACGCTCACGGAGAATTTCCTTTGCCTTTTCCATATCGCCCTCAGCCTCAGTGAGAGCCTTCTTAACATCAGCAAGACCAGCACCTGTCATAGCGCGGAGCTTCTTGATGTCTTCCATTGTAACTGCCATAATATACTATGTATGTTTTTAATTAATAATTCGATTAAAAAGAAGAGCGGAAAGCGAATTTCTTCACTTTCTACTCTTCTGTCTTTGTAGTCTGGATTATTCAGCTGTCTCCTCTGCTGGAGCCTCTTCCTTGCGAGCACGACGTGCGCGCTTTGGCTTAGCGTCAGCAGCCTCTTCAGCCTGCTCTGCAGCAGCCTTCTCGTCAGCCTTCTCAACCTTACGCTCCTCAAGACCCTCAGCGATAGCCTGACAGCAAGCTGTCAATACTGCCTCTACAGAATCCTTAGCGTCGTCGTTAGCTGGGATGAGGAAATCTACACCGCGTGGATCAGAGTTTGTATCAACCATTGCGAATACAGGAATACCGAGACGGTTAGCTTCCTTTACTGCAATGTGCTCCTTCATAACGTCAACTACGAAGAGTGCAGATGGGAGACGAGTAAGGTCAGCGATAGAACCGAGGTTCTTCTCGAGCTTAGCGCGCTGACGTGTCACCTGAAGCAACTCACGCTTGTTGAGGTTAGAGAAAGTACCATCAGTCATGAGCTTGTCGATTGTTGTCATTTTCTTAACAGCCTTACGGATTGTAGGGAAGTTGGTGAGCATACCACCTGCCCAACGCTCGTTTACATAAGGCATGTTTACGCTTGTTGCCTTCTCAGCAATAACGTCCTTAGCCTGTTTTTTAGTAGCGACGAACAGAATCTTCTTGCCTGACTTAGCGATCTGCTTCAAAGCCTCTGCAGCCTCGTCAACCTTAGCTACGGTCTTGTTCAGATCGATGATATGAATACCATTGCGCTCCATGAAGATATAAGGAGCCATGGCTGGGTTCCACTTACGGCTGAGGTGACCGAAATGTGCACCTGCCTGGAGTAACTGGTCAAAACTTGTTCTTGACATAATCTTTTCTTTTTAATTGTTTACTTTCTTTTGAAATTCTTTAGTTAGAATCAGCCGGCGAGTAGCCATAAGGATCTCGCGGGTTTAGATACTAAACTGTAGTTCTTAAGCGACATTGGAATATTCGCAATAGAATTGCAAACAGTCCAGTTGCAAATATTTTAACGCTTTGAGAACTGGAAACGACGACGTGCACCTGGCTGACCTGGCTTCTTACGCTCAACAACACGAGAATCGCGTGTGAGGAATCCCTTAACCTTGAGTGCCTTCTTGTCATCTGCATTTACCTTAACGAGTGCACGAGCGATAGCCATACGGAGTGCCTGGCTCTGGCCAGTGAAACCGCCACCGTCAAGATTAGCCTTAACATCATACTTACCTTCTACGCCGAGAGTAGTCAATGGCTGCTTTACAACGAACTGAAGGATAGCTGATGGGAAATACTGTGTGAGATCTACCTTGTTGATAGTGATCTTGCCTGTACCCTCTGTGAGGTATACGCGAGCTACTGCGCTCTTACGGCGACCAATTGCGTTAATTACTTCCATCTTGACTTACGGTTTATTTGTACTGGTTAATATCAATTGCCTTTGGCTTCTGAGCCTCCTGATTGTGCTCTGTGCCATTGTAAACATAAAGGTTTGCGAGCAGCTTGCGACCGAGAGGGCCCTTTGGAAGCATACCCTTAACAGCGTGACGAAGAATCTTGTCCATACCGTCCTCGCGAGTGCGAAGCTGTGCTGGAGTCTGGAAACGCTGTCCACCTGGATAACCTGTGTAACGAGTGTAAACCTTGTCAGTCTCCTTCTTACCTGTGAAGACTGCCTTCTTAGCGTTGATGATAATTACGTTATCACCACAATCAACATTTGGTGTGAAAGTTGGCTTATACTTTCCACGGATCAACTTTGCTACCTTTGAAGCGAGGCGACCTACAACCTGATCGGTTGCGTCAACTACGACCCACTCCTTCTGTGCAGTTTCCTTGTTAACGGAAATTGTCTTGTAACTTAAAGTGTTCATTTTTTAAATTTTCTTTTTTGCGAGCGCTTGTCATCTTCCGAATCTCCCACGCTCATTTTACTACTAAAAAACATAATACTTTCAATTGGTGCGCAACCATATCCTCCACCTTATTTATATATAAGGCTTGCGGTGGCAGATGCACCAAATCTTCGGACGGCGATTCACTAACCGCTGGATCAGGCCAATGATACAGCTATTAACACGCGCGACTGCAGGGCGAAGTTAGTCTGAATGCCCTATGGCGCAGCACTATCCCCGGGGCTCTAAGCTTTCCCCGTTGTTGTTGACCTCTTTCGAAATCGGGTGCAAAGGTACAAATAATATCGCGAATGCGTGCGCGATGTTGTCTGCAAGAGTGCTTGTTTTATAGAAAATTAACAGAATTTTAAATCTTTAACAGGCGGGAATGCTGTATAACTCCTGTTTTATGGCGATTTTAAATCACTGTTTTTTCTTCTTTTCGTATTTGTCAGCCCATGCATCGCGGAGCTTCTGGAGTTCTGCTACCTTCTTTGGATATTTCTCTGCGAAGTTGACACTCTCTGTGGAATCCTTGCTCAAATTGCTCAGGAACAAACCTTTTATTGTTTCGTTCTTATCGTTTGGCTTGACATCGATAGCATTATTGATGAGTTTCCATTCGCCTTGACGAACTGCCCACTCGTCGTTGAAGTCGAAATATAGAACATCGTGTGGCGTAGGTTTGCTGCCGTCGGCTATCATGTCTACGATGGAAACGCCGTCAATCTCTGCGTCGTCGTAGCTAATGCCGCAGTAGTCGCACAGGGTTGGGAACCAATCGACATTTGCAGCAATTTGTTCGCGTACCTCACCTTGAGGGATGTGCCCAGGCCAAGATATAATGGCGGGAACACGAATGCCACCTTCAAAAAGTGAGAACTTACCTCCACGATAGTCTCCGCAATATCCTCCACCTCCGAAAGTGCGAACCTCTGTGCTATGTCCGTTGTCGGATTGGAGAACGATAATTGTATTGTCAAGCAGATTGTGGGCTTTAAGGAATGTGAAGAGATCGCCGAGGTAGTCGTCGAACGTTGATACGAATGCAGCATACATACGGCGAGGGTTCTTCAAATGCGAATAATAGTCGAGCCATTTCTGTTTTGGCTGAAGAGGGTAGTGTGGGATGTTAACACCCCAGAAGAGGAAGAATGGTTTGTCGGTATCCTGTTCAACGATGAATTTCTCGCATTCTTTAAGGGTTTCTTCACAGAAAAACTTACCAGGTTCGTAAATCTCGGTGTTGTTTCTGAAAAGGTCGTGCTGGTTTGGACCTGCCCAATAATAGAAATGCGAATAACTATCGATGCATCCTCCGAGGAATCCCCAGAAATAGTCGAAGCCTTGGTTTGTTGGACGATATTCCGGCCATGAACCGAGATGCCACTTTCCGATGCATGCCGTGCGATATCCGTTGGCTTTCATGCGTTCAGCCAGTGTCTCTTTCTCTGGACGTAATCCTGTCCATCCCGCATTACCAGTAAGTTCTGCATGCAGACAGTATTGTCCCGTAAGGAATGAAGCGCGCGATGCCGAACTGACAGGTGCAGCATAAAACTGTTTGAACCTCACACCTTGGTTGGCCAGCCGGTCCATGTTTGGTGTACTTAGGTCGGGAGCACCGAAACAGTTCATGTCGAGAGTTCCGTGGTCGTCGGTGTAGATAACGATGACATTCGGGCGTTTGTCTTGTGCAGCGATGCTGTGACATACAACTGCCAATCCCATAAGCATTGTTTTTTTCATACGAGTTAGTGTTGTCTTTTTTATATTGTATTCTATTGTTTATTCTTGAACTCCACCGCGATATTATATCTCACCGGTTTCCATTGATCCTTGCCTGCCTTCATCGGAATGAGTCTTGCAACTCGCAGTGCTTCTGCATCCTTGTCCTTGCAAAGTCCACGCTCAATCCTGAAATCGCTGGTTGTTCCGTCTAAGTCAACAAGGAAACTAACGATAACCCTGCCCTGCGAACAGCATTCTCCAGGACATGTGATTTTTGCGTTTTCCTTCACGAACTCCGCAAGGGCCTTGTCATCGCCATTGGCGAAATGAGGCATGTCATCGTACTGCACCCAAATGTGACTCTCCTGTTTCTTCCTGTCTTTCTCGCTCTGCAGGAAGAGGTAGTCATAGCCTTTCTTTGTCTTTTCCGTAAGGATTTCCTCCTGACTGATGTACCATGTCTTGCCGTGGTCGTTGTTGCCCTGATAGAACAGATACACTTTTCCGTCTTTGTCCTGGAAAACATGCGGATGGCCCGATTCTGATGAGTTCCACTCGTTGTCAAGACCGTTGCGTTTGAAGGGAAGAGGACCGCAGCGGGTGAAGTTCACTCCGTCGTAACTCTTCGCCATGCCAATCTGCTGTGGTTCGTTGTTGTAGCCTCCGGCATAGAACATAAACATCGTGTTGCCTTTTACGAGAACCGATGGCGCCTCGATACATTGTTTCTCCCAAAGCAGGTGAGGGTAGAGGATGCTCTTCGTGCAAGCCTCTTTCCATGAACCGCGTGAGAAGTCGGTCTTGCCGTCAGCCACAGCGACGCCCATCTTCTGGACCTTGAACTCCGGGTCGCGTGTGGCGTAATACAGGTAGTATTTGCCTTTGAAGAATGCCACCTCTGCGTCAATGGCACGCCCGCAAGTCCAGTCGGCTGGTTCCGGATGGAATATAGGGTTTGTCTTGTCGCGGTCGAAATGTAGTCCGTCCTTTGAAACAGCATGACAGATAGCATCCCGCTCACGATTGCCGTAGGTCTGGTAGAACAGATGAACCTTCCCCTTTACGACCAAGGCACAAGGAGCGCAGAAACCGTTTTTCTCGTAATCAAGTCCCTCCTGAGGAGTCAGTTCGCCCACGCGAGTCCAATGAACAAGGTCCTTGCTCTCAGCAATACCGATGTTCCATCCTTCCATATTGTTCCAATGAGTTGGCGGGATGGAATAGTACATGAGATATCGCCCTTTGAAATTCACCACATGCGGATCTTTAGAATAAGGTACGCCTACGCGTGTGGTGTCGCCAAACATCATCTGCTCCTGAGCCGAGAGGGTAGGGAGAGACAATCCGAAGAGTGAGCCCAGAGGCAATAATGCCCAAAGGACGAAGGCGAAAAGGACGGTTTGTTTCATATGTTTCGGTTTTGCTGTTGCTTATAATTTGTTTTACAAACTGCTTCGTGAGATTCTCGCGGAAGTCAGGAAGTGGGGAATCGCCCTCAAATACGCGAGTTTTGGCGATTTTTGCATTGTACTGATATTCAGCGGTTTAGGTTTGCAGGCAATCAGCGTCCATATACGGCCGCTGATGAAAAGGGCGGAATGAGCACTTCATTTCAGTTAAATGAGGCGGTCATTACGGTTAAATGAACTGGTCATTACGGTTGAATGATGAGGTCATTCCATAGGTTTGAGGAAACGGGAGGGCAGAAATGAGCCTCTTTGAGCGGTTTTGGGACATTTTGAGGAGGCCGAGAACTGCATTTTGTTTCTATTTGCCATCAGTTTCCGGGAGGTTTTTTCTGCCAATTTCCTTTACATGAGGGATATAAGAAAGGGCCCTCGGGGGTATATTCAAGCATAAAGAGCCTGAGTGAGAATCACTCAGACTCATATGATGATTTATTGTTCGAATGAACAGAAGAGGGGCTTATTCCTCAGTCTCTTCCTGCTGCTCTTCCTTTTTCTTTGCAAGATAAGCAGGGAGTGCAAGACCAGCCTGGTCGAAGAGTTCGTTGAGAGGAGGAACCGACTTCATCAGTCCTGACACGAAATTGGCTGTAGAACCCTTGCCGTCAGCAGAGTTGCCAGAATCCCAAACAGTAACCTTGTCGATGTTGATACCCTTGATAGCCTCAACCTGAGTCTTGACGAGTTCAGGCAGTTTCTCAAGAAGCAAGAGGATGTAAGCATTGTTGGCATCACCACCAGCAGCCTGAATCATCTTGTCATAACCCTGAGCCTGCTTGTTCAGGATTTCGAAGAGACCACGAGCCTCAGCCTCCATCTTTGCATAAGCAGCATCAGCCTCACCCTTTGCATTAACGCGAACCTTCTCAGCCTCAGCCTCAGCCTCGATAATCTTACGCTTCTTCTCAATTTCCTGAGCAACGATTACGTTAGCAGCCTGAGTAGCACGCTCACGATCAGCACGAGCCTCCTCGGCCTGTTTCTCAGCAGAGTAAGCCTCCTCGAGAGCCTTAGCCTGAGCCACTTTCTCAGCAGCAACAGCCTTGCGCTGAGCCTCAGCTTCACGCTCACGACGCTCAGCGTCAGAGTTTGCAATCTCCACCTTAGCCTCGTTCTCACCCTTGATAGCCTGAGCGTTAGCCTCAGCAGTACGGATACGAGTCTCACGGTTAGCCTCAGCCTTACCGATTTCACCAATCTTCTCCTGCTCAGCCACGCGAACCTTAGCCTCGTTGATAGCCTTTGCAGCAGCCTCACGACCAAGAGCCTCGATATAGCCAGACTCGTCGTTGATATCGGTTACGTTAACGTTGATGAGGCGAAGACCGATCTTCTTCAACTCAACCTCCACATTAGCAGAGATAGCAGCAAGGAACTTATCGCGGTCGTTGTTCAATTCCTCAATCGACATTGTAGCAATAACCAGACGCAACTGACCGAAGAGAATATCGCGTGCGAGTTCCTGAATCTGAACAGGCGAGAGGCCGAGAAGACGCTCAGCAGCAGCTGTCATATAGTCAGGATCGGTAGAGATACCAACGGTGAAACGGCTTGGTACGTCCACACGGATGTTCTGTCCAGAGAGGGCATTAGTCAGGTTAGCGTCGATACTGATAGGAGTAAGGCTCAGGTAAGCATAATCCTGAATGATAGGCCATACGAAAGTACCGCCACCATGGATACATTTTGCCGAACCCTTATTGCCAGTAGTACCATAGACAACAAGAATCTTGTCAGAAGGACATCTTCTGTAGCGGTTTATCACAGAGATAAACAACACGATAGCAACGACAACAGCGATTGCCAAAAGAAAGACACTGTTCATAATAATTTATGTTTAATAGTTAATAATTCGATTTAGATAACCAGATTGTTCTGGATGTTGACCACTTTCAGTATGTCGCCCTCCATCACTTCAACGATTTTTACTGTTGTTCCCGAAGGAATTGCGTCCTCGTCTGTGATAGCGTCGAGTTCCTGCACAGCACCATTGAGGCTAATCTGCACCTTGCCTTTGCCCTCGCCACCAGCAGGAATACGGAGGTAGACCTGAGCTGTGCGATCCTGGCAGTCCTTTATGTCAAATGCGCCATTCTTTTCCAGTTTGCGGGTTTTAGCATAGATGAACACAAACATTGCTACAAAAGCCATGCCAACAATTACAGATATGACAATGAGGAGGAAAGGACTTGAGATTGAATCCTTCAGGCAAACGCCAGCCCAACCAAAGCCCATTATGAAGTTCACAAGGTTCTTCATCGTGAAAATGTTCATGCCATTTCCGAGATCCATTGTGTCACTTCCGTCGAAATCGACATCAATATCAGTGTGATCCATTCCCAAAAGAGTCAGAACGAACTGAACCACGAACAGGGTAGAAGCAATCAAAGCACAACCCCAATAGATTTTCTGCATAGGTTCAAGAGAACCAAACAAGTTGATTAAGTTTTCCATAATCCTATTTTATTATTATTTATATTCAAGAATGTCGCCCGGAGTACAGTCGAGCGCTTCACAGATGGCATCAAGCGTCGAGAAGCGTATCGCCTTCGCCTTACCTGTCTTCAATATTGACAGGTTCGCGGGCGTTATGCCAACCTTCTCAGCCAACTCCAAGGAAGACATCTTCCGCTTGGCCATCATTACATCTACATTAACGATTATCATACATCATTTTTATTTGTTCGGTGCAAATATATATCGTTTTTCGATAATAAACAAAATAAAACGGGAAATAATTATCGTTTTTCAATAATTTTAACTAAACAGGCCTGTTTTAGCACTTCTGCTGCTTCTTTTGCGCAACGAGTGTCGTTATATGTTGTTCGTGCAAGTTCCTTTCCTTTTTCGCCCATCTCCCGAGCCTTGTCAGGATTATTCCTAATGAATTCTATTGCTTTAACCCAACCGTCAATATCATAATAAGGTACGGAAATTCCGCAACCCTCTTTGTCGAAATCCACAGGGATTTGAGGATTCCGGCTGCAGATAATCGGTTTGCCGAGAGCCAATGCCTCTACAACCGTTGTGAGGCC
>DCIM01000053.1:0-9186 GCA_002316005.1 Prevotellaceae bacterium UBA1726 | reverse complement strand
TCGAAAATACTGTCATAATGAATATCGCCATTCTGCTTGTTTATGTAGATATCCAGCGGAGCACTAGTCTTGTTGAAGGCTTTTATCAGAGTAGGCATATCGCGCATCTCCTTGCCGGAGGAGATGAAAGCCCCCACCAAACCTCCCCGAGGGGAGGCCTCTGTTGAATTGCCCTGTTGAGATGCATTTTCCATCTCTCCCCCTCGGGGGAGTTGGAGGGGGGCTGGATCCATACCCCAATGGCCTAAGTGCATGCGTTCAGGGCGGGCCTTCTTCGATTTGAGGGAGGTATCAATCAGATTCTGCGAGAAGAAGAACATGTGGTCGAAACCTCTGTAGAACAACCTACCTAACCACTCACGCCATGAAGCCTTAGGAGTGATGATTGGTTGATGATGCCAGATGACAATCGGCTTGCGGAAAAGTCCCAACGCACGAAGCAGAACAATCAGTTCTATTCCACGATAGTGAGTAGCATATACGGCATCAAAATGCTCACGGCAGGAAAGAATCTGCCAAGCATTCCGCAGCATCATTCGCCAGCGAGGCAGTCCCAGACGCGACTTATGCCACACTACATCTATGCCGTGGTCCTTCAGTTTTGTTGCTCCATAAAGGAAATGAGGCGGAAACTCACCCTTTTCCAGTCGCTGGAGAATCATCTGTATGTCCTGAGTATGGTAGAAATACACTTTCATGACTGCAAAGATAATTAAAAAAACGAATAGAATGGTATAATCCGTGAATTTTTTACTATATTTGCAGACGGAATGCAATTTGTTATCAAATTGCGCGTTATAAAGGCAAGCGAATAAAGATGGAATCTTTAAAAGAAAAGACAAGTAAGGGCCTGTTCTGGGGCGGGATGAACAATCTCGTCCAGCAGATTATTGGTGTTGTCTTTGGAATCATTCTCGGACGATTGCTCGATCGTGCCGACTATGGAATGATGGCAATGATTGGAGTCTTCTCGCTTGTTGCCACAGCCTTGCAGAACAGCGGTTTCACCACAGCCCTTGCCAATCTGGAAAAGCCCGAGCATAAGGACTACAACTCCGTTTTCTGGTTTAATATCATTGCCGGAGTGGTGCTTTACATATTGCTGTTCTTTGCCGCTCCGTTTATTGCGTCCTACTATAACGAACCAGCCCTTGTACCTCTTTGCCGCTATGCCTTCCTGAGCATTATCTTCGCCTCTTGGGGAACGGCTCAGAATGCGTGGCTCTTCAAGAATCTGAGGGCAAAGCAACAGGCAAAAGCCGCTATGGCATCAGTTTTGGTGTCGAGTACGGTTGGTGCAATAATGGCGTTCGCGGGTTGCGGATATTGGAGTCTTGCTACCCAGGGATTGGTATATGTCCTGCTCAACACCTTGCTCGTGTGGCATTATAGCCAGTGGCGCCCAACCGTCCAAGGTGTCAGTTTCGAACCAGCAAAGCGGATGTTCCGTTTTTCGTGCAAGATTCTTGCTACGACAATCACCACTATTATTAATAATAATGTGTTGAATGTGTTGCTCGGACATTATTTCGGAAAGGTGCAGGCGGGTGTCTATAATCAGGCCTACCAGTGGGATTTCAAGTGTTTCTCGTTGGTGCAGAATATGGTCAATCAGGTAGCGCAGCCCGTACTTGTGGATTTGCGAGCAGACGGAGGACGGCAGTTGAATGCCTTGAGAAAGATGATGCGCTTCACCGCCTTCATCGCATTCCCATTGCTGTTGGGATTCGGTCTTGTGGCAAAGGAATTTATCGTACTCGCAATCACAGAGAAATGGCTCGAGAGTGCCAAACTGATACAGTTGCTCTGTATCTCTGGTGCAGTAATTCCGCTTTCCACATTGCTCAGCAATCTCATCATTTCCAAGGGTAAATCAGGACTCTATTTCTGGTGTACCTTCTGCCTTGGAGTGGCTCAGATTCTCACAATGGTGCTTATCTATCCGTTAGGATTGCGCACAATGGTGGTGGCTTATGTGCTTCTGAATGTAGGATGGCTTTTCGTTTGGCATGCTTTTGTTTGGCGAATGACCGGATATAACATACTACTTTTCCTCAAGGATATAATTCCGTTTGCCCTTGCCGCCTTAGGCGTGATGGCATTGGTGGGATTCTTAACAATGGGAATATCAAACCTCTGGCTTCTCCTCTTCAGCCGTATCGTCCTTGCCGTAGTGCTTTATTATGCTGTGATGAAAGTGGCTCGTGTGCAGATTCTCAAGGAATGTGAGCAGTTCGTACTAAGTAAATTCAAGAAATGAAAAATATAGCAATCATACTCGCAGGAGGTTCGGGCAGTCGTTTTGGTGCTGACATGCCTAAGCAATTCCTCAAGGTGGCTGGTAAGATGATTATCGAGCACACCATTGAAGCCTTTGAGCGGCATCCGCTTATTGATGAGATTGCCCTCGTCAGTCGTAAGGATTTCATTGAGGAAATGGAGCAACTTGCCCCAAAGAACGGTTACACGAAACTCCGTAAGGTTCTCTGTGGCGGAAAGGAACGCTATCATTCTTCGCTTGCTGCGATAGAGGCATATACCGATAACGACGATTGCCTCTTGATTCACGATGGCGTTCGCCCACTCATCTCTGAGCGCGTGATAACCGATTGCATAAAGGCCCTTGAGTCGTTTGATGCTGTTGATGTGGCAGTACCTACTACCGACACAATCATTGAACTCTCGGAAGACGGTTCCATCAGCCGAATTCCACAGAGAAGACTCCTTCGCAATGTGCAGACTCCACAATGTTTCCGCCGAGGAACAATCGCCAAGGCCTTTGAGTTGGCATTGAAAGATCCTGCTTTCTTCCCTACGGACGATTGCAGTCTTGTGCATAAATACCTGCCCGAAACACCAATCCGTGTTGTTGAAGGTGAGTCGACAAATATAAAAATCACTTATCCGGAAGACCTTGCTTTGGCCGAAAGGATGTTAGGATAATAAACGAAAATATATGAATATAGCATTATTGACAGCAGGTGGCACAGGCAACCGCATGGGACAGGATATCCCAAAGCAGTTTATGTGTATCGACAATCAACCAGTTATCGTCTATACCCTTCAGGCATTTCAGTTTTGCGAGGCTATCGACGCTATTGCCGTGGTGTGTCTGAAAGGTTGGGAGGTTATTCTCCAGGCCTATGCCAATCAGTATAACATTACGAAACTGAGATGGATTTTCGAAGGTGGCGACAGCAATCAGGAGTCAATCCACAACGGTCTTGTTGGCTTGAAAGACGCAGGCTGTAGCGACGAGGATATTATTCTGGTGCATGATGGCGTTCGCCCTCTTGTTTCGGAAGAGATTATCGTCAATAATATCGAAACCTGCAAGAAATACGGATATGCTGTCACAGGCCTTATCTGTAAGGAGGCGATAATGGAACTCAAGGGTAAGACAATCCACAAGATTGAGATTCCTCGTGAGCGCCTTGTCAGAACGCAGACTCCACACACATATCGTCTGAAGACACTTCTCGACGGTCATGCTAAGGCAAAGGCCGAGAATATCAGCGGTACTGTTGCGTCTTGTACTCTCTTTGGCGAACTCGGCGTTGACGAGCAGCATCTTGTCCGCGGTTCGGAGAAGAACGGATTGAAGTTGACTTCGCCTGAGGATGTGGAGATGTTCAAGGCAATGAAGAATACCGATCCAGAACCTTGGATGAAGTAACTATGGCTTATTCTGACGATATTCGTTTGGCGGCTTCGCTCGAACTTCCTTTTGATAAACTGGCGGGAAAGAATGTACTTGTTGTAGGAGCAACAGGATTGATTGGTTCGTGTCTTGTCAGAGTATTGATGGCTGCTGATTCCGATTGCCATGTGTATGCCTCTGGTCGTAGCAGAAATCGTGCGGAAAGGATTTTCGCTGAATATGCCGACAATGAGCGCTTTCATTTCCTTGCGTATGATGTGACACAGCCATTGGAGAGCGATATCACATTCCATTATATTGTTGATGCGGCAAGTGGGGCAAATCCTATCGTGTTCAGTACCGACCCTGTGGGAGTGATGACCGCCAATTTCCTTGGTGTGAACAATCTTCTCACCTATGGCGTAAAGCACGGAATGGAGCGTTTTGTCTATGTCTCTTCGGGTGAGATATATGGCGAAGGCGACGGAAGGGAATTTGATGAGGACTACAGCGGTTATGTGAACACAATGTCAGCCCGTTCGTGCTATCCTTCTTCAAAGCGCGCTGCCGAAACCCTCTGTGCGGCTTATGCCCAGCAGTATGGTGTTGAATGTCTTGTTGCTCGTCCTTGTCATGTCTATGGACCGGGATTTACCGAAAGCGACACACGCGTGTATGCGCAATTTATAAGAAATGTACTCCGTGGCGAGGATATCGTAATGAAGAGTACTGGTGAGCAGTTCCGCTCGTGGTGCTATGATGTGGATTGTGCTGCAGCCTTATTATATATATTATTAAAAGGTGAAAGTGGTCTTGCCTACAACATCGCCGACAACAACTCAAACATCACTATTCGTGAGTTGGCTGAAATGACAGCGTCAATAGGTGGGCGAGTGGTGAGAATAGAACTCCCTTCGGATGTGGAAAAGCGTGGATTCAATCCCGTTACAAAGTCGGTTTTCTCTAACCGCCGCCTTATGGATTTGGGTTGGAAACCTCTCCACTCAATGCGCGAGAGTCTTGAGAACACCATCAATCAACTGAAATAAAAGTATCAATCGAATGGACTACATAAAGAAATATGTTGCTGACAATCTCCGTGCGTGCCAATTGAAGCAACTCGGAATCCTTGAGGAAGTGGACCGTATCTGCAAGCGCCATAACATTGACTATTGGCTTGACGGTGGCACTCTTCTTGGGGCTGTGCGTCATGGCGGTTTTATTCCTTGGGACGATGATATCGACATTGCCATGACTCTTGAAGGATTGCAGGAATTCTGCAAAGTGGCACAGGCTGAATTGCCAGAAACGATGTTTCTCCAATCGCCTGAAACCGACCCTACGGCAAAGGAGCCGATTGTGAAAGTGCGCGATTTGAACTCCCTCTATATTGAGGGCAGCGACACATTCAATGTACCATACAAGAAGGGTGTCTTCATTGATATCTTCCCTTTCATTCCTTGCGCAAAGATGCCAAAGGGTTTCCTGAAGAAACTTACCAAGGGCATTTCCACGTCTTATAGCATACTGCATCGCCAGCATTACTACAGTCTGAAATCGGCATTGGAATGGCCTTGGTTTACAGCGAAATACTATCTGTTCAGTTTCGTATGGAAGGTGTGGAACGCATTTGGCAAAAAGGATGAATACATGAGCAACATTCCTATCAACAATGGTTGTGGAATGTATCATCGCCGAGACACAATATTCCCTTTGTCGGAGATTACTTTTGAGGGAAAAACCTTCCCTGCTCCGGGCAATACTGATGCTTATCTAAGCGACCAATATCGCAATTACATGGATATTCCGCCTGAGGACAAGCGTCAGATTCATGCGTTTTTCATGATGCCTGAAATCTACGAGTCGTAGAAAGTACAGTTGTAGCAATGTATAAACGGGAAGAAGAATCCCCTTACCAAACCCATTATTCCTGATGTCTTCTTATCTGGATATACTGTAGAACGATGTTTCATACAGATAAAACAGAGTCGCAACAGGGCTAATGGGCTTTTGCTGAGCATCAGTCGGCACATCTTGTTTACAAGCGGATTTATGCCATTACTGCTTTCTTCAAGCAGACGACCATAGAACTTCTGCCAGTTTTCCTTTTTCTGTTGCTTTCTGTAATTGCGAAAACCATAGACATAAGGTTGCCAGGTAGGCTTGCGCGAATTGTCGTTGAACAAGTCGAGATGCACCTTTGTCGATACAGAGTCATCATGACTTCTATGCCAGTTGAGTGGTTTTTCAAGGTGGACAATCCCCTTTCTGAAATGCGCAAACACACTCAATCCTATGTCGTGAGCCATATATCCCAGCCAGTTGCGCTTGTCCTGAGCATATTCGCGAGTCATCAGTAGCGAGTGACCAACGATTGCAGCAAACATTTGGCGCTCAGGGGCACATTTGTAATCCACAATGTGAGCATGCTCCATGTCCTTTCCTCTCGTGTGTTGTGAGTAGCAGACATCATGTTCGCCAATAGCCTTCACCTGTTCCTCAATCTTATTCTCAAACCAGATGTCGTCCTGATCGGCCAATCCGATGAAATCGCCTGTGGCGCGAAGAGTCACAGTGCGGAAGTTTTCCTTGTAGCCAAGGTTTTTCTCATTCACAAAGACATGAACGAACGGATACTTCTGCTCATACTCCTTGAGGATTTGAACTGTGCCGTCAGTAGAACCGTCGTCTTGGATAATAAGTTCATGGATAGGGTAGGACTGACCTACAATTGAGTCAATCTGCTGGCGAATATACTTCTCGCCATTGTATGTCGCCATCACAATGGAAACTGTAGGCTGGTTCATCGTTGCGCGTTCAATATAAAGTCGTAAGTGAGTGAGAGGTTATGATACCACAACCAAATTGTCAATAATGCAACAACGCCCATCAATGAGTATTTCCTCACGCAGCAATGACTGACACTCTTCATTGTGTAGCCCACGGCAATTGGTATGATGAAAGCCCAATGAGCCGTCATGATATACACATCGTTCAAGGCAAATCGGAAACCTAAATGCAGGATACAATCGAATGCAAACACCGACAACGCCATCCACATCAGTCGTTCTTTCCTTCCGCACCAGATACCTATTGCGAGCAGAAGAACTATCACGCCTTCAACGAAATAATAGTACCAGTGATTGTATTCCACAATGTCTGGACGATGATTTGCACGATGGCTGTCGCGCAAAGTGTAGTCTTCATGCAATTGGAAGCCTTCGCCGAAGAAATTCTCCACTACTGATGGCATGAGAGGCAGAGAGAAATCGGTCCATTGAAACCATTTGCTGTCGCTGATTTGCTTGGCGGTGTTCTGTTCCTTTGCTTTCTTCGAGTTCTCTGCAATGCGTTCGTATTTCTTAGGATTCTTCTCTTTCAGGTTTTGGTCCATCGACTGGGAATAATTGGCCTCTTGCTCAAAGATTGTCTCAGTCTGAAACCAATAAAGTGAACCCACGAAGGCAAGTGGAATGAGATACAGCAATCCGTGGCAGATGAGGCGGCTCCACCATTTCCTGTCGGTGATTCTGCCTTGCATTGTCATAGTGTCAATGAGCCAAATCTTCACACAGTTTGTCGTTGATATTCCAGTGGCAAGGAAACACATCAGCAATGATTTCCATGTGGCGAGTTGCTTGCCCTTACTTGCAGCCTTGGCACTTATGTAGAGCATAATCAACAGAAGTGTCATACTCAGAAGCATATGGTCAGGAGCAAAGGTGGCAAGCATGATGTGCGAGAACGAGAAATAGAACAGGCACAGAAGTAGGCTCTGGCCAACAGAAAGGGAAATGATTTTCCTCATTATGCGATACAACACAAGCCATGCCAGGGTGCTTATGTGAGTCCATATTGCCGCAACAATGAAGATGGAACAGTTGAGATGTAACTGGTCCTGAAGGTATTCGTTCATTTCGTACATGGGATACACGAAATACATGATGAGCGGATGTCGCATCATGATGTAAAGCGGACGCCATGTGGCAACGGCAATGTATGTGGTGTTGTCAAATCCCGACAGTTCCCAACCCTTGTGGAAAGCGGAATAAGGACCGAATTTCGCATTCGTCCAAGTGTCATAATTCATCTGCAGCATCAGCAGATTCAGTGCCCCGAATATGATGACGCCGAGCAGAAACATGAGAATTGTCTCTCTATGTCGTATTAGGAATGCTCTCATTTGTTGTCTATTAATGCGATACAATGTAGCGAAGCGGTTCGTAGAGGAATTTATCGGTCATCGGCTGAAAGCCGGTGCGCGTTGCTTCACAAAAGCAAAATTACGATGCAAAGGTAATAGTTTTTATCTACAAACAGCAATTTGCATTCTATAATTTTCTCGTTTGATTATTTTTTCTTACCTTTGCAAGGTAATAACTGACCTAAAAAGATTCTCATGGCAACAAATCCATACAAGATAGATGTCGCAGTATTGATACTCTTCTTCAATCGTCCCGACCACCTTGCTGAGGTTTTCGAGGAAGTGAAGAAGGCACGCCCTTCGCGCCTTTTCCTTTATCAGGACGGACCGCGAGGCGAGCGTGATATGGAGGGAATAAACGGCTGTCGCGAAGTAGTCAGTGATGCAAACATTGACTGGGAATGTGAAGTTCATCGTCTCTACCAGGAGAAGAACTACGGTTGCGACCCTTCAGAGTATCTGTCGCAGAAATGGGCATTCTCCATGGCCGACAAATGTATTGTCCTTGAGGATGATGATGTACCATCGCAGGCGTTTTTCCCTTTCTGCAAGGAACTTCTCGACAAATACGAGAACGACGAGCGCGTATGGATGATTGCAGGATTTAATGCCGAAGAGTCTGTTCCCGCCCTAAGTAGGGAGGGGCAGGAAGGGCCTTCTTACTTCTTCACATCTGTCTTCTCAATATGGGGATGGGCTTCTTGGAAAAGAGTAATTGACACTTGGGATGCCGAATATTCGTGGCTTGAGGACAAGGAGAAGCTCGCCAAGGTAGAGCGTGTGGTGAAGGAAAAGAAACTCCGCTCGGATTTTCTTCCAATGTGTCGCGACCACAAGGCGGCGGGCAAGGCTTTCTATGAAAGCATTTTCTGGGCGTCAATGCTGTTGAACGATGGTATTGCCATCATGCCTACATATAACCTTATTAATAATAAGGGTGTGACTGACGACTCTACTCATTTCCAGGGTTCGTTGAAGACAATGCCTCATAACCTACGCAAGCAGTTCACGATGAAACGCTTTGAGATTGACTTCCCTTTGGTTCATCCTGCCGAGGTTGTGGAATACAAACCTTTCAAAGAGGCGGTCTACAGAAGAAATGCGTGGGGTCATCCTGGAATAAAGGTGATGTATTCGCTCGAGGAGTTGCTGTTGAATCTGCGTTATGGCAATTTCTCTGTCATAACAAAGGCTTTCCGCAAGCGAGTGAACAAATGGCTCGGTCGCGACAAGCACAAGTAAAAGCCTATCTTATGGGTCGCCCTTTCGGGCTCAACAACAGAGAACAACTATAAACAACTTTTGTTGAATATTATTGGGAAAAATAATGTTTTCTGTTGTT
>DCIM01000072.1:4110-20471 GCA_002316005.1 Prevotellaceae bacterium UBA1726 | reverse complement strand
GATATCGATTGCCTCTGCGTCAGCCTTGCGAGGAGCCTTGTGGCTGTTTGCTGCAACAGCAGCAACAGGAACTCTCTCAGCCTTTACGTTTGGAAGAGCAATTTCCTTACCGTTCTTCATGAAAGGCTTAGCAATCTTGTGAGCCTTCTGTGGTTGAACCGACTTTACCGAAGCAGTAGTCAGCTGCTTGTCAAAAGCCTGCTTGTTGATTTTTACACCTACCTTAGTTGGATTAATGCCAGTAGATGCGCTGACTGTAAGCACGAATGCCAAAGTCAAAAAAAGAGTAAATGCTTTTTTCATACTGTGATTTGTTTATAAATTATTGTATGTGAAATTAATATTTTCCCTTATTAAAAACAACAAAAAGTAAGGAATTTCAAGCAAAACAAACTTTTTATATCCCAACCGAATGTTATCCGTGACATTTTGTAAATCGGCACAAAGGTATAAATAATATTTCAAACACGCAAAGAAAATTCAAAAAAAAATTAATTTCATAACAAAAAGTCCTGTTTTCTATATATTTTTCAAAGCATTTTCCCCGTTGCGATGCAATTTTCAAACCCCTTCATCCCGTGTCAAAACGACAACCACCCCTCTCCCTCGCCCACCTAATTTATTATGCGTTATGCGCAAACGCAGGAATACATGCACACGCGGGGGCGTTAATTTACCTTAAATGAAAACGAAGGAGTGGGGGATTGTGAGTTGTTATGTGTAACTTTGAGGTTGAAATTTAAATTATAATAGAGATGAAGAGAAATCTACTTATCAATGCAACAATCTGTCTTCTGGCGGCGTGGGGAATGAATGCCTTCGCACAGACAGAGGTGAACTCACTCGACGAACTGGCTTCGATTGCCGACGGTACTGAGGTGAAAGTGAATCTGAACAATGTGCATACCTCGGCAAGTAACTACGACTACTGGGCAGGAGGAACAATGCTCTACATGCAGGACGAAACGGCCGGCGTGGCGTTCAAGGGAATGACCGACATCGTTGGCGGAAAGACGCTCAACGGTAGCATCACGGCTGTGGCAAAGAAGGACAACGGCATCATGGGACTCAGCGTCAGCAGTGCCACGACAACCGATAATGTAGCACAGGCGGAATGGGACTATTCGGGTACTCCTGTCATCACCATCGGCGATATTGAGAATGGCGGCTATGCCTATATGCTCGTTACGCTGATGCATGTCACCTCGGGCGAGGCAAGCAGTTCGTATGCTGTGTCGCTGAGCGATGGCACAAACACCATCGACCTCTACAACGACTGGGATTTGATTCGCTTGTCGGATGTGCCTGAGAACATCGAAAGCGTCACTGCCCTGGTGATGCCTGATGCATGGAATGGCGGCTACTACCTCATTCCTATTCGTCAGGACCTCATCAAGGAAGAGGGTGCGCCTGAGGATGCAAAGGCGGTGAAGTCGTTGGATAAACTCGCGGACATCAGCGATGGCGAGGTGGTGCTCGTGACGCTGAACAATGTGCGCACCACTGCGGTGATGGGCGACGGAGTGGTGATGGAGGATGCCACGGCAGGAACAGTGTTCTACGGCATCGACATGACCGAAAGAAAGGTGATGAACGGCGAGATATACGCCACTGCGAAGAAGGTGGGCAACGACATCTGCCTGACGGTGAACGAGGAGAAGACGAACATGGACAATGTGACCGTGACGGAGAGTTCGTTCAAGGGTTCGCCAATTTATCTCAACGGTGCCCGCTCGTCGTATTGGCACAACCGACTCGTGGTGCTGAGCGACCTTCAGGTACTCTATGAAGATTGCATTGACGGAGATGGATGGATGCTCGTCCAAGGCGACATTGGGATGGAGATGAAAGATTTACTTCACAAGTTGGACGGTTTCCTCGTACCAGAATGGTTGAAGTCGCTCACGGGCGTTGTGCTGTATAACGCTGTATCGGATTCTTATGTCATCGCCCCAACCGACAGGAACCTCATCATCGAGGGCGAGGCACCAGTGGAGCCACAGGGCATCGCTGCAGTGAAACTCCTTGCCGATGGCACCGACTTCGAACTCACTCTCGAAGACGCACAGGTGACCTATGTCGAGGAAGATACAAATGGTGTGATGTATATCGTGGAGGATGCCTTCGGTGGATTGATGCTGCAGGATTTCCCTTACATGGGATGGGAACCTGGACAGCGTCTGACGGGTAAGGTTTATGGTCGTCTCACCCGCGAGCGTGCTGACGAATACTACACCGATGTGGCTGCCGTTGCTACCGATGCCACCGACATGACCGATGTGGTGGTGAAGGAGGGCGTGCTGACTCCTACCGTACTGACTTGCGAGGAGGCACTGACAAGCCGCTACTACAGTTGCTATGTGAAGATTGAGAATATGTGGAAGGGTTCGGGCACAATGTCGTTCATGGGTTATGACTACGACTACACTGCCGTGGAGGACGCAACAGGTAAGATTCTCTTTGACGACGGATGGTGCGTGTTGCCAGAGGAATGGCAGGATTTCTACGAGATTTGCCAGTTGCCTGACGATACAAAGAGTGTGGCAGGTACCATCGAACCGATGTTCAACTGCACATTCATCTATCCTCTCAGCATGAGCGATGTGGTGACAGCAAGCGGCATCAAGACGATTGACGCCAACGCCAATGCCAACGCCAACATCTACAATATTGCGGGACAGCGCATAGAGAAGATGCAGAAGGGTATAAACATCGTTAACGGTAAAAAAATAATTTTGAAGTAAGATATGAAGAAACTACTTTCTCTTGTCCTGATGCTTGTTTTCTCCCTTGCCCTGATGGCTCAGGAGTCAACAACCCGCGACGCAAAGAGAATGCTCATCCATAAGACTGACGGCACTGTGATGGTGTTGCCTGTCGATGAGGTGGAGGAGGTTACCTTTGCTGAGGTGAGCGATGGCAATTACCTCGACATGACAGTGGTGGATGCCACTGCCTCTACCATCAAGGTGGATTGCCAGAAGAAGAGTAATTGCTCGAAGTATGCCGTGATGGCTTTCTGGCCACAGATGGACCACCGCATCACCATTGAGGAGGCATTGCGAAAGATTGCCAACGGTGAGGCTCAGATGAAGACGGAGTCGGGCATCGTGACATTAGGCGGTTTGCAGACAGGCGAAGCCTACACCATTGTGGCACTTGCCTATGATGAATACGGTATCCCTTGCGCCACATACGAGCGAGACGCCAACACCACCAACGAGGAGGCATTCACCATCAGCGTGGACGATGTGACATGGAAGGATGCACATGTGGTGATTACGCCAAAGGACCCTACGATGAAATACTACTTCTCGACGATGCGTATGGAGAAGGTGAACGAAGAACTCGATGGTGACATTGATAACATCCCTGACTTTGACTATGCTTGGTGGGAGTTCGTGTCAACAACGGCAGGAGTGGATTTGAACTACTGCATACAGAACGACCTCTGCAGCGGTACACAGGATTTCCGTTCATCGGAACTCGAGTCGGGTGCCATCTTTATGTGGGGTTCGCAGGGCATCGTCTATTGCTATGGCGTGAACGAAGACGGCGAGCGTATCACTCCGATGAGTTATGTCATCATCGACACCAAGGGCCCAGAACCTTCGGACATGACCTTCGATGTGGAGATTCTCGGCGAATATCCACGCACCGTACATGCAACGATAACCCCTTCAACCGACGAGACATTCTATCTGACTGCACAGAAGAAGACTTATGTTGACTACTATATGACAGCCGGCGAGGTGGACAAGATGTGCTTCCAACTCATCAAGGAAGACACCGAACAGCGAGGATTCTGGAATGGCGTGGTGAATGTTGACGAGAGCCTCTTCCCAGCCCTCACCGCCAACAAGGAATACTGTCTGGTGATGTTCGGTTTCAAGGACGGACGCACAACGGATGTGAAGATAGTGAACTTCAACACCTTGAAGACAGGTACTGCGGCACAGTATCAGTTCCAGTATTACTTCCTCAACGAGGCAGGCACCGATGTGGACAGCAGTTGCATGACGAAGGTGGAGGATGGCATCTACAACTACACCGTTGCGAGCGGTCAGGAGGTGCTCAACACATGGAAGTCGCTCACGGGTATTGATGTTTCGAACGCAGGCGACACCTATTCCTACTCGTACGACAGCAACGACAGCGTGAAACTGAAGTTCAGCATCACTGGTAGCCGCACACCTGATGAGGATGGCGTCTATGCCACCATGACGGTGAATAATCCGCAGTATGACTTCATCAGGAAGATTTATTTCGTGAAGTAAAAAACCATTATTATATGAATCTCCGCCAATCCCTTTTCGCTGTGGCATTGATGATGCCGGTGCTTGTTTCCGCACAGGAACATACCACATTTCAGACATCCGGTCATTGGAAACCAGTGACCGATATCCGTTCAGATATTGTCATGGTGTATGGTGCCAACGACCACCGCGACCGCCGTACAGGAAAGGTGGAGACCTTCGAGCAACGACTGCAGAGTTGGCGCGACAGAGACTACAAGACACATTTCATGACAGGTATTGCCTGGGGTGAATACCAAGACTATTTCACAGGCAAATGGGATGGGAAATGGCATATTGACGAAGGACAATACACCCAGCGAGGCGACTCTGTGTGGCATGGACATCTCATTCCATATATCGTGCCTACGAAGAACTTCCTCGAATACTTCAAGCAGACACAGATGAAGCGTGTCATCGATGCCGGTGTTGATGCCATCTTCCTCGAAGAACCCGAATACTGGGCACGCAGCGGATACAGTGAGGCATTCAAACGCGAATGGAAGGAGTACTATGGCTTTGACTGGCGTCCGCAACACGAGAGTGCAGAAAACACATATCTCTCGAACAAACTGAAGTATCATCTCTATTATCGCGCCCTTGAAGATGCGTTCACCTTCTGCAAGCAATACGGTAAGGAGAAAGGTATGGATGTGCGCTGCTATGTGCCAACCCACTCGTTGCTCAACTATTCGCAGTGGGCAATCGTCTCGCCAGAGGCATCGCTCGCCTCATTGCCTTGCGTTGACGGCTATATCGCACAGGTGTGGACAGGAACATCGCGCGAACCAAACTATTTCGAGGGCGTGGCAAAAGAGCGCGTCTTCGAGACAGCCTTCCTCGAATATGGCTGTATGGAAAGTATGACTGCCCCTACGGGACGAAAGATGTTCTTCCTCACCGACCCGATAGAAGATCGCGCCAAGGATTGGGAAGACTACAAACGCAACTATCAGGCCACATTCACGGCACAGTTGCTTTATCCGCACATGAACAACTACGAGGTGATGCCTTGGCCTGATCGCATCTACGAGGGATTGTACAAGGTGAGTGCAAACTCCGATGAAAAGGCACATATTCCGCGTTTCTACTCCACACAGATGCAAGTGATGGTGAACACACTGAACGATATGCCGCTTTCCGACAATGAGGTGAGTGGCTCGCAGGGAATATCCGTCTTGATGGCCAATTCGCTGATGTTCCAGCGTTCGCCAGAACCTGTGGAGGGCTATGACGACCCACAACTGTCGAATTTCTACGGTGAGGCGATGCCACTTCTGAAGCGAGGCATTCCTATTGGAATTGCTCATATTGAGAATGTGGGTTATGAGGCAACACTCAGGGCGACAAAGGTTCTGCTGATGTCGTATTCGAATATGAAACCCCTCGACAAGAGTGCTCACGCCTATCTCGCGGAGTGGGTTCGCGGTGGTGGACATATCATCTATTCAGGACGCGACGATGACCCTTACCAGAATGTGTATGAATGGTGGAATCAGGATGGTAACAACTATACCGCACCATCGCAGCATCTCTTTGAGATGATGGGCATTGACAAGAACCCTGTGGATGGCACTTACAGCGTTGGAAAAGGAAAGGTGACCGTCATTCGCCAGGATCCAAAGGAATTCGTACTCAGGAAAGGTGGTGACAAGGTGTTGGTTGAGGCTGTAAAGGATGCCTACGGAGAAACGCTGCAGATGAAGAATTCCTTCTTCCTTGAACGAGGTGCCTACACCCTTGCTGCGGTAATGAGCGATAGTCCTGCAGGTGATGAAAATCTCACACTGAAGGGCTTGTTCATTAATCTCTTCGATCCACAGTTGCCTGTATGCAATGGCGTTGAAGTTCCTGTCGGTCAGCAGGTGTTCCTCTATGACCTCGGCAAGGTCGCCAACAAGAAACGCCCGCAGGTGCTTGCTGCCGCCTCACGCCAGTATGATGAGGTTGTGGGAAAGCATAGTTACTCGGTGGTGGCAAAGAGTCCGCTCAATACCACAAATGTGATGAGAATACTCCTTCCACGTAAGCCAAAAACGGTGGAAGTGACCGATGAAACCGGCAATTTTGTGACTTCCGACCATTCGTGGGATAAAACTTCAAATACTCTTTTCCTTACTTTCGAGAACTCTCCCGAAGGCCGAAAGGTAAATATAAAGTGGTAAGGAAAAGATAAGCACTCAAAACAGCATTTTATAGAATTCGGCTTTCTTTGGAAGGGCGAGGGGATAGGCACGCGATGAGGAAGGCATACGCCACCATTCAAGGTTGCGTCCGTAGGCACTGACGCTGATGCAATCGCCAATGGAAGGAAGCGGAAGGAGTTCGCCATGTGGAAGTCCACTGGCAAGGGATAACTGCTTCAGAAGTTCCTCGCTCGCCTTACCGCCAGTAGTGATGATTCTATTGCACAGAGGCATCTGTTGGAGCAAGAAGCCAATATCGGTTGGTTCGACAATTTCGAGGAAGTTGTCGCTGGCATTATCCTTCAGTCGGCGAACCTTCGTGGCAGTATCGTAGAAAGCCAGTCCTTTATCGTTGGCAAAGGCAATTATCTTCTCACGGTCAAAGCGTTTCTCACCCTTCACCTCAAAATAGGTCTTATCGCCAAAATGGATAAGGCCCTGAATACGCCAGAAGTCGTTAATCCAGTTTGGATAGAAGAAATCCATGCTCCATCTGGCTCGCGGTGGAGGAAAACTGCCAAGGAAGAGTATTTTGCCATTCAAGGGCAGAAATGGCTGAAGTGGATGAGATTCGGTTTTCATTTTACAATTTACAATTTGAGGCTTGCGAGGTAGTCATAATGCTCACCTTCGGCGAGGAGTTCAGCGGAAAAACCGTTGTTTTCTGCATACATCTTCAATGTTCCGAAGTCAATATAAAGCCAAGGAAAGGCATCACCCTTGATGCGTTTATACTGCATCTGATACTCCAATTCACCGTAATAGCCCGCATTGAGGTCGATATCAAGCGAACCATCCTCGTTTTCGAACACATAACGGATATCTGACGAATCCATCAGCACCTGTCCGCTTGGGGCGAGAATCTTACGCAGATGCCCGAAGAAACCGTCGATTTTCTCAGTTTTGCCGATAATTCCTGAACCATTCATCAGCATCAGTATGGTGTCGTATTTCTCGCTGCCGTCCAAATCGAAGAAATCCGTGAGAACCGCCTTTTCCACTCCACGCTGACGGATTGTCTCGATGGAAAGAGGCGAGATGTCGATAGCCGTCACATCCTTCTCCATGTCCTGAAGCACCAAGGCGTGGCAACCAGCTCCGGCACCCACATCAAGTATGCGTCCTGAGGCCAAATCCAGTGCTTTCTGTTCAATGAGTGGCATCTCGTCATACTCGCGGAAAAGAGTATCTGCAGGAATCTCGTCCTCCTCAAACTGAGGAGAAAACACACGCAGACGACCAGCAACGCCATTGCGGAAGAAGTCGGCTATTGCCTGTCCCATAGGGTCTTTTGTCTTGTTGAGAATCATAGGTGGAAAACAATATTTTCCACAAAAGTAATGGAAAACTGCGAAATATGCAAATGAAACGCACGCATTTAATGGAAAAAATGTTATCTTTGCAAATGAAAAATCTATTATCACATTAACTAATGAAACGAATTCTTGCTTTTTTTGCGTTTATTTTGGTGTCTGCAGGTTTGTGGGCACAGCAGGTAGTGACAAGTCCTGACGGTAGGTTGAAGGTGACTCTATCCCTCTCTTCGGCAGGAGAACCAATGTATGCTGTCAGTTATGACGGAGTTGAAGCCGTTGCCCCTTCAACACTCGGATTGGTAGGCGACTTCACCGACATGAGTCGTGGTTTGAGCATTATCCACACCAAGGCCGACAAGGTGAGCGACAAGTACACCATTCGCACCACGAAGAAAAGCAATATTGAATACGCTGCCAACCGCGTAGTCACCACCTATCAGAATGCACAAGGCTATGAGATGAGCATCGAGATGCAGGTGTCGGACAATAACATCGCGTTCCGTTATTCGATGCCACGCAAGGACAACCGTGGAGGTATTCGTGTGATGAAAGAAGCCACCGCCTTCACCTTTGCCGAGACTGCAAGCAGTTTCCTCTGCCCTCAGGCACCGCCGATGAGTGGATGGGAGCGCACAAAACCAAGTTATGAGGAGGAATATGCCCTTGATGCACCGATATCGCATTGTTCGCCACAAGGAACAGGTTTCACATTTCCTTGTCTGTTCAAATCAAATGATTTGTGGGTGCTTGTTGGTGAGACAGGCGTTGATGGCTACTACTGCGGCAGCCGTCTGCTCGATCCTAAGGCCACAGCCAATGGCTATTGCTATGAATTAGGATTCCCACAGCCAGGCGAGAACAACGGCGTGGGCAATGCCGAACCAACATTCATGTTCCCTGGTCACACTCCTTGGCGTACCATCACCGTAGGTAAGACACTCAACCCTATCGTAGAGACAACCATTACATGGGATGTGGTGAAACCACGCTACGAGGCATCGCAGGATTACGACTACGGTAAAGGCACATGGAGTTGGATTCTGTGGCAGGACGGGTCAATTAACTATGACGATCAGGTGAAGTTCATCGATCTCGCTTCGGCAATGGGATATAAGTACACCCTTGTTGACAACTACTGGGACACGAATATCGGCAAGGAAGGCATTGAGCGACTCGCACGATATGCCCGTTCGAAGAATGTAGACCTCTTCCTCTGGTATAACTCCAACGGAGCGTGGAGCGATGCGCCACAAGGACCACGCGGCAAGATGGATAATATCATTGCCCGCAGAGACGAGATGCGATGGTTGAAGAAGATAGGTGTGAAAGGAATAAAAGTTGACTTCTTCGGAGGTGACAAGCAACAGACAATACAGCAATACGAGGCAATCCTCGCCGATGCCAACGAGTTCGGTATAATGGTAATCTTCCATGGTTGTACCATGCCACGCGGTTGGGAGAGGATGTATCCAAACTATGTAGGTAGTGAGGCTGTGCTTGCTTCGGAGAATTTCTTCTTCAACGAGCGTGACTGCAAACTCGAGGCCGTGCGTACCTGTACTCATCCATTCATCCGCAACACCTTGGGTTGTATGGAGTTTGGTGGCTGTTTCATGAACAGGAACATCAGTAAGGACAACAAGTCGCGCCATCCTCGTTACACAACCGATGTTTTTGAGATTGCCACAGAGATACTCTTCCAGAATCCAATCCAGAATGTGGCCCTTGCACCAAACAACCTCGAGGATGCACCAGAGGTATGCCTTAATTTCCTCCGCCATGTGCCAACCACATGGGAAGAGACACGCCTCATAGAAGGTTATCCGGGCAGATATGTAGCCCTTGCCCGTAAGTCGGGTGGCAGATGGTATATCGCTGCTGTGAACGCCGAGGAGAAGGCACGCACGCTGACACTCGACCTCAGTCAGTTGGAGGGCATCGACCTCACCTCGCTACATATCATCAAAGGTGGCAATACCCCAGTGGAAGAACCATTGAAGGTAAAGAAAGGCACTGTTAAGGTGGTTATTAACAACAACGACGGCGTAGTGATTTACTAATTATGAGAAAATATCCAAGAATCCTTTTAGCCATTATCGGTTTGGGCGGTTTGATGCTTCAGGCGAACGCCCAGATGAGAGATGTCGTAGAGATTGACTTGAACAGTCGCGGAGACAAAGTTTATCCAACAATGTATGGCGCTTTCTTCGAAGAAATCAGTCATGCAGGTGATGGAGGTCTGTATGCCGAGATGGTGAAGAACAGAGGATTCGAGGAAGGTGTCATTCCTTCAGGATGCACACTTGTCGGAGGCGAGGTATGGGCACCAAAGAAACCATGCTATACCACTGACAAGGTGAACAACTGGCGCATTCGTTGGAATGAAGAGAAGAAAGCCATGGAGGCATGGACGGTGGAGGCAGAGAAAGGCACCGCCGAATATGAGATATCTACCATCGAGCCCCTCAATGCTGCTACTCCCCACTCACTCCGTCTGATGTTGCACAAGACAAATGGTAAGGTGACAGTGGCAAACAGTGGCTATTGGGGAATGGTGGTGGAAGCAGGCGAGAACTACAATCTACGCTTCTTCGTTCACTCAAACAGCCAGAAACCAGTGAAGGTGTCGGCAGTACTCACCAACGCCAATGGCGAGGTGACGAAGATGAAAACCGAAACATGCCAACCAAAACGCTTCTGGGAAGAGCACAAGACAGTGCTGAAAGCCACAAAGACCGCCGCTGACTGCCGTTTGGAACTCCGTTTTGAAGGCGATGGCGATGTGTATGTCGACTATGTGTCACTCTTCCCTGAGAAGACATACAACAACCGCGAGAATGGTTTGCGAAAAGACATTGCACAGTATCTCGTTGATATGCATCCATCCTTCCTCCGTTGGCCAGGAGGTTGCATTCTTGAAGGCATCAACATCGAGAATGCTGTGGATTGGAAGAAAACCCTTGGTGATCCGATGACACGCCCTGGCGAATACGACCTCTGGGGATATCGCAACACCTATGGCTTCGGCTATCATGAGTTTTTGCAGTTCTGCGAGGATGCGAATATTGACCCAATGTATGTGTGCAATGCAGGAATGAGTTGCCTCTTCCGTGGAGGTGACTATGTGGAAGGCGATTCGCTCCGACTGATGATACAGGATTGCCTTGACGCCATTGAATATGCCATTGGCGATGAGAGTACCTTCTGGGGCCATCAGCGAGCCGTGAACGGACATCCGAAACCATTCCCGCTGCGATATGTGGAGATAGGCAACGAGAATGTAGGACCGCGATATGCCGAGCATTACAAACTCTTCCGCGATGCCATTCGCAAGAAATATCCGCAGTTGGAGATAATCTGTGCACTGATGTTCCATCCTGAGATTTCCGATTGTGGCGATATGGATTTGTTTGATCCCCACTACTACGAAAATGCCGATTGGTTCTATCGTGCGGCGAATGTCTTTGATGAGATTCCAGAGCAGTATAAGTCGAACATCTATATCGGCGAGTATGCTGCAGGAGGTGCCAATATGTATGCTGCATTGGCCGAGGCTGCATTCCTTACGGGTTGCGAGAGAAACGGCGAACGAGTGCGTATGACATCCTTTGCACCGCTTTTCCAAAATATCCACAACGGTACACGCCACCTCATCTGTTATGACAACAGTAAGGTGTTCGGTCGTTCGAACTATCACATGGTGAAAATGTTCAACGAAAACCGTCCTGATTATAACCTCACGACCAAAATCAATCCTTCGATGCGAGCAGTACAGACACCGAATTTCCCATCGGGAAAGATTGGTATCTCAACTTTCGGCAATGAGATTGAGATAAAGGATTTTGTTGTTGGAACAACTGATAAGGCAACGGATAAGTTCACCATTCTCTATCAGAACAAAAACCCTTTGAGCGATGTAAACTACTGGTCATTGGAGGAAGATGGCAACAACAAATTCTACTGGATGGACAAGACCTTCGAGGGTAACTACACTATTGCCTTCCGCATGAAGAAGAACTCGGGAAAGGAAGCCTGCCGACTTATGTTTGGTGGTAAGGACACGAAGAACTTCTACATGGCCGAACTGGGCAGTCATCAGAACGAGAGTACCATCTTTGGAGAGCGGAAGAATGGCGATTACACCAACTATTTCAACTATCGTAATGTAGAAAAGATAAACGAAGGTCAGTGGTATTATGTGACTGTCGATATTGCTCAAAACGAGTGGAAAATCTATCTTGACGGTAGGCTTGTTGAGGACTATACCCTTCAGCCACTTGTACGCCATTATGCTGTGGCTGGATTGGACGAAGGCAAGAATGATGTCATCGTGAAACTCGTGAATGGCGAGAACCGCGAATGGGCATTGAATCTTGATTTGAAAGGAAAGGTAAATGGAGTGGCTGAGGCCGAAGTAATCACCATCAGTGCCGATTCGCCAAATGCGGAGAACTCTATTGACAATCCTGACCTCATCGTACCTCGCAAGGAACACCGACAACTTACTTTCCCTAAGGCATCCATCACATTGCCAGCCAACTCGCTGACAATACTCCGTATAAAGAAATAAACCAAACCAAAAACAATATGAAAACTTTTATCAGACTCACTATTTTGTCATTGGCATTGCTCTGCTCAACAATGGCTGTTGCCGCAGACAAATACCACTACACCAACCCAGTGCTGGCGAAGGATTTCCCAGATCCAACTATCATCCGCGACGGAAATATCTTCTACGCCTATTGCACAGGACGAAAAGTTCCAATCTACAAGTCGGCAAACCTTGTCACATGGACCAGTGTGGGCGATTCTTTCTATGAGTCAACCCGTCCTACATTCGTTGAAGGCGGTGGTGTTTGGGCACCAGATATTAACAAGATAGGTGATAAGTTCGTGATGTACTATTCGATGTCAACATGGGGCGGCGAATGGACTTGCGGCATTGGTGTTGCATCATCCACATCCCCTTCGGGGAAATTCACCGATCATGGCAAACTGTTCATTTCGAGCGAGATAGGCGTACAGAACTCTATCGACCCATTCTATATTGAGGTTGAGGATGGTACGAAGTATCTCTTCTGGGGTTCGTTCCGCGGTATCTATGGCATTGAACTCTCCGACGATGGTCTTTCTTTGAAAGAAGGGGCGGAGAAATTCCAGATTTCAGGCACATTGACCGAAGGCACATATATCCACAAACATGGCGATTACTATTATCTGATTGGTTCGGCAGGCTCGTGTTGCGAAAAAGCCAATTCAACATATCACATGGTTGTTGCCCGTTCAAAGAACATCAAGGGCCCTTACCTCAGCAAGAGTGGCAAGAAAGCCATGGAAGGCAATATGTCGTTGCTTCTTGAGGCAAATCACGATTATGCCTATGGAACCGGCCACTGTTCGGAGATTATCACCGATGAGACAGGCAAGGACTGGATTCTTTTCCACGGCTATCAGGCAAGCAATGTTGATGCTGGCCGTTGTCTCTTCCTTGAGCAAGTGCAGTGGGACAGTGCCGGTTGGCCTTATATCGTTGGTGCAAAGAACCATAACGAATGGGATCGCCCGATATTCGGTGAGGATAAGTTCACCTATTCGGATGTTGAATATATCGACTATCAAGGCGAGGATGCCAATTATATGTATATGTTCGACACAGGCTATGTGCCGGGAAAGGCAACAAAACTCGAAATCGATTGTATGTCGTATGAGCAGACAGAATCAGCAACACCATTCGTAGGCAACTGGCGTGCAGTTTGCAGCGGGCGTAGTTCCTATTCCGATGGTATTTCCGTCTATGTGAATCCGGAAGGCGACAAGTGGGCATACTTCGTTGGTGGATACATAAACAACGGTTTCTCTACCCATGAGTTCAATACGCGATACAACATTGCTGCCCGCCTTGCCGATATCACCATCAATGGCGAGACGACAGTGACAAACCGCTCGAACTACACCACCACTACCCAGCGACTCACGCTCTTCAGCGGTCTTCAGGATTATCCTTATTTCGGTCGTATCTACGGCATAAAGATTTATTCACCTTCATCGAAACTCCTTCACAACTACATTCCTCGTTTGCGTAATGAGGACAATATGCCTGTGTTCTACGATACCATTGATGATGTGTATCTCCGTCCTAACAACGAGGCGGGATTCGGCACAGGCGATATCATTGACGCCATCAAGGATGTGAATGTGAAATGTGCGGATAATGACTATCTCTATGACCTTCAAGGCCGCCGAGTTGACAATCCTTCAAAGCGGGGAATATATATTCGTGGCGGAAAGAAAATTGTGATGGAGTAATGGGTAGTCGCTTCGCTCAAAATCTCAAAAAATAATTCTGTTAATTTTGATAATTCTTGTTTAATAAAAAGAGAAAAGATTTTTAATTGCTTTTTACCGAAGTACTGCTACCTCCCGAAACACTCTTGCAATCTTCCAGATAGTTCATCCACAGTGTTCCTCCTGTCGGGGTGACGCCTGTCTGTAATGTATAAGTGCTCGATGCCATGGAAGGTGTACTGAGAATCAGTTTACCCGAACTGTAGTTTCTTGGCAGTTTGAAGGTCACGAGAGGTGTTGAACCATCCGTCAATGCCACATAATCGCCTTGATTTCCGGTTATGTTTGTCTTGATGTAATGCCCGCTAATCTGCGTACCGCCCATTTCCATTCCACTGCCACAAAGACCGATGACAGTAGCATTGCTGATGGTCATAGTACTCTCGTGGTCGAGGCCGTCTTCGCTGCTGAGCGTAGAAGAAACGCCAATCAGTACACCGCCCGTAGCCTTTATTGCTCCGTTGGAGTCAATACCGTCACAGTCGCCTGACGACACCGCCAAAGCCTTTCCACCGCTGATGTTGATGGTCTTGGCATTGAAACCATCGTCATAAGCCAATGCAGCAGTGTTACCGCCAGTGAACGAGAGTGTTGCCTTACTCTCAATACCTTCTCCGTTCGTGCCGGAAGTGCGGATATAGATGTTTCCGCCCGAGATGGTTATGTCCTTATCGCAACGGATTCCCTTTGGCGAAACGGAAGTGCTCGATGACGAACCGCCCCATGGTCCATTATTGCTGCTTGTAGTACCGTAGATTTTTCCTTCGGTAATGATATATATGTCACCACCGTCAATATACATCGCTTCATCGCCTGAGATACCTTTTCCACCCTGACCAGTGCTCTTGAGCCACAGTTCACCGCCATTGATACGCAGCACACTGTCGCATTTGATGGCTGCACAACCACTTGGATCTGCACTATTCGTTGCATCCACACCACCAGTAGTGATTGCCGTCACACGACCGCCGTCAATCTGCATATAGCAGTCAGACGATAATCCCTTACTGCCATTGCTCGCAGTTTCGATGTTCAGTACACCACCCTTGATAATGATTGCGTCATTTGCCTTTATGCCGTTTCCTGCCGATGAGTTGGCAGTAACCTGAATATTGGTGAATGGGCGGATAAACACAGCATCATCGCTCGAGATGCCAGCCTTGCCCACTTTGTTCTGTGCTGTTATTGCAAGAGAGCCATTGCCACTTATTCGCAAGTCGTCCTCACTGAACAACACTGCTTTCATGTCCTCACCTTCTGTAGTGGAGTAGGTGGCACTCTCTCCGTCGCTGAGGCTGTTAGTGCCAGCAAGCACAAAGAAACAGTTACCGTTCTGGATGTTTATTGCCGCACCATCAGGATTGGTGATAGAGGCGTTGTTGAGTTTCAACTGAAACTTCTTCTCGCTGTAAATCTTCAGCGAACCTTCGGTTGTGGTGCCCGACACAGCCAGAGTCAAACCCTTACTATGGGCGCGAACTTCCACATTGCCTCCGTTTACATTGATGGTGTCACCATCTACAATGCCCGAAACAGTGGCGTTTCCTCCATTGAAGGTGACTGTTGTTGTGTTCTTTGCCGAGAAGTTGTTCTCCACATAGTCGTTGTAGTACTCGTCATTCTCGTCCGTAGGAACGGTTTCTGTCTCGGCCAGAGCCTCGGTATTCGTCTTTACGGTGAAGGTGCTCAGGACATCAAAACTGATGACTCCACTGCTTGAGCCTCCTCCCCACATACCGCCTCCACCGCCTCCGTCAGGAAAGGAATCATCCCAATTCCAGTTCTGGCTACACGCGGAAATCATAACTGCACATAATAATGCAAGGCAAATGCCTGGAGGATTAGTTTTTCTCATAAAAAAAGTCTCATTTTTTTTGTTACTATGCTTATAAGACCTTTGTTTTCATAAATAGTTTACCTTTTATGTTGCTAAATTAGGTTAAGGATGTATAACGAACAGCCATACAGTCACTATTCCTGTTAAAATCATTCAATTTTTCGCATTTGGTGGTCAATAAATAACCTTTGTCCTTTAAAAAAACACCATCATTATTTTGTATTGTGTGCAGAAACCCGTAACTTTGCATACGAAAAATATTTAAGGAAATGAAGATTCTTGTTACAGGAGCCACCGGTTTTATTGGCAGTTTCATTGTTGAAGAAGCCCTCAACAGGGGTTTTGAGACTTGGGCTGCTGTGCGCCGCACCAGTTCGAAGGC
>DCIM01000072.1:0-4005 GCA_002316005.1 Prevotellaceae bacterium UBA1726 | reverse complement strand
GTCCATGCTGCAGGAGTGACAAAATGCAAGAATCACCACACCTTCTATCGTGTCAACACCGAAGGCACAAAGCATTTCGTCAATGCCATTCTTGCATTGAATATGCCAGTGAAGAAGTTTGTCTATCTGTCTTCGCTTTCGGTCTTCGGCCCTATTCGCGACAGTTATCCTCATCTCGACATTCTGCTAAGCGATGACCCACATCCAAACACCGATTATGCTAAGTCGAAACTCTATGCCGAGAATTTCCTTCGCACCAAACGCGACCAGTTGAATTATGTCATCCTGCGTCCAACGGGTGTCTATGGCCCTCGCGAGAAGGACTATTTCCTCATGGCAAAGAGCATAAAGCAACATGTCGATTTTGCTGTTGGCTACAAACCGCAGGACATCACCTTCGTCTATGTCACGGATGTTGTCCAGGCGGTGTTCCTCTCGCTCGACAAGCAGGAGTCGGGGCGTAAGTATTTCCTTACCGACGGTGAGGTTTACAATAGTCGCGACTTCAGCGATATGATTCGCGAGGAGTTGGGCAATCCTTGGTGGATTCGCATCACAGTACCAGTCTGGTTGCTCAAGGTAATCTGCAATATCGGTGGTTGGTGGGCAAAAATCACGGGCAAAATGACTGCCCTCAACAAGGACAAGTTCTACATCCTCTCGCAGCGCAACTGGCGTTGTGATGTAGGCACGGCAATGATGGAACTGGGCTATGAGCCAAAGGTGAAACTCCGCGAAGGTGTAAAGTTAAGTATTGAATGGTATAAGAACAATGGCTGGTTATAAGATAAAAGAACTCTTCACACTCGAAAAGAAACCCACAAAGGGACTCCTTCCGTTGGAATGGGCCATCCTTGTGTATCTTCTTTTCACCTCAGTCTTGATGGCGGTGATGTACACTCGCCTTCATACTCCAGGTGAGATGTTCTCTTTCCGTGTGCGTGTGTTGGTTCTGATGTTTGCCATGTGGGGCATCTATCGCCTCCTGCCTTGCCGTCTGGTATTGCTTGCCAGAGTGGTGGTGCAGATGGTGATGCTTGCCGATTGGTACCCCGACACCTACGAGTTCAACCGTTGCTTTGACAATCTCGACCATGTCTTCTGCGACATTGAGCAGACTCTCTTCGGTTGTCAGCCTTCCATCGAGTTCTCGCGTCTTCTGCCTTGGGGCATTGTGTCCGAACCGCTCGACTTGGGTTATTTCTCTTATTACCCTATTATCGTCTTCACTGCCTTGTTCTATTTCTTCTGCCGCAAGCAGGAATTCATGAAGGCGGTGTATGTCATCATGTCCGCATTCTTCCTGTTTTATGCTGTTTTCATCTTCGTGCCTGTGGCTGGTCCAACCTTCTATTTCAAGGCCGTGGGACTCGATGTCATCGAACAAGGAGTATTCCCTGCAATAGGCAATTATTTCGAGACACATCACGACCTTCAGGGCGATTGTCTGCCTTCTCCAGGATGGACGGGTGGCATATTCTGGCATCTTGTGGAAGTGGCTAAATGGGCGGGCGAACGACCAACGGCGGCTTTCCCTTCAAGTCATGTGGGAGTAACTACGGTCTGCATGCTCCTTCTCTGGCGCACCCGAAACCGCAAGGTGTTCTTCTCGGTATTGCCTTTGGCAGTACTGATGTTCTTCGCCACATTCTACATTCAGGCTCATTATCTTATTGACGCTTTGGCTGGTTTGGTAGTAGGCGTTGCCTTCTATTTCCTTGCCATCAAGAGTTACGCTATTTTCGAACGCCGATGAAATTTTTCTTCTTCTCGCTCTTTTTCATAGGGCTTATTGTGTTCATTTTCCCCCATCTCGTCTATCTTGTTGTTAAAGGACTGAGTTGGTTGTTCCATTTCCGTTGTTCCTATCGTCCATTCGGACTGACCGCCCTCTCGCTTGTTGTGCTTTGGGTTGTGCTTGCAGTCTATGGTAATATATGGGGCCGTTTCCGTCATGAACAGAAGACGGTCAACCTCGAACTGTCGCAGTTGCCAGAGGCGTTCAAGGGCTACAAGGCTGTGCATATCTCGGATTTGCATCTTGATGGCTTTGCTGGTCACGAGGAGAGAATACAGCAGATTGTCAACGAGATAAACGCCCTCCAGCCTGATGCTATCTTTTTCACAGGCGACCTTGTCTCTCTCACTGAGGAGGAGTTGACTCCGTTCATTCCAATCCTCAGTCAGTTGAAGGCGAAGGACGGTGTCTATTCCATTCTTGGCAATCACGACTATCTGCCTTACAACCGAATGATGAGTGATCGCGAGCGTGCCACCCACCTTGATAAACTCATCGCTATGGAGCGTGAGCAGTTGGGTTGGAATCTGCTCCTCAACGAGAATGCCGTCATCCGTCGTGGAGGCGATAGCATTGCCATTGTGGGTTCTGAGAATCAGAGTATGGGTGTCCACAGTGTAGTGAAGCGTGGCGATTTGAAGAAGGCTATGGAGGGAACAGAAGGCATGTGCCATATCCTCCTCACCCACGACCCAACCCACTGGAAGGGGGAGGTGGTAGGTAAGACCGATATCCCTCTCACGCTCTCTGGTCACACTCATGGCGGTCAGATGAGCATCTTCGGTTTGTTCTATGTCTCCACCTTTATATATAAGGAACACGCGGGCCTGTATAGCGAGAATGGCCAGCATCTCTATGTCAACATCGGCATAGGAGGCACAATGCCAATGCGTGTCGGCGCCCCATCCGAAATCACCCTCCTCCGCCTCAATTAATCCCCTCCTTGTCCTCAATTAATCCCCTCCTTGTCTTTGATTAATTCCTTTAATGTCCCGTGCGGTGAGACTCGGTCTCGCCGCCTATAAAAACAATAATCCCGCAAGCCGTCATGACCTGCGGGATTAATTATTTAGCCTCCCTCCCCTAAGGGGGAGGGGCCGGGGAGGGGCTTTTTATTTTGCAAGGAACTTGCGACCGTTCTTAACAACGATACCCTTATAGTTCTCGCCTACACGCTGACCAGCAACATTGTAGATTGCACCGTCATTAGCCTCTACGCTAACAGCGTTGATGCCTGCAGCAGCAATCTCTTCCTCTGTAGCAGCACGGAGTTCTGCATCGTCAACGAGGAGGTCGCCATAAGTAGCAGTATCTGTTGACTTTGGATTCATCACAACGAGGTTGATCTGTGTCTCCTCTGTGAGTTCGAATGTGTAAGAAACGAGTGTCCACTCTGTCTGGCTCAGCAACTCAGTGTACTTGCCATACATGTAAGAACCCATCTTGTTCTCTGCTGCGTTCCAAGGAGCAATACCAGCGCGAGCCTGAGCCTGTGTCTCTGTTGCCGACTTAGCATATACCTGGAATGTGTACCAACCTGCAGGGAGCTTGAATTCCTTCGAAGCAAGACGAGCGTTTGCTGTACCGTTCTTCACGCAAGCAGCATACTCACCACTACGAGCGTCTGTACTCTTTACTGTAGTACCTGTAGAAGCTGTTGTTGTTGACTTCCAGCCCTTTGCAATATTTTCTGTTGCCCAAGTTTCGAAACCACCGTTCTCGAATGTGTCAAGACCGCCGATTACTACCTCTTCGCCCTTCTCAATGATTTCGCACTTACCACCGTCGAGCTCAACAGTTCCGTTGTAGTTCTTGATCTTTGCAACAACGCGAACCTTTGCACCTTCAGTTACAGCCTCAGCAATCTGAACCTTGTAAGCGAGAAGACCTGTACCAGCCTCGCCCTTTACATCGGTCATTGTGAATGATGTAGTACCGTTTGCGAATGCATAAGTTACAGTCTCTACATAAGCAGTTACATCGTAGAACTCCTTTGTTGAGTTGCCCGACTCAAGAGCAGCACCTACTGCATAAGCCTCAGCAGCAGTAGCAACGATTGTCTGAACTTCCTCTGATGACTTCTCGATGATTACAACATCACCGTTCTTCATCTCAGGTGTTGTGTTGTACTTCATCAACTTACCAGTGATAGAAATCTTATCACCAACAGCCAAAGGCTCGTCAGCGTTAGGAATGTTACACCAGTA
>DCIM01000057.1 GCA_002316005.1 Prevotellaceae bacterium UBA1726 | reverse complement strand
ACACCAAGCAAATCCTGTAGGTTTTTTGGGGTTAGGAATGGCTTGTTTTCAACTTCATTGGGAATAACGGGACTCTCATTTTCCCGTTCTTTTTTCTTTTTTTCTGCCTCTCGCCTCCGAAAGGCAACACGTTCGCACTTTCTGCAGCAGTACTTTGATGCCATCGTGGAGCCTATAAACTCGTTTCCACAGACAAGACAGTTCTTTAGAATCTTCATATTGGTGTAATTTTGGTGTATAGACGAGGTCGCATGAGGTCGCTGTTTTTGTCTCAATGCGTCTCACATTTTCTCAGTATTTCTCACTCTTATGCCCCAAATTGCAAGTGTCGGGTAATGGAGTCGGTTTGAGGTGTCTCACTTTTTCTCACATTGGTTCCCGAATTGCATTTTCATACCTACGAAAAGACACGAAATTTAGGGGCTCGAATGAAATTTGAGCCAAAATTACTATTAAAATCGGATAAAAACAAATAGTAACGATTAAGTGTTAAAAAGCAGAAAGCCACCCAACAAGGTGACTTTCTGATAGTTACTAATATTTGGTGTATTATATTGATTATCAGCTACTTACCGATGCAGAAGTTCTTGAAGATGTTGCCAAGTACTTCATCGGAAGTGATGTTGCCGAGAATCTCTCCAAGATGGAAAAGACACTGACGGAGGTCCTCGCTTACAATGTCGCCACTGATGTTGAGTTCAAGGGATTCAATAGAACGGGTGATGTCCTCCTTCGCTCTGCTCAACGCCTCGTAGTGACGGAGGTTGGTGACAAGGAGTTCGTCGTTGTTGGCAGTAGGGATGGCGGCAAGTAACTGCTTCTCCAATGCGTCTATGCCGATGCCGTTGAGGGCAGAGAGAGCCCTCTCGTTCTCCCCAAGAGGAGTGTTGCAAGTGTCTTGCTTGTTGACAATTTTTATGACAGTCTGGTCGTCGCGAATGGTGATGGCAGGATAGTCACTCTCGTTGTCGCGCATGAGGATGATAATCTGCGCTTTCTCGGCGGCTTTGATACTGCGTTCTATACCAAGGCGTTCTATGGTGTCGTCAGTATGGCGGATACCCGCAGTGTCAATAAATCGGAATGTGATATCGCCAATGGTGATGGTATCTTCAACGGTGTCGCGTGTGGTGCCTTGAATCTCCGATACAATGGCCTTGTCTTCGTGGAGTAGGGCGTTGAGTAGTGTTGACTTGCCCACATTCGGTGCACCGATGATAGCCACAGGAACACCGTTCTTTATGGCGTTGCCAAGACGGAAGGAATCGGTGAGGCGTGTAATCTCCGCTTTGATGTCGTTGGCAAGCAGGATGAGTTTCTCGCGCTCAGCAAATTCCACATCCTCCTCAGAGAAGTCGAGTTCCAGTTCAAGAAGCGAAGTCATCTCAAGGAGTTTGTCGCGGAGCTGGCTCAACTTGATGCTATATCCGCCTCGCATCTGCTGCAAGGCAATACGATGTGTGGCAGCATTCTGCGATGCTATAAGGTCGGCAACGGCCTCTGCCTGCGAGAGGTCCATCTTACCATTGAGGAATGCCCTCTGGGTGAACTCTCCTGGGCGTGCCATCTCGCATCCCTCGTGAAGAAGGCGCTCGATGATGGCCTGTTTGATGAAGCTCGAACCATGATGGGAAATCTCAACAGTGTTCTCTCCCGTATATGAATGAGGTGCACGGCTGACGCTTACGAGGACCTCGTCGATGCCAGGAATCTGGCCATAGTGCATAGTATATCCCTTTGCCTGGGATATATCCTTGCTGAAAATAGCATTTGTAAAAGCAACAGCATCAGGACCGGATACTCTGATTATTCCAATAGCTCCGCCTGATGCTGTAGCTGGTGCGCAGATTGTTGTACTCAAATTATTGTTATTTGCTCCCCTCTCCTTATGGGGGAGAGGGGCTGGGGGTGAGGCTTTATATTCTTTCAATTACAAGTTTGATGAGGTCGTCAATCTTGTTCTTGTATGCTGTGTTCATCTCCTTTGCATAGCGATTGGCAATAACCATACAACAGGTCATTGCTCTATGACCGAGGATTGACGAAAGACCAGCAAGGGCAGATGATTCCATTTCGAAGTTAGCAATCTTCAAGTCGCCATAACGGAACGCTTCAATCTTCTTGTTCTGCTCGGGATCTTCTGTCTTCATGCGAATCTGGCGTCCCTGTGGGCCATAGAAACCGCCACAGGCAACAGTGATGCCACGATACATGTCGTCGCCGGCAATCTGGTCGATGAGTTCGGCATTGGCAGTAGCCACATAAGGAGCACCCTTTACCGGATTCCAGTTCATGTGCTCGCGGAACGCCTTCTCGAGTTCAAGGTCGCACACCTCATTACGCGCAGCGTAGTAGTTGAGCAAACCGTCGAAACCGATGCTCTTTACCGATGCTACGAAGGTGCCGATAGGAGTCTCTGGTTGAAGTCCGCCACAAGTACCGATACGGACAACCGTCAATGTGCGGTGTTCTGGTTTCTCTGTTCGTGTCTTGAAATCGATATTTGCAAGAGCATCGAGTTCGTTCATTACGATGTCGATGTTGTCGCAGCCGATACCAGTAGACTGAACGGTAATGCGCTTACCTTTGTAAGTACCGGTGATGGTGCGGAACTCGCGGCTTGACACCTCGTGTTCTATAGTGTCGAAATGCGATGCAACGAGAGAAACACGTCCAGGATCGCCAACGAGAATCACTTTGTCGGCGAGATATTCAGGATTGAGATGAAGGTGGAAAATACTTCCGTCTTCGTTGATAATCAGTTCAGATTCAGGAAAATATTGCATTTTTTAATAGAGTGTTATGCATTGCGAGTTGCCTCGCAAAGGGGGTGGTTACTTACTCTCTGCGTTACGCAGTGCCTTCTCGGCTTTTGCGATATCAGTCTCGAGAGCGTTTACTTCTTCCTCAAGAGATTTGATCTGACGGCCTATCTCGTATTTCTTTGATTTTGATGCATCGGCATATCTCGTGCGAGAAGAGTCGAGTAGGGACTGCAACTGAACCAGCTTACTGCGGTCGGCCACAATCGCCTGATACTTCTTCTTACCGTTTGCGCTCTTGAAGTCTGACAATGAAGTGTAGGTTGTCTGGTCGTTTACAACGAATTCCACTCTGTCGGTGGTCTGCTTGCTGTTCATACGAACAAGCATAGCATCACGACGCTGGATAGCCGCCGTACGGTCGCCAAACTGCCATGTGTCCTTTATCTGCTCTGTAAGGGCATAGCTTTTCAACACACTCTCGTCGGTGTCCTCGTCGAATGTCTGACGCTGGGCAGTAGGTTCGAAAGTGTATATGCACACCTTGTCCTCCGGCTGATAGCGGTCGCTCACGAGCCAACCGAGATTATCCAGATCGCTGAAAGCAAGCAGATACTCGTTGGCAGGAGAATTGAAAGGCATACCCATGTTTGTTGCCTCATAGAAATGAGCATCGTCGGCATTGTAGGTAGTACGGAAGATGTCGCGACCGCCAACTGTTCCTTCGCCCTCTGCAGAAAAGTAGAGAGTAACGCCATCAGGCATGAGGAAAGGATAGTCTGCCATCGGTTGAGGGAGTTCGCTGAGCAGCGAAGGCTCTTCCCATTTTGTTCCGTATCTGTGGGTCATGTAAAGGTGACGACCAGTGATGGTGTCGCCCGAAGCAAAGATGCAAGTATTCTCAAACTCGTTGACAAAACTGGTGCGCTCTTTGCTTACACTCACCTTACCCATCTCACTGGCAAGGGGTAGTCGCTTAAGGAACTCGGCCTTATCAACTACCACACTGTCAATGAACATTATCTTTGCCGTTGAAGGCAACAATTCCTCGAAGAGTTTTTCCTCAGGAGTCTTTTCCGGCACCACAACAACTACCTTCTTTGCCTTAGCCTTCGACTTACGCTTCTGAGCAAAAGCAGGACTAAAGCAGATAGAGGATGCCAGTAACAGCAAGAAAACCTTCTTCATTGTCATAATTTGTATGTTTTATTATTTTGCTGTGAGCATTTCAATCATTGAAGCAGCAGCCTTACGACCGTCGCCCATAGCAAGGATTACAGTTGCACCACCACGAACGATATCTCCACCAGCGAAGATTGTAGGGATAGACGACTGCATCTTTTCGTTTACAGCAATTGTGTTCTTGCGACCAAGTTCAAGACCTTCCACCGACTTTGGTACGAGTGGGTTAGGACTTACACCAACAGCTACGATAGCCTGGTCGATGTCGATTGTCTCAATCTTGCCCTCTACAGGAACAGGACTGCGACGGCCAGAAGCATCAGGCTCACCAAGTTCCATTACCTGCAACTTAACCTGGCAAACATTTCCCTTCTCGTCGGCAATATACTCGATTGGGTTGTGGAGAGTGAGGAACTCAATGCCCTCCTCCTTAGCATGCTTCACTTCCTCAAGACGAGCAGGCATCTCTGCCTCCGAACGACGATAAGCAATGAATACACGCTCTGCACCAAGACGCTTTGCTGTACGGCAAGAGTCCATAGCAGTGTTACCACCACCAACAACCATAACAGACTTAGCCTTGATGATTGGAGTATCACTCTCAGGATTAGAAGCATCCATCAGGTTTACGCGAGTGAGGTACTCGTTTGAAGACATGATACCTACAGAGTTCTCGCCAGGGATATTCATGAAGTTTGGAAGACCAGCGCCCGAAGCAACAAAGATACCCTTAAAGCCTTCAGCCTCAAGTTCTTGCATTGTGATTGTTTTACCAACGATACAATCCTTCACGAAGGTTACGCCAATCTTGCGGAGGTTCTCAATCTCAACATCAACGATAGCGTTTGGAAGACGGAATTCAGGAATACCATACTTCAACACACCGCCGATTTCGTGAAGAGCCTCGAACACTGTAACATCAAATCCTGCCTTTGCAAGGTCGCCTGCACAAGACAAACCAGCAGGGCCCGAACCAACGATAGCAACCTTAATGCCGTTCTTCTCGGCAACCTCAGGAAGTGCAATCTTACCAGAGTTGCGCTCGTAGTCGGCAGCAAAGCGCTCAAGGTTACCAATGGCAACAGCAGGCTTGTTCATCTTTGTGTGCATACACTGACTCTCGCACTGCTTCTCCTGTGGACATACACGACCACAAACAGCAGGAAGGGCAGAAGTAGACTTCAACACCTTTGCAGCCTCGAGGAACTGACCGCGCTCAATATTCTTAATGAAAGAAGGAATGTTGATGCTTACTGGACAACCCTGCATACAAGTAGGATTCTTACAGTCAAGACAACGCTTAGCCTCTGTGAGGGCCTGCTCAACAGTAAGACCAGTGTTTACCTCCTCTGTACGGGTTGTTGCGCGATAAACAGGGTCGAGTTCGCCCATCTTGCAACGCTCAATCTCTGTGCGCTCCTTTGGCTTCATTGCCTTCTGGAGTTCCTTACGCCACTCAGCATCGCGGTTGGTGAGTTCAGCAAGAGGAGTATCTGTTGTCATGCCTTCAGTAGAAAGACTAGGACCACTAGATTCTCTAGAGCTGCTAGCTTCGCAAGCACAAGAAACATGCTCCTCGAGTTTCTTCATATCCTCGATTTCTGCAGGCTTGAAAGCACCCATACGCTTGAACATCTCGTCGAAGTCAACCTCATGGCCGTCGAACTCAGGTCCGTCAACACAAACGAACTTTGTCTTTCCTCCAACGGTGATACGACAAGCACCACACATACCAGTACCGTCAACCATGATTGTGTTCAAAGACACATCTGTAGATACATTGTATTTCTTTGTGAGGAGGCAGCAGAACTTCATCATGATGGCAGGGCCGATGGCGAAACACTTGTTTACTGTCTCGCGCTGGATAACTTGTTCCATACCAACGGTCACAACGCCCTTCTGGCCGTATGAACCATCGTCGGTCATGATGATAACCTCGTCAGAATGCTCGCGAACCTGATCCTCAAGAATAATCAGTTCCTTTGAACGACCAGCGAGTACAGAGATTACTCTGTTGCCAGCTGCCTTCAAAGCCTTGATGATAGGGAGCATAGGTGCCACACCTACACCACCACCGGCACAAAGAACAGTACCGAAGTTCTCAATGTGTGTTGCCTGACCGAGAGGACCTACAACATCAGTGATATATTCGCCCTCGTTGAGGTTGCAGAGTTTTGTAGAACTGAGTCCTACCTTCTGCACAACGAGTGTGATAGTGCCTTTTTCTACATCCGAATCAGCGATGGTGAGTGGCATACGCTCGCCCTTCTCGCCAACGCGTACGATAACGAAATGTCCTGCTTTACGGCTTCTTGCAATAAGTGGAGCCTCTACTTCCAAAAGGAAAACCTTCTCTGAGAATTGTTCCTTCTTTACAATTTTGTTCATATTGTTTGTTGTTTTTAGCTTGATTAATGCCCTTCGTCAAAGTTACTTGATGATATCGCAGCCCATGTATGGAACGAGAGCCTTAGGCACGCGGATTCCCTCTGGAGTCTGGAAGTTCTCGAGGATAGATGCTACGATACGAGGGAGAGCAAGTGCCGAACCATTGAGTGTGTGGCATAGTTCTGGCTTCTTTGTCTCAGGGTTACGATAACGGCACTTGAGGCGGTTTGCCTGATATGTGTCGAAGTTTGATACAGAAGAAACCTCCAACCAACGCTGCTGTGCCTCAGAGAATACCTCGAAGTCGTAGCAAACAGCAGAAGTGAATGAAGCATCACCACCGCAAAGACGGAGGATACGATATGGCAACTCGAGTTTCTGGAGAAGACCCTCTACATGCTCAAGCATCTCCTTGTGGCTCTCAGCTGAGTGCTCAGGAGTATCAATGCGTACAATCTCAATCTTAGAGAACTCGTGCAGACGGTTCAAACCACGAACATCCTTTCCGTAAGAACCTGCCTCACGACGGAAACACTGTGTGTAAGCGCAGTTCTTGATAGGGAGGTCCTGAGGATCGAGGATAACATCGCGATAGATGTTTGTCACAGGAACCTCAGCAGTAGGGATGAGGTAGAGGTCGTCAAGGTCGCAGTGGTACATCTGACCTTCCTTGTCAGGAAGCTGGCCAGTGCCATAACCTGAAGCAGCATTCACTACTGTAGGAGGCATGATCTCTGTGTAACCGCTCTTGTTTGCCTCAGCAAGGAAGAAGTTGATGAGGGCACGCTGCAGACGAGCACCCTGACCTACATATACAGGGAAACCTGCACCAGTGATCTTCACACCAAGGTCGAAGTCGATGAGGTTGTACTTCTTTGCGAGTTCCCAGTGAGGAAGCTTTGCCTCTGTGTTCTCAGGATTGCAATCCCAGTTGCCAACTGTGTCCTTACCTACAACACACTCCTTGAGGTTTGACTTTACAACCCAGTTGTCCTCAGCGCAATGACCTTCAGGAACTTCGTCGTAAGGGATGTTTGGTATCTGGCAGAGAGCTGTCATAAGGTCCTTCTCAGCCTTGTCCTGCTGCTCCTGGAGATCCTTTGCGGCATCCTTCAAACCAGCAACCTTTGCCTTTACTGCTTCAGCCTCGTCCTTCTGGCCGTTCTTCATGAGCATACCAATCTGCTTTGCCAACTGGTTAGCCTCCTGCTTGTTGGCATCGAGGGCCTGCTGTGCTTCGCGACGCTGTCGGTCGATAGCCTGAACATTTTCAATTGCTTCCTTTGCACCTTTGAAGCACTTCTTCTCAAGACCGCGGATTACGCGCTCTGTTTCTTCGTTGATGAGTTTTAATGTTAACATAGTTATATATTTTTATTTTTGTTGTTTCACTTTATCTCGCAAAATTACAAAAAATAATTGAATCAACAAAGAAAATGCGCTAAATATTGTATATTTAGGAATTGTGGTGTTTGTTTTGGCATTAAATCTCCTCCCCTCGGGGAGGTTAGAGTGGGGGCTATAAAAGCAAGAATCCCCGCCTCTCGGAAGAGAGACAGGGAGACTCGTGTTTGTTTGGAATAAGTTTTATTTAATAATTAAGCCTCTGCAGCAGGTATTACTGATACAACGCTCTTGTCGTGCTTGCCCTTATGGAAGTTTACTGTTCCATCAACAAGTGCATAGAGAGTATCGTCCTTACCCTGAGCAACGCCGTTGCCTGGGAAGTGCTTGTTACCACGCTGACGAACGATGATGTTACCTGCGACAACCTTCTGGCCACCCCAGATCTTCACTCCGAGTCGCTGTGATGCTGACTCACGGCCGTTCTTAGAACTACCAACACCTTTCTTATGTGCCATGCTTAATTCCTCCTTAACCGATTACTGATTTAACAACTACCTGAGTGAACTGCTCGCGATGACCGTTCTTCTTGCGGAAGTCCTTGCGGCGCTTCATCTTGAAGACGATTACCTTCTCACCCTTAACGAGTGGGTTCACTACTTCAACTACTACCTTGGCACCTTCTACAGTAGGTGCGCCAACTGCGATTGCACCGTCGTTATCAACGAGCAATACCTTGTCAAACTCAAGTGTCTGACCGGCCTCTGCATTCTGAACATGGTGGATAAAGAGCTTCTGACCCTCTTCTACCTTGAACTGCTGGCCCTTCATGTCTACAATTGCGTACATTTTTATAAATATAGCGTTATCTCCGGCAGGCGTGCAACCTCATATTATTGCCACTTATTCGAGCCTGAACGGAACAAATCGGCTGCAAAATTACTAATTTTCTACGAAATACGCTTCATTGATATCTCCTAAAGCTGAAAGATTTAAGAAAGTTTAAGAATAATTTCTGCGTTTGCTTGTCAAAAAATCCTTCTCATGTGCTAAAATGCTTAGTTTTTGCTCGCTTGAATGCCTTTGGGTCATCCTTGACTAAAAACGCTCGATTTCAAGCAATTCCTTATGTTGTCGTGTGGTTGTGGAATATGTAATAATAATTCAAAACGCGATTTTCTGCTGATTTTGAATACTGTCCAAATTTCGCCCTTGTAACCATCTGGTAATCAAGCGTTTGTGATTTCAGTTGTTTCATCGTGTCATTTAAGTGAAATGAGGCGGTCATTTCAGTTAAATCATCTCCTCATTTCAATGGAATGACACGCTCATTTCAGTTAAATGACAATGGGGCGTGATTGATGTAAATAAAATTCGCGGTAAATCTGGCTATGTTTTTGCATTGAAATCAGCAACCTTGAAAGAAAAATTTTGTTTATTGAAAAAAAAGTTGTAATTTTGCATTTGATTACGCGCGTAAACATTATATAATAGAACTATATGGGTATTTTTGGATTCTTCAATAAAAACAAGAAGGAAACTCTCGACAAAGGTCTTGAGAAGACTAAGACGAGTGTTTTTGATAAACTGACTCGTGCTGTTGCGGGCAAATCAACAGTTGATGATGATGTCCTCGACAATCTTGAGGAGGTGCTCATCACCAGCGATGTGGGTGTTGACACAACCTTGAAGGTTATTGAGCGCATTGAAGAGCGAGTGGCTCGCGACAAATATGTTTCTACATCAGAGTTGAATGGTATTCTTCGCGAGGAGATTGCTGCTCTGCTTGCAGAAAACAATACTGAAGACAATGATAACTGGGACCTCCCAGCCGACCATACTCCTTATGTCATCCTTGTTGTAGGTGTGAATGGAGTGGGCAAGACAACCACCATCGGCAAACTCGCTTATCAGTTCAAGCAGGCTGGCAAGAAGGTTTATCTTGGTGCTGCCGACACATTCCGTGCTGCTGCTGTTGAGCAGCTTTGCATCTGGGGTGAGCGTGTTGGTGTTACTGTTGTTAAGCAGCAGATGGGTTCTGACCCTGCTTCTGTGGCTTTCGACACTATCTCTTCGGCTAAGGCAAATGGTGCAGATGTGGTAATCATTGATACTGCTGGTCGTCTTCACAATAAGGTGGGACTCATGAACGAGCTGAAGAAAATCAAGGAGGTAATGGCAAAGGTTGTGCCTACTGCTCCTGATGAGGTGATGCTCGTTGTTGATGCTACAACCGGACAGAATGCTTTCGAACAGGCAAAGCAGTTCTCGGCAGTTACTCAGGTTACTTCGCTTGCTGTTACAAAACTCGATGGTACAGCAAAGGGTGGAGTAGTGATTGGTATTTCCGATCAGTTGAAGGTGCCTGTGAAGTACATTGGTCTTGGTGAACACATGGAGGATCTCCAGTTGTTCAACAGAAAGGAATTTGTGGATAGCCTTTTCGGCAAATAAATTGAAAATAGCAAATTGTCAAATTGTAAAATAGACATAATTACTCTCGGTTGTTCGAAGAATCTTGTTGATTCCGAGCGACTTATGCGTCAGTTGGAGGCAATAGGCTATGAGGTGACTCATGATGCTGAGCGTCTGACGGGCGATATTGCCGTGGTAAATACCTGCGGTTTTATTGCTGATGCTCAGGAAGAGAGCATTAATATGATTCTCGAACTTGCTGAGCGAAAAACCAATGGAAAACTGAAGCGCCTTTATGTAATGGGTTGTCTTTCAGAGCGTTTTATGGCCGATCTTGGTAATGAGATTCCTGAGGTGGATAAGTATTATGGTAAGTTCAATTGGACAGAACTCCTGAACGATCTCGGTCATGAGTATAACCATGCCATCACCAACGAACGCCACATCACAACACCAAAGCACTATGCTTATCTGAAGATTGCTGAGGGTTGTGACCGCAACTGTGCTTATTGTGCTATTCCAATCATCACAGGCAAGCATCAGTCGCGACCTATGGAAGAGATTCTTGATGAGGTCAAAGGTCTTGTTGCTCAGGGAGTTAAGGAATTCCAGGTTATTGCTCAAGAGTTGACTTATTATGGCATAGACCTCTATCACGAGCGCAAGATTGCTGAACTGGTGGAGCGGATGGCTGAGATTCCGGGCGTTGAGTGGATTCGTCTGCATTATGCTTATCCTAAGGATTTCCCAATGGATTTGCTTCGTGTGATGCGCGAACATGAAAATGTCTGCAAGTATATGGACATTGCTCTTCAGCATGTCTCTGATGGTGTACTTGAAAGAATGCAACGCCATTTAGGCAAGCAGGATACCTACGACCTTGTCGAGCGAATGCGCAAGGAAGTTCCGGGTATTCATCTCCGTACAACGCTGATGGTGGGATTCCCTGGTGAGACAGACGAGGATTTCCGCGAGTTGTGCGACTTCGTAAAGTGGGCACGCTTTGAGCGAATGGGTGCTTTTGCATATAGCGAGGAGATTGGAACTCCAAGTGAACAGAAATACGAGGATGATGTACCTGAGGATGTAAAGCAGGATCGCCTCTCTCGCCTTATGCGTATTCAGCAGAATATATCTGCGGAGATAGAGGCTGAGAAAGTGGGCAAGGTAATGAAGGTTATTATTGACCGCAAGGAAGGCGACTACTATATTGGCCGTACTGAATTCTGTTCGCCAGAGGTTGATCCGGAAGTACTTATCCCTGCAACAAAGCGACTTTTCGTAGGTCGTTTCTATGATGTGCTCATCACTGGCAGTGAGGAGTTTGATCTCTATGGTGAAGTAAAATAGATAAATTGAAATAACAGTGAATAACAAGGAACTCATAACAGAACTGGCGCAACGAACAAACCAGACTCAGCAAGCAACACAGAAAATGGTGCTTGCTGTGATGGAACAGTTGCTTACGCAGGTTGAGGAAAATGAGACTTTCCAGGTGCCTTTGTTTGGTACTTTCGAAGTAAAGAAGCGTCTGGAGCGTGTTCTCATCAACCCAAACAATGGCAAGAAAATGCTCGTGCCACCAAAACTGGTTCTCGGATTCAAACCTGTGACAAACCTCAAGGAGAGGATGCAGAAAGGAGGTACTGTAGATGAGTAGAATAAAGCAACTCAGTCAGTGCCTTGAGGAGAAATATCTCCTTACTGAGCAGGAGAGCGAGGAGTTCGTTGCTAATCTCTTTGAGATAATCCGCGAGCGACTCCTTTCTGACAGAATCGTAAAGGTGAAGGGTCTCGGTACATTCAAACTCACAGAGATGAATGCTCGCGAGAGTGTCAATGTGAATACAGGCGAGCGTATCACCATCGAAGGCCGTTACAAACTGTCTTTCACTCCAGAGAATGCCGTTCGCGATCGAATCAACTCGCCATTTGCCTCTTTTGAGTCAATTGATATGGACGATAATGTCGATTTCACGGCCATTGACCAGAAATACGATTCAACCACAGAACAAGAACCTTCAACCGAACCTGCTGTAGAAACTCCTGCTGTAGAAGTTCCTGTTGTTGAAACTCTTGAAGTTCCAGAGGTTCCTGTAGCCCCTATAGAAACTATAGATGCTATAGCGTCTATGGAAACTATTGCAACTACTCCTTCTTCTGAAGTTGCTGAAGCTTCTGTCGAGGAATCTGCTCCTTCTGCAGAACCTGTTGAAGAATCAACTCCAACTGTTGAACCATTGGTAGAAATCGAGTCAGTGGCAGAAACGGAACCTGAGATTAAAGAAGAGCAAGAATCGGAGGTTAAGGAAGAACAAGAACCTGAGGCTAAGGAAGAACAAGAACCGGAAAATGAAACTGAGTCTGAACCGGCGGCAACCACACCAGAAGAACCTCTTCCAACTGCGGAACCTCTTCCTGTTGCAGAACCACTTTCTGAAGAAGAATCTGAAATTCTTGAACAGACACCTTCGGCTGTTCGTGCCCCTATTTGTGAAGAACTTATTCGTAAAGATATGAACACTAACAAAACAATCATTAACCTGCTTCGTTGGGTTTTGGCACTTGTCATTCTTATGCTGCTTTGTATTGGCGCATATTGCATCTATAATGTAGGTCGTGGTGTCGGTGCACAGGAGTTTGAGTACTATATGCATCACAACGCTGTAGAAAATGACGATGCCCTTGCAGCAGAAAAAGCTGCTTTGGGCGCTGACGAGGCAACAAATGAAACTGCAGAGGCTGAAAAACCAAAGCACGATATCTCGCTTGTCAAGACTCCTAAACCAGAGGTTAAGCCTGATGTTAAGCCAGAACCTGCTCCTACAGCAAAACCTGCTCCAGTAGCAAAGCCTGTTGTTACTCCTCCTGCTAAGCCAGCTCCAGCACCAGCCGCAAAGCCTGCACCAACAACAAAACCTGTTGCAAAACCAGCACCTGCTGCAAGTGATACATATAATAATATGGACGCGCGCGTGCGCACAGGAGCTTATAACATCATTGGTACTCAGGAGACTATAACAGTCCGTCAGGGACAAACACTGAAGAGTATCAGTAAGTTCTATCTCGGTGAGGGTATGGAGTGCTACATTGAAGCATATAATGGTGGCAAGACTTCTTTCCAGGCAGGAGAGAAGGTGAGAATTCCAAAGCTCGAACTGAAGAAGAAAGCTAAGAAATAAAGAATTAACAGTATCCCGGTTTGTCGCTGGCCATTTCGGTGGCGAGAGGAAAGTCCGGGCAGCAAAGGACACTCCACTCCCTAATATAGGAGCTATTGGTGACAGTAGGTGTCGAAAGAAGAAAATAACCGCAATACTGGCTCTATCCTCGGATGGGGTTATGTTGTAAGGGTGAGAAGGTGAGGTAAGAGCTCACCAGCGATATGGTGACATGTCGGCTGTTTCATCTGGAGGCTGCAAGTTCGCGTATACCATTGACTGAGGGTCGTCCGCCCGAGTTTCCTTCGGGAATGCAATGGAGGGTAGAACGCTAGAGCTATGGGGTAACTCATAGAGTAGATAAATGACAGACACTCTCTTCGGAGAGTACAGAACCCGGCTCATAGGGATACTGTTTTTATATTAATATTATTCCGGATTGTCCGGCAAATATAATTCCCAAGTGAAGGAAAAGTTTCAAAAATTATTAGATTGCGAAATTGTGAAGAAATTGATACTTGCTATTAAGTTCTTCACTACAAAGCGCGTCATCACAGCAGCTTCTGCTCTCACCTATAGCACTATTCTTTCGCTTGTTCCTATCTGTGCTGTGGTATTTGCCATTGCCCGCGGTTTTGGATTCACAATCCACATTGAAGGATGGTTCCGCCATCTTCTGTCCAGTCAACCACAGGCTGCCGACCTTATTATTGGTTTCGTGAACAGCTATCTTGAACATGCCAAGAGTGGAATAATCCTCGGTATTGGTCTTGTGTTCATGCTCTATACCATTGTTATGCTTACACGCGATGTAGAGCAGACCTTCAACGATATATGGCATGTTGGCAATAGGAAGAATATCATGCGTACCTTCACTGATTATCTCGCGATTTTCTTCCTTGTCCCTATTGTCATTATCATAATGTCGGGTATTACGCTGTTTCTTTCTACTCTTGCCGCGCAGAGTGAATGGGCAGAGTTCATCGGACCGCTCATGCAGTTTGTGCTCGACCTTATTCCATTCCTTCTGATGTGGCTTTGCTTCACGGCTCTATATGTATTCATGCCTAACACACAAGTGCGTTTCAAGTATGCCTTGGTACCGGGATTGCTTGCTGCTGTGGCCATGACTCTTTTGCAATGGTTCTATATCAATGCACAGATGTTCATCTCTAATTACAATGCCATATATGGTTCTTTCGCAGCATTACCACTCTTCATGTTGTGGGTGCAGTTCTCGTGGACCATTTGCCTTTTTGGAGCGGAATTGTGCTTTACAAACCAGAACCTTGAAGAGTTCGCAGTCATTGATGGAGCATCAACAAAGTCACACAACTATCGTATTTTAGTATCGCTTCTTTTGCTTGGTAAAATTTGCCGACAGTTTGACTCTGCAGAAAAACCTTATTCTGCTGTGGATTTGAAAAAGGGAACAGGTATTTCTATTAGTATTGTGCGCGATTTGCTCTATAATATGGTGCGCTTGAATATTCTTACGGAAATATTTGGACAGAATTCGGGAACCGAAAGCCGTTTTCAACCAGCAGTGTCGCTTACAAATCTTACAGTAGGAAGTGTTGTCGAAAAACTTGAAGGTAATGGTACTTGGGACATTACTGTTGATTTCAAGCCGGAAGCGTGCAATGCCGAGACTCTTGAACAGATTCTTCAAATCCGTCGTCGCTACATATCCGATATGTCGCAAATCCAGATGAAGGATTTTTAGTTCTCCACTCTTATTGTTCCTCTTTTTTTTCTTTCATACTCCAAAAAAGTCCTCGATATTTTTGGAATTGTCCTTATTTTCTTGTATCTTTGCAGAGCAAAGAAGGTAGGGACGCAATCCTTTTGCCAACTTTCAATATACAACTCCAGAATTTCTAACAATATAAACATTATTTATATTCTTAAATATTTAAGTTAAAATGATTTACACAAAAGAAGTAAACGACATGTGCGTCGTTGCCAAAGGTCCTAACCACGGACCAGCTCCAATTCCTGAAGAAGGTAAGTGGATCCAGGCAAAGGAAATCAAAGACATTAACGGTCTTACTCACGGTGTGGGTTGGTGTGCTCCTCAGCAGGGTGCTTGCAAGCTCACTCTCAATGTAAAGGAAGGTGTAATCGAGGAGGCTCTCGTTGAGACAATCGGTTGCTCAGGTATGACTCACTCTGCTGCTATGGCATCTGAGATTCTCCCTGGCAAGACTATTCTTGAGGCTTTGAACACTGACCTTGTTTGTGATGCTATCAACACAGCTATGCGTGAGCTCTTCCTTCAGATTGTTTACGGTCGTACACAGAGTGCTTTCTCTGAGGGCGGTCTTGCAATCGGTGCAGGTCTCGAGGACCTCGGTAAGGGTCTCATCTCACAGACTGGTACTCTCTACGGTACAAAGGTTAAGGGTACTCGTTACCTCCAGCTTACAGAGGGTTACATCACAAAGATGTATCTCGATGCTGACGACCAGGTTTGTGGTTATGAGTTCGTTCATATGGGCAAGTTCATGGACGCTGTAAAGAAGGGCGTTGATGCTAACGAGGCTCTTAAGAGTGTTACAGGTACTTACGGCCGTACAAAGGAAGCTGACGGTGCAGTACGTTTTATTGACCCACGTAAAGGATAATAGGAGGATAGAATATGATTCGCGAAGTTAAGTTTGAATCTCAGGATCGCCGTATGGCTCAGATCCTCGCTTGCTTGAACAAGCACGGTATCGCTTCTATCGAAGAGGCAAACGAAATCTGCGACGCTGCAGGTCTCGACCCATATATGACATGTGAGGAGACTCAGATGATCTGTTTCGAGAACGCTAAGTGGGCTTATGTTGTAGGTACTGCTATCGCTCTCAAGGAGAAGGCTAAGAACGCTGTTGAGGCTGCTAACTACATTGGTGAGGGTCTTCAGGCATTCTGTATCCCTGGTTCTGTTGCTGACGACCGTAAGGTAGGTATCGGTCACGGTGAGCTCGCTGCTCGTCTTCTTTCTGACGACACAAAGTGTTTCGCATTCCTCGCTGGTCACGAGTCATTCGCTGCTGCTGAGGGTGCTATCAAGATTGCTCAGATGGCTAACAAGTCACGTCCTGCTGACAAGCCTCTCCGTTGTATCCTCAACGGTCTTGGCAAGGAC
>DCIM01000031.1 GCA_002316005.1 Prevotellaceae bacterium UBA1726 | reverse complement strand
GACATTGTTCGTTTGGTATAGTTGAAGTTCGTAGGAATACTCAAGAAACGAATGATATGGTTCTCGCAATAAGGCAAGAGAACATTGATGAAATCGTTGCGATCGTTTGAGAGAGTACAATACAGTTCATCAATATCCTGCGAGTTTTCATCAATATATGAAATCACATCTTCTGGTTTACCAAGATATTGAGCGCGATTGCTTGCGTGTTCATTCTCCTCATCTGCAAAATAACCAAGAACATCATAGCCCCAGGTTGGATCAATTGCCATCTGGTTGAAAAACTTATAGATAGTATTTGTTGGACCAACGAAAACTACTTTGCGATGATGACGGGATTTGGAACGATAGGCCTTTATGTACTGGCGTATGATATAACGATAAAGTGTTGTGAAAATAATGGTTCCGAGATAGAATGGCAGGAGGAACTTCACCGACATCAGTGGCCAGTGGAGAGTCCAGAGTACAAAGAATGAAACTGCAATAAACCATAGGTTGTTCTGCATTACACGCAAGAAAATCTCCTCGCCAGAGACAATTCGCTGATGAAGTACAACTCCTGAATGGAAGTTGCAGAACGCATAGATGACACTGAGAAGCACCATCACACGCTTATAGTGAGGAAGAATGTCGCCCTCGCTATAGAAATACGACGAAAGAACAATTGCCAACAGAATATTGACAACGAACAGCTCGCCTATCAACAATGCCACTCTTATGCTGACATCGGCAGATTCACGATACTTTATCATAATCTGATGTTTAAATTATTATTTTATCTCAACGCAAAGATTATGCTTTGAACTCTTGGAGTTCTATTTGGGTCTTTTCTAATTCAAAATTATAAGTAAACTTACATTTTTAATTCTCAATACCAAACGCCCTACGGTCGTAAGCATTATTTCGCAAGGAAGCAAAGAACGCAAGGTTTTAGAAAAGGAATCTTGAATTAAGAAACTAAAGACCGTTTACAACTCGATGAATGCCTTTTACTACTCTATCTTCACCAAAGTTGATTAGCATTCCAAGTTTGAGACCTGTAATTTTGAGATATGTTTTCAACTGAGAGAAACAAATCGGATCTAATGACGTGACTGCTTTCAATTCAAGAATCACCTTATTATCAACAATCATATCAGCCCTAAAATCATCACCCAGCAATTGCTGATCATATACGAGAGGCACCATAACCTGTCTTTGAATTGGAATTCCCAGTTTTTTGAATTCATATTCGAGACAGTCTTCATAGGCACTTTCCAAAAGTCCCGGACCTAATGCGGTATGAATCTTGATGCACAAGTCATAGACAACCTTAGACAATTCGTTTTCGTTCATAAACTTTGCGTCCTTTGCATCTTTGCGTCAGAAATTCTGCAACTTGTTGCTATTCTAATAAAATTTGCAATAACAAATTAATTTGATTATGGAAAATTTAGGAGAATATAGCCTCATAGAGGCAAGAATTTCTGTTGCGTTGAGAGTTAAGGAAATGATGATTAGGCAATAAATATTTATCCCAGTAAGAATTAACTTACTGAAATTCAATAATTTACCTTTGCATTAACATCCAACTTGGGAAAAATATGTTTCCTAAGTTTTGCAAAGATAAGTTTTTTATTTAATAAAAAAGAATTTTCTTTGTAAAAAATTCAGCAAAACATAAAAAAAGCCCAAAGGAATCAACCTCTGGGCTTGTATAGATAATATTAATGCAGAATGTTAAAACTCAACTTTCTGAACATTAGCATCACCTGGGCGGAAGAGATAACCTGTGGTCTTTCCTCCTGACACGGAGAACTTCTTCCAAGAGATTTTCGACCAATCGATTTTGTCAGTACTCTGTGCTACAGGTACAGTTGGAATGGCACTACCATCTTTTACAAGAATCACAACAGGAAGTTTTCCGTGAGCAATACGGTTCCAACCTGGAGAATAAACTTTTCCTGTCTGATAATCAATCCACTTGTCTTTTCCTGGAAGGTAAACATCACGCTCGCTGCTTTGCTCGAGCATTGGGGCAACAAGTATCTGAGAACCAAATAGATACTCATCATCAATCTGCCAAGCTCCTGGATCCTCAGGATACTCCAAGAGAAGTGCTCTCTGCATTGGCCAACCGTTCTCTGTGCACTCCTTTGCCTGAGCATAAACATAAGGCATAAGAACATATTTCAGTTCGGCACACTCGCGAAAATATTTCACAAAATCCTTATCGTAAAGCCAAGGTTCTGTTTCTACACCATGAACACGAGAATGACTTGTAAGCATTCCGTAAGGCAACCAACGGCGATAGAGTTGCTCTGGACTCTTTGTAACGAATCCACCGATATCGTTGCTCCAGAAACAGAATCCGCTAAGACCAAACGACAAACCCTCGCGAATACTTCCGAGGAGACCAGTGTTTGTTGTTGCAGCATCACCGCCCCAATGAAGTGGGTAACGCTGAGAACCAGCCCATGCGGAACGACCCCAGATGATGCCCTCTCCATTATTAGTCTGCTTTATGATGTCATAAGCAGCCTTGTTATAACGAACTGGATAAAGGTTATGCTCATAAAGACCAGTACGACCATTGCTATAGACGCCATTAAGATAAGGAGCAGCCTCACCAAAATCGGCCTTGATAACAGCAACGCCCTGTTTCAAAAGACCAGCAAGCTTGTCCTGATACCACTTTACAGTCTCAGGATTTGTGAAGTCAAGTACAGCATCCTCATAAGGCAACTGTCCTGCAGCATTCTTTACAGCAAGTCCCTTCTCAACAAGTTCAGTGAAATAACGGTTCTTTGGCGTAAAATAAGGTAACTGCCAGAGACAAGTGTGGAATCCGTCAGCCTTCAGATCCTTGAGCATCTTCTCTGGATTAGAGAAGTTGTTTGGACTGAACTTATAATCGCATTGCCAATCGACCTCAAACCAACCTGTATCAAAATGTATCACATCGCAAGGGAGTTTGTTATCGCGGAACTGCTTAGCTACACTACGACCTTCTGCCTCTGTGAAGTAAGAGATACGACTCTGCCATGTGCCAAACGACCAAAGTGGTGGCATCTCAGGACGACCAACAAGGTCGGTGTACTCACTAAGAATCTCCTTTGGAGAACCGAGCATAATGAACAAGTCTGCCTGTTCGTCGGCCATATAAAGACGAGTAGAACCAATATAACTATTACCAAAATCAACTGTCACAGGTGCTGCGGTATGCATGAATACGCCATAGCCACGATTTGAGAAATAGAATGGAATAGGTTTGTACATGTCAGGAGTCTCTGGTCCCTGAGGGTCAGTAACAAAGAGATTGAGTTTCTGCCCGGCCTTGTTGAGGGCTGTAGCAGATTCGCCACAACCATAGATTTTCTCTCCTGGACAGAGGCTGAACACTGGTTCTACGGCACGACTATTATCAGAACCTCTCTTCATGAAGAGGAAAGGATGAGTCTTCACCTGAGTTGAGTCGTTATCGCTCAGAGCACGAGTACGAGTCAGTTCACGACCATTCTTATCGCGTAGAACAAGTCGCCAAGGATAATTCTGAATTTCGAGACTTCCCTCAGAGCTCTTATACACTACCCCACTCGCAGTCTTTGTCACCTTCCACTTGCTGCGACCGTCCTTTGGTTGAGCAACGAGCATCACCTCGTCTGTTGGATCCTTAGGAATGATTGGCGATGTATATACACGAACACGAAGAACACGCTCGTTGACAGGTTCAACGCGGAATTTCAGTTCCGGACTCTGATCGTAGGCAGGACCAGGGAAGTCGAGATTCTCGAGAGGAACAATCCAATAGCCATTGGCATTGAATGCCTGACGAGGATGGACCTGTTGACGAGACCAACGGGTGACGCCCCAACCTGTCGCTGTATCAAATGACACAAGACTATCGGCACAGAAATAAGTGTTTGTCGGGTCATTGAACTGTCCACTCATGTCAACTGTCTGCGACAAAAGATAAGGTACGCCGTTGTTTGTTGTCATCTGAGCATTTGCTGTTACAGCAGACAACAATAACGCGATAAAAATAGTTAGTTTTTTCATTATTGTTTTTATTATAGCATTTGTTCAAGTTTATCTACCGCCTCACGAATATCACGGGCAAAAGTCATGTGATTGCGAAGAAAATCATTCCTACCACCAGAAAGCAAGAGATACAAATCGCTGTCCATTGATGCAACATAGTTCTCTATGGCATATTCTATATCATCCTTCTGCCAGTCCATGGTAGAATACTGATAAATCCGTTGTTTCTGGTGAAAGAAACAGTAGGCCGATTCAATTATGTTTTTATCCATTGCCTCTACTCGTCATACCCTATGGGGCGAAACTGCAACTGATGTTCACTAAAAACAAAACCATGAACCTGCAGGTAGTCCTTTATCTCTGCCGGTTCACGGTTGAAGTTATAGCATAATGACTCCAAAGAATCGAATTCCTCATCGCGTAGTAGCATGTTGATGCTTGACACGAGTATTGCGGGGTCCTTTGGCAAATAGTCCATAATTGTTTCAGCAAAATCAATATACTCGAGGACCAAAAAGAAGTGTTCCCACTCGGACCATTGTCGAGCGATGTTTAATAGCGAGTTCATAATCACCACTCATTCCCCAAGAACGCTCCTTGAAATAATCATCTGTGGCAAAATACTTTGCCTTTACCTCATCAAAGAACTGAGCCGCACGTTCAAACTCGCGCTCTATCTGACTCTCATCATCAGTATAAGAAGCCATAGTCATCAGTCCACGGATACGGACATTCGGATAACGCTCCTTTAAGCCACTATCAAGCAATTCGAGACATTCTTCAGGTGTCAATCCGCTTTTTGTCTCCTCTTCTGCAAGATGCAGTTCAAGGAGGATATCTATTGTTCTACCACATTTCAAGGCTTGCTTGTTGATTTCTGCGATAAGGCGTTCAGAATCAACACTTTCAATCATTGAGATGTAAGGAGCAATATACTTCACCTTATTGGTTTGCAGATGACCGATAAAATGCCATTGAATATCCTTTGGAAGGACCTCAACCTTCTGCTTGATTTCCTGCACATGACTCTCGCCAAAAATGCGTTGACCGACGGAATAAGCCTCCTGAATGTATTCCGCAGGATGATACTTACTCACCGCCACAAGGTTTACACCCTCTGGCAGTCGGGAAAGCATCTTTTGTATTTCTTCCTTTACCGGATACATATATTTCGTTTGTCTTATTCAGCAGGAGCCTGCTCGTACTCAGGAACATCGTTCTCCTCAGCCTTTGAGCCAAGGTTTGCCACATGCTCAAAAACATCCATAACTGCTGTCTCAGCAACAGAAGCGATAGAATAGTCGATCATTGTCTTGCCCATCACCTCATCTATATTCTTAACAGCCTTGAAAAGATTAGCTGCCTGAACGAGGTAATAAACATTCTGGCGCTTTTCCTTCTCTGTTTTCTCGTCGATAGTGATGAACTGAAGCTTTGCCTTGTACCAACGATCGTCGCGAGCATCCTCTGAGAAGAAAATCTCCTTGTATGAAGCCTGTTTGATGTCGGTGATTTCGAAAATGCCACGAATCCACGAAGACATTTCTTCCATTACAGACTTCTCAGCCTCTGTGAAACTCAAAGCGTCAACAACATATGTTTCCTTTGTTGTCTTCATAAGTCCATCCTCTGCAGGCTTCTCATACTTAATTTTGGTTTCAAACCATTTTGCTGTTCTTGTTCTCATATTATTTTTTATTATGTTTCTTTAGATTTTGGCGCAAAGAGTACTAAAAGATTGTGTACTGCATTTTATGCGCTTTCAAAATGCAAAAGTACGGAAATTATTTGGATTATTCACAAAAGAACATAAAAAATCACGGGGAAAATTACTTTTTTAGGAGGTGCATACTTTAATCTCGTTTTTTTTCCGTAACTTTGCCTTTCAATTGCGTCACAAGGCTCATCTTTGATGAGAATTATGATGATGCAGACTATAAAAGATTCGTTTTCAAATAAGAGAAATAAAAATGCCAGAGATTTCAATTCGCGGTCACGAAATGCCAGAGTCACCAATCAGAAAGTTGGCTCCACTCGCTGCTGCTGCAAAGAAGCGTGGTACTCATGTGTACCATCTTAACATCGGTCAGCCAGACCTCCCTACTCCAAAGGAAGGACTGCAGGCTTTGAAGAATATCGACCGCACCATTCTTGAATATTCTCCTTCACAGGGTTATCAGTCATACAGAGAGAAACTCGTTGACTACTACAAGCGATACAACATCAATGTAACTGCTGATGATATCATCATCACATCAGGCGGTTCCGAGGCTGTGTTGTTTGCCTTTATGTCATGTCTGAATCCTGGCGACGAGATCATCGTACCAGAACCTGCTTATGCCAACTATATGGCGTTTGCTATTTCTGCCGGTGCTGTGATCCGTACCATTGCCACAACAATCGACGAGGGTTTCTCGCTTCCTAAGGTTGAGAAGTTTGAAGAGCTTATCAATGAGCGCACTCGTGCCATCATGATTTGTAATCCAAACAACCCAACAGGTTATCTCTACACTCGTCGTGAGATGAACCAGATTCGCGATATGGTAAAGAAGTATGACCTCTACCTCTTCTCTGATGAGGTTTATCGCGAGTACATCTATACCGGTTCGCCTTATATCTCGGCTTGCCACCTTGAAGGCATTGAGCAGAATGTAATCCTTATCGACTCTGTATCAAAGCGCTACTCAGAGTGTGGTATTCGTGTTGGTGCCCTCATCACAAAGAATCAGGAAGTACGTAAGGCTGTTATGAAGTTCTGTCAGGCTCGCCTTTCACCACCGCTTATCGGCCAGATTGTTGCAGAAGCTTCACTTGATGCTCCAGAGGAATATCATCGTGATGTATATGACGAGTATGTTGAGAGAAGAAAATGCCTCATTGACGGACTGAACCGCATCCCTGGTGTTTACTCTCCTATTCCTATGGGTGCTTTCTATACTGTAGCAAAACTTCCTGTCGACGACAGCGAGAAGTTCTGCCGTTGGTGCCTTGAGCACTTTGAATACGAAGGCGCAACAGTCATGATGGCTCCTGCTGCTGGTTTCTATACCACTCCTGGTGCCGGAATCAATCAGGTGCGTATTGCATATGTATTGAAGAAGGAAGACCTCGAAAAGGCTCTCATCGTTCTTGAAAAGGCATTAGAGGCTTACCCTGGACGAGTTCTTTAATTATAAACTGAAGTGAACTTACCACTTTTCCTTTCACGAAAAATCTACGGCACGACAGAAGACAAGAAGAAAGTGTCGCGTCCTGCCATAAGAATTG
>DCIM01000021.1:62459-67331 GCA_002316005.1 Prevotellaceae bacterium UBA1726 | reverse complement strand
GTGCTGTGCCTGGAAATTGTTCCCAATCCTTGTTCTTGATAACTGGATGTGGATATGGATTGCAATCATTGCATTGATAAAGATTATCAATCAGATTTCGGCATTAGTGGTACATGCTAAGTTCATGTTTCCTCATACTGCTGCAAACAAAGTCACGGGGGTGTTGCTCTTTGTGAGTATTCCTATCTATGCATGCTTTGCTTTGGATGTTCCTATTATCACAACAACCATTATCGCAACATTTGCCGCAATTGAGGAAGGACATATTATTAGAATGAACCAATGGAAAAAGAACAGTTGATTGACAAATACTTACCAGCTGATTATGACGACTGTTTCAGCGAATGCATACCAGCCACAAAGGGAATGACTGTGGATGTGCTGTTTGACAGGATGTTTTGCAACTATCCTCTTCCCGTTAGATGGATGCTAAAACTGCGCGATAGTTTGATGAAACCTTTTGGGTTGAAGACTGGTGCTACTTTTCGTGATCGTATCATAGAAAGAACCGATGAAGAAATCATTGTCGGCGCAAACGACAAGCACTTGGACTTCTTTGTGTCGGTTTTCTGTTCTTTAGAAAACGAGAATATGCAAATCGCATCAGTCAGGACTGTTGTAAAGTTTAACAATCTGTTAGGAAATATTTATTTTGCATTCATCTTCATATTTCACAAATTGATAGTAGGAACTCTATTCAGAAGAGCGATAAACTATAGCAACGATGTTTCAACAAACAATAAATGAAATCCTCGCAATCATTGAGCGAATGGTACGCTTGCAGTATGCTCCTCGTTGTGGTCACAGTATGCCAAACACGGAGATGGGTATGCTTGTATTTTCCGACTATACGCAGGATAATGACCTATGGATTCATTTGCATTTGCATGTTGGACAGATTCATGAACTGATAGAATAATTATGATTAAGGCACAGGAGATTATTGAAACAATGGAAGCTATGCGCAATGATGTGCAGCGCCAGAACCTTATGCGCTTCTTCAAGACCGGCAAAGGTCAGTATGGAGAGGGAGACGAGTTTCTTGGACTAAAGAACCCAGAGACGAGGGCTGTAGTCGATGAGATAGGCAACATTTCGTTGGAAGAGATTCATATATTGCTCATGTCACATTGGCACGAAGTGAGACTTTGCGGCTTCCTGCTACTCGTGAAGATGGCTGAAGGTGCAACCAAGAAGAAACCAACATGCCTGGTTCCCTTTGACGATATCGTTGATTTCTATTTTAAGCATGCTGAGCGAGCAAACAACTGGGACCTTGTTGACCTCTCTGCACCCAAGATTGCAGGTCGTTGGTTGCTAACCGAAACACGGTTGACCGATGATGAGAAGATTGCCACACTTGATGCCTTTGCTACGAGTGATTGTCTCTGGAAACAACGCATAGCTATGGTGAGCACATGGTGGACATCGCATTCCGGAAACCCTTTCTATGGATTGCGATATGCAGAGATGCTCTTAACTCACCCACACGACCTTATGCACAAAGCCGTTGGATGGATGCTCCGCGAATTAGGAAAGGGTTGCAGCATGGATCTGTTGAGAGATTTCCTTGAGAAAAATATACACAGGATGCCGCGTACTAAACTTCGTTATGCCATAGAAAAGATGCCTCCTGCTGAACGCGAGTATTGGATGAAAAAGCACTAATAACATGCGGTATTTTGATAAGAAGAACGGATTAAGCGACTACATGACCCATAGCAGTTTCTGTTTCTACAAATATTTCAAAACTGATCAATAAGATGAACGTAATACTGAATACAATTTCTGACAATACAATCGTAGAGCAACTTGTTAATCGATTGACAAACGAGAGCCAGACGAAAGTTTTCAACACGAATGACATGAACATCCATCATTGCATGGGATGTAACCATTGCTTCCTGAAGACACCTGGTGTATGTTCCATCAAGGATGATTATGAGCAAATACTTCGGACATTGGCTCATTCTGACAATTTCTGGCTTATCTCGGATACAAATTTCGGATTCATCAACTCGAAAGGCAAAAAGGTGATGGATCGTATTCTCCCTCTTCTCAATATGGGCCTTGAATTTCGCGAGGGAACCATGCGCCATACTCTTCGCTACACAAAGAAGAACGTAGGACTTGTGTACTTAGGAAAGGGAGATCAGGACTTGCTCGACTTCTGGTGCCAACGAACAGCTGGCAATCTCGGAGGTGTGTCATTAGGTGTGTATTCATCAACTAATATAGAGGAGATAAAGCCATGCATGTAACAATTATCAACGGAAGTCCTCGTGTGAAGCAATATAGTAACACAGACAAGATCATTGCTTCTTTCGGAAAAGGTCTTGCAGAGACCGGTGCAACATACGACCTATATACACTCTCCAGCCGAAAGGAATGGGATGCCGCTCGTGAAGCATTCATCAGCAGCGAGAATATTATCATCGCCTTGCCTCTCTATGTGGAAAGTGCTCCAAGTCTGCTACTTGAATTCCTTGAGACTTTACCCACCCAACGCGAAAAACCTGCTAACATCTCATTCATTCTACAGAGTGGTTTTGCCGAAGGTTGTCAGTTGCGTTGTGGCGAGCAGTTCCTCAAGTCTTTGCCCGAACAGTTAGGTTGCTCGTTCGGAGGTTGTCTGCTTCATGGAGATAATTTCGGCATTCGTATTCTTGAAGGTAAACAACGAGAGCGAATCCTCAAACCATACATTGCCATGGGGCGTTCCTTTGGCAAACATGGCAACTTCCTAACCCCAGAAGCAAAGAAGTTCGTCGGTCCAGAGAAATTCTCATGGTTTGTGCGTGCCATTATCAAGACCGTTTTCTGGTTCTCATCAAAGAAGATATTCGAAAAGACCGTAAAGGAATGGGGAGGAACTCAACCATTAGATTACCAACCATATTAAAGATAATGAACAACAAAATGAAACAGATATTATATGTGCTGCTCGAGAAGTATGCAGTTCACGAGATGGTGTTCCTCTCTCAGGCTATCAACGATGGTGAAATGGGCCCACGAGAGAACCCTAAATATATTAATAAGGTAGTATCGAAGAGTTTGGATCCTGTCACTTCGATTGGTGGAGTGCGCACTTTGCCCGACTACACTTTCGATAATGTACCGAAGGATTATGCTGCATTGATTCTGATTGGCGGTCATAGTTGGCTGACACCAGAAGCAGATTGTGTGCTGACATTGGTAATAGAGGCTCTAAGCCGTGGCGTGATTGTGGGTGCCATCTGCAATGCAGCCTCATGGATGGCAAAGCATGGTTTCCTCAATGAGGTGAAGCACACTGGAAATGGTCTTGGTCAATTGCAATATTGGGGTGGAGCAAACTATACTAACGAGTCAAACTATATCAACGAACAAGTCGTAAGAGATGGCAACTTAGTTACGGCCAATGGTTCCGGACATTTGGAGTTTGCTCGCGAATTGTTATTGCTTCTTGAGAACGATACACCAGAGATGATTGAGCGTTATTATCAGTTCGAGAAACAAGGTATGGTAAAGCTTTTCTCTCCACGCCCACGTTTCACTTGTAATACAGTAGGCTTCCTCACCAAGGGCAACAAGGCGATTGTCGATTTCTATACCCAGGCTTTTGGCTTCACTACCGATTGGGATGGTGAACAGCCAAATGTCGAGATGACTTTGGGCGATATGCGTATCATACTCTTCCCGCGCGATCTGTTTGAGCAGATGACTTCACAAAAATACGAGTATGTGGAGGGCTTCAATGCAGCTTCGGAATTGGCCTTCGATGTTCCTACCTTTGCCGATGTGGATAAGGAATATGCAAACGCTATAGCTTGTGGTGGCAAATCCGTCATGCCTCCAACGACTGAACCTTGGGGACAGCGTACCTGCTATGTAGCTGATCCTGATGGAAACCTAATTGAAATCGGGTCATTCTGCGAAGGATAACAATAGACATTAATATGCAATCAGAAAGAATACTTTTAAGACGCTGGCTCGATAGTGATGCCCCAACGTTATTCAAATATGCTTCGGACCCAGATGTGGGACCTCGTGCAGGGTGGCCTCCACATAAATCAGTAGAGGAGAGTCTTACTGTTATCAAGGAGATATTCACCAATGATACTACCTGGGCAATAGTGTTAAAAGAAACCGGGGAGGCGATTGGCGCAATGGGCTATTTCACTCATGCCACCAGCAACATTCCCATCGGCGAAAATGATTGTGAAGTGGGTTATTGGGTAGCAAAGCCATATTGGAATCAAGGCATATGCACCGAAGCGCTTCGTCTGATGCTCGACTACTGCATCAACGAGAAACATTTTGAGAACATCTGGTCAGATCACTTCACCGGCAATCCTGCCTCTGGTCGTGTTATGGAGAAATGTGGTTTCAAGGATACTGGAAAACTCAATCGCTGTAGCAACCTATTGGGTGGTGATAAGGATATGGTGAGGATATATAAACTTGACACCAAAACACAAGCCCTTGATCTTGCCCTACAGGTTTTTATGGAGTTTGAGGCTCCTGAATATCCTGCCGAAGGCATAGAGGAGTTCAAGCATGCACTGAAGAATCCAGAATATATCGATAACCTCCGCTATTATGTTGCTTTGGACAAAGGCCAGGTGGTGGGAATGCTCGCTACAAGAAATAATGGTAGTCACATAGCTTTGTTCTTTGTAGATAAAAACCATCAAGGCAGAGGCATCGGAAGACGATTATTCGAACAGGCATTTGCCGATTGCAAAACCGAAGAAATGACTGTATATTCCGCTCCATACGCTGTAAATATCTACAAAGCACTTGGTTTCAAAACCAACGATGCAGAACAAATAGTAAATGGAATAAGGTTTACACCGATGAAGATTGATAGGACCTAATTATTATGAAGAC
>DCIM01000021.1:0-62314 GCA_002316005.1 Prevotellaceae bacterium UBA1726 | reverse complement strand
TCAACATGCTGCTCTGCTGGTGTATCGGCAAAGCTGCCTGTCAGATGGAAGAGTTTTATACACTTCCCGAGCATGGGAAACTATATAGATATGACCAACTTGCGATAAATGTCATTGTAAACAACTCGAAAGGGGGAATCAATTCTTGCGATATTCCTTATTCGGACGACTTTCAGCAATTTAATCAGGAATATCTACGACTCACAAAACAAGTTGCTACAGAATGTAAGAGTTCTTTCTGCGAAGATATGATGGTAGTAGGAACATCTGCTATGATAGCCTCCGAGCTTGATTGCATCGTCAATCAATATACCGATAGTTTTTGTAATCCGATGGTTATGTGGGGTAAGTATCGCAAAGGCTGGTTCAAGACAACCCTTCCTGTCTCTTTCCAGTTCCATCATGTGCAGATGGACGGAGGACATGCTGCTTTATTCTTAAAACATTTACAAAACATATTACATTCGCTATGAATATGGAAAAGAAACATAACTGCCCACAATGCCCTTTGAGGCAAAGATACGATAACGATCCGAAGTCGCTTCTTGGTCGCTTTTGGCGATGGCACATCAACTTCTGTCCAGGATGGAAGGCATACTTTACCTCGCTTTCAGAAGAAGAGCAGAGCTGGATAAGAGCGAATTATGGATTCAACAAATACAATGATAAGTAATGTAACAAAAGATGCTCTCATCATTGGAGATAAGAGCGACATGTCACAAGTATACTTGCAATTATGACGCTGCTTGCAGATTGTGGGGTTGCTGTCTTGTATTACAAAAAGCTATCCGATGGAAGATAAAATCATTGCGGCATGCGGGAATGATTGTTCCGTATGCCCACGATATAATAAGGAGCCGTTTGCGAAGTCAGACAAAGAATTGTCTCATACTGCCGAACTCTGGTACAAGATCGGATATCGGGACCATATTGTCAGCAATGATGAGATTTCTTGTCAGGGTTGTATGGAAGATAATTGGTGCAGATATAATGTAGTGAAATGCGTTCACGAGAAGAATATTTCCAATTGTGGGCAATGCAATGATTATCCTTGTGCTAATATAAAGGAGTGCTTTGCTGTGACTCAATCCTTTGAGCCGAAGTGCAAAGAAGTATGTTCTAAGGAAGAATGCGAAATCATGAAACGTGCATTCTTTGAGAAGGAGCAGAATCTACAAAATAATAAGATAAAAATCTAATTTGCTCTTATGGCTGAAAATTGGGAAATATACGCCGACTGGAATCCGTGGCATGGTTGCACCAAGATTAGTCCTGGGTGCAAGTACTGCTATGTGTATCGTCAAGATGAGATGTACGGAAGTGATCATTCCAGTAGCGAATGTAGAAAGACTGCGGCTTATAATCTCCCGATAAAGCGTAAAAGAGATAAATCGTGGAAGATAGAGAGCGGCAAAATTGTGTTTACTTGCTTCACCTCCGACTTCTTGTTAAAAGATGCCGATCCGTGGCGCGAGGACTGCTGGCTGATGATGAAACTGCGTTCAGACCTTTGGTTCTATTTCTTCACGAAACGGATTGACCGCTTCATGGAGTGTGTGCCCGAGGATTGGGGCGATGGCTACAACAATGTCCTTGTGGGATGTACCGTTGAGAATCAGCAGATGGCCGACTTCCGTCTGCCTATCTTCAAACAGTTGCCTATCAAGCACAAAAGTATTATCGTGGCTCCTATGCTTGGCCCTGTTGATCTCTCAGCCTATCTCGATGAGACCATTGAGGAGGTGGCTGTGAGTGGCGAGTCGGGCGTTGATGCACGACCTTGCAACTACGATTGGATTCTTGCGATTCGCGAGCAATGCATCTCCCGCAATATCCCTTTCCGCTTCCATCAGACAGGAGCACGTTTCATCAAGGATGGAAAGATGTATCGCATTCCCCGATGTGCACAGCTTTCGCAAGCCCACAAGGCCAATATCGACTTCCGTATCGGCAAATATATGGTGCCGGAAAATGTAAAATTCGAATGGAAAGAGGATGATTATCATGAATAATAGGAAAATTAATAGTAATTTAAATCCCTGTTTCAAACAGATTATGTTGCTGGTAATATTTATTTTTGCCAGCCAGCAAATCATGGCGCAAAAGGTAGTAGTAAAGCATTCTGAAGAATCAGAACTTGTGAGTGTAATATGCCATCTGGGTGACATTGATGGTTATGTGTGGGATGATGAAGACATTGCCACTCCTGCGTATTTCACTGAGGTGGATTCAGTCTTTGCATCATATAAGAAGCATCCGGCTGTTGTATTTGCAAAGAATAAACTTCGAAACAAAGGGTTTGCGTGGAGCACACCTATGGACTTTGCCATGAAGTTCAAGCTCGAGCGGGGTAAAGTGGTTTATAGGGATGATGTGGAGATAGACGGCTATTATGATCATATCACGCAAAAGAACGAGAAGAAGTTGTTGAAACTGATGCGGAAGTTCTACGATCAGTCGAATTTCCATCAGTTCTACATGGCGCATGAGTCCCTCTACAAAGAATGCGAAGAAGCTATGCAGGAGGTGGTTGATAGTCTTGATGTGGAGTGGTACGACCATTTCTTCGGGAAGAAGGAGAATAATACCTTCCGCATAATTCCTGGTCTGCTCAATGGTCCTGGAAACTACGCCATTCATAGCAAGACCAAGGACGGTAGCCAGTGTGTTAATGCTGTGATGGGATGCGCAGGAATAGATGAAAATGGAAAGATTTATTATGGTCTCTCGTTTACGCTGCCTATACTCGTACATGAGTTCAACCATAGTTATTGCAATCCTCTGAACGAAGAGTATTGGAAAGAGATGAAGGATGCTGTTATAGCATATTTTGAACCAAATGCAGACTTCTACCGTTCCATAGCATATGGGAATCCGTTGTATGTGCTTAACGAAACCTTCGTAGAAGCAAGTATGATACGCTATCTGATGAGCCATCCCCTTGACCTCAATGGCACTAATTACACAATGCCCGAACTCATAGAAAGGTACATTGAGATTGATGAGAGCGACAAGAAATTCACAATGATACGCGATGTCATTGAGGCACTTGACGTACGCGAGCAGAATCCAGTCCTCTATCCAACCATGCACGACTTCATGCCTGAATATGTGAAGACGGTCAATCGGTGTGCGAAGCAACAACGGCAATAAATAAGGAATTCACTTTTGTGCAAAATAATCCCTCTCGATTGTAGTTTTTTGATATTGTCGGGCGTCATATATACAGAAATCAAATAATAATTAAGAAACAACCAAAGGAGTATATTGAATTGTAAAGAGAAAAAAACATTCGGTTATATGAAACTACGACAATTTGACATAAACGATGCTCCAACTATTCTCAGTTGGACAAAGAACAAGTCAGAATTCCGCAAATGGAGTGCTGACCGTTATCCTGATTATCCTGCAACACCAGAGGATATGGCTGGGCAATATGATTCCGACAACATTCACCCTCTTACAGCTGAGGATGAAGAAGGAAACATCATTGGGCATATCATGATACGCATCCCAGATTCCAACGAACCCCAAAAGGTTCGCCTCGGTTTCATCATTGTTGACGGCTCTCTTCGTGGCAAAGGATATGGAAAGCAACTTATCCTTCAAACGATCGATTACGCTATGAAGAATCTGGGTGCCTCTCACATCTCCCTCGGTGTTTTCCTCAATAATCCCTCGGCCCTTCATTGCTACGAGTCTTCAGGTTTCAAGACCATTGGCACAGAGTCATATCCCATCGATGGAGAAATGTGGGACGGAGTAGAGATGGAATATATGCCAGAGATTAAACACAAATAGAATATTTTTAGACGCAGACGTAGGTATAGCAATGGGTTCAGGTACCTCTGTGGTAATATTGGCCTTTAGCCATAAAAAGAAGAAATCTTCGCGTTCTTTTTTTTCTTCCTTGTAATAATCTTGCAGAGAAATGCGTCATATAGGAAAAACACATTAAATGGTAAAAAAATATGTTTTGGGATATAGCAGCAAAATACTACGATTTCTTTGAGAAGATTTACAACGGAAGAGTATATGAGAAGTTAGGCGACAGAGTGGCAGATTTCGTTGATGAGACTGACACCGTGTTGGAATGTGCCTGTGGAACGGGTTGCATTACGAAGAGCGTTGCAAATGCGTGTACATCGCTCATTGCCACTGATTTTTCGGATGGAATGCTTGTTCAGGCACAGAAGAACTGCAAGGAATGCAGTAATATCACTTTCGCTAAAGCAAACATTCTCGCTCTTGAATATGCAGATGCTTCGTTCGACAAGGTGGTTGCGGGAAATGTCATCCATCTCCTCGACGAACCACGAAAGGCAATGGAAGAACTGATGAGAGTTTGCAAACCGGGTGGAATGCTTATCATTCCTACCTATGTGAATATCTGTAAGGATGGAAAAACAAGTCTGGCAGCGCGATTTCTCGAATTGCTCGGTGTGAAGTTCAAACACCAGTTCTCGCCCACGACCTATAAAGAGTTCTTCCTGAAAATGGGAATTACGGATGTTTCCTATAGTATGGTGAATGGTAAGATGCCATGCTGTATCGCAGTAATAAAAAAGAATAAATAATTTATGAGATTGATTAATATTATTGGTGCCAAGGGGCTCGTTTTGGGCCTTTTGGTATCTTTTGCAGTGCCTTCCTACATGATGGCACAAGATGAAGGAAAAGAACAAAAGACGATAATAAGTAGTACCCAGACTGTTCGCGGTCAGGTTGTAGATGTGGCCTCTGGCGAACCTCTCGTTGGAGCAGTCGTAAAGATTGACGGAAACATTGAAACAGCAGGAATCAGCGATGTAGATGGAAACTTTTGCATTGGGAATATTCCTGTTGGTCGTCATACCATTCAGGTCTCGTTCACAGGATTCGAACCATTGGTACTGAAGGAACAGTTGCTGTCTTCGGGCAAGGAGATGGTTCTAACGCTCCAGATGCACGAATGTATCAACACACTGAACGAAGTTACCGTGAAACCACGCGTAAACAAGCAGCAACCTCTTAGCGAGATGGCATTGGCTGGAGCCCGAATGTTCAGTGTAGAGGAGGCCAGTCGCTATGCTGGTGGAATGTCCGATCCTGCCCGCACAGCATCAATGTTTGCAGGAGTGGCGGCAAGTGGCGCCACCAATGGAATTAGTATCCATGGCAACTCTCCACAGATGCTCCAATGGCGTATTGAGGGTATTGAGGTGAACAATCCTAACCATTTCGGCGAGATAACCGAGGCGGGAGGTGGCGTATTCACTTCGCTCAATGGTATTATGCTGGCGAATAGCGACTTCCTGACGGGTGCTATGCCTGCTGAATATGGCAATGCCCTCTCGGGAGCCTTCGACATGAAGATGCGAGTGGGAAACAACGAGAAGTTTGAACATGCCTTGCAGGTTGGAACACTTGGCATTGATGTGGCATCGGAAGGTCCTCTCGGCAAGAAAGGTTCAAAGGCATCCTACCTTATTAACTACCGATACAGTTTCCTCGAAATAGCAAAGAAACTCCATGCCATTAATATGGAAAAGGAGACACTCGACTATCAGGATCTCTCGTTCAAACTCAACCTCCCTACCACCAAGGCGGGAACATTCGCAGTATGGTTCACTGGTCTTTACGACAACTACAGAAATGATGTACCCGATGTGTCCGATTGGGAAACCCTCTGGGACATGAACGACAGTCATTCCCATCAGGCAAGTTATGCGGGAGGTGTGAACCACACCATCCGTTTCAAGGGTGGTGGACGCTTGACATCAAGTGTGGCACTCACGGGCAGTTATATCGATCTTGGACAGAACGATTATGACTATGACATGAAGAAGATGCCTAATCTTGATGGAAGAAACAATCAGTGGAATGTGATTATTGATGCGCTGTATCAACAGAAGTTCTCATCGCGTTATAGTATGCAGAACGGATTCAATCATCAGCATTTCGACTATGACTTGCGTCTGGATGCCTGTGAGGTTGTGGGTGGACCACTACGCCGTTTGTATTCTTCAAAGGGAATAACCGGACTGACACGAATGTTCACCAGTCATAAGGTGTTGCTTACCAACCGACTAACGGCTGTGGCTGGACTGAATGCCATGTGGTTCAATCTCAACAATCAATGGCTTGTCGAACCTCGCGCCAGCCTCTCCTATAAGACATCGCAAAGCAGTACGCTGGCATTGGCTTATGCCCTTAACAGTCGTAAGGAAAACACCGATGTATATTTCGTGGAGACAAAGCGAGTTGATGGCGAAACTCTCTCGAACAAAGAACTGGGACTGACTCGCTCTCATCATCTGTCGCTTACCTTTGCACAGCGATTGGGCGATGATGCTCAGATAAAGATTGAACCTTACTATCAATACATCTTTGATGTTCCGGTGGAGCAGGGTAGTACCTATTCCGTCATCAACAATAATATCTTCTATAACGACCGTCATTTGGTCAATGAGGGAGCAGGGCGCAACTTCGGTATCGACCTCACCCTTGAGCACTATCTCAAGAACGGTTTTTACGGAATGATGACTGCCACTCTTTTCAAATCCGAATACCGCGATGCACAGGGACAGTGGCACAACACTCGTCACGATCGCCGTTACATTGCCAATTTGCTCGGTGGAAAGGAATGGATGATAGGAAAGAGAAAGAGTAATGTGTTTGGCATTAATGGTCGTGTCACCTTGCAGGGAGGCGACAGATACACACCTGTTGATAGTAGTGTTACCTTTGAGGAAGTGATGGCAATGCCGATGAAGACATTACCCGAAGTGGCCGACAATCCGTTCAGTAAGCAGTTAGGAATGAATGTGGGATATGCCTTCTCTGTTAAGTACACCCTCAACAAGAAGAATGTTGCCCATCATTTCATCTTGGAATATCTGAAGATGAAGTCATATCATGGTCAGACCTTCGAACTCAAAACCCACGCGATTGTGGAGAAATACACATCTCTCACATTCCCGAACATTGCCTACAGAATTGAATTTTGATGATAACAAAAACGGGGAGCATTGCTCCCCATTATTTTTTTCATTACCCCGTTGCCCCCTTACTTCTCCCTCTCTTTTAGGAGAGGGCTGGGTGAGGCTCTACTTCTGTGGAAAGTCGTAGATGAGATAGGCGGCGGTTGTCTCTGGTGGGAAATTGGTGAGTTTGCCCGTACGGGTTATGATGCTGATAATACCCTTGTACATGATACCTCCAAGGGTGTAGTTGCCATCAAACATACTGATGTAATGCACTCGGCGGGCATCGTATTCAAGGAGTCGGTTTATGTCTTTCACCGGCATTCCGTCGAGTAGTACAAGGGCTGGCCAGATGCTATATCCTTCTTCCTCGCTAAATACAAAAAGTCGGTTGCGTCCGTTCTTTGTCGAGCGGTGTACAAAGTTGACATATTCCAACAAAACCTCGCGGATTGTACGGAACTGGCGATACTCATCAAGATTATAGGACAGAATAGGTTTTGTGGCAAACACATCAATGCATACATTTGTTGAATCCACTACCATGGTGTCGCCTACTGCTGTCTGCATCTGAATCGAACGACGCTCCACTTCTGCACGATTGTAGTTGAAAGTGAGATGTGGCAACTGCTTTGGCTTTATGTTGGCAAACGGATCAAGGAGTTCCACCTGAAGCGGTTCGGCATTATAAGTCTCTGCCTGAAGGACAATGGAATGGCGTCCGTCAACATCAAAAGTGTTGAAAACGGCAGTACTGTCATCAAGCATCTTTCCCTGGAAGACATGCACCTCCTTACCTACCACAGCGAGTGTGGCATCGGTCATGGTCGGTTTATAGTCGGTCACCTCGGCTGTAGGACGAACACGGGCATACACGCAATGTCCTTCGTGCTCGGTTCTCTTGCTGAAGGTTTCAACATATTTCGATGGCAGTGCCGTTGTGGTAAGCACTGGTTTGTAACCGCCTTCTGCTTCTACCCAGTCGATATCATCGGCAACAGATTTCTGCATTATATTGACAACAGGTAAGAGCATCTGCAATGCCTGCTTGCCCAAGCGTGTGTACATACTGAGTTGATAGTAGCCACTGTGGAGATAGGATGGGAGATAGATGTTTCCCTGTCCACGACCATCGGTAAGGGCTATTACGGCCGAAGCCTGTAGTCCTTCTGTGTCGGACAATTCTACATAAGCCACTCTGCTCGAGATTTCTGCATTGGATGCTTCAACAGCAATGGTCATCTTCTCGCCTGCAAGATACCAGTCGTTGTCAAGGAGTATCTGCTGGGCATGTGTCGCGATAGTTGGCATGAGCCATGTAACAGCAACAAGGATGATACGATTTATCATTGTCATATTCGTTATTTCGTTAATTGTTAACCCTTTATCTCTCCCTTTCCTTTAGGAGAGAGCTGGGGTGAGGCTTTTTATTTCCAGAAACTTGGCATTTCGGTTGTGGCTCCCATAGCCCTGACATCTACACAGTCTGGGGTTGTCCAGTGGAAGGATTCAATTCCTCCATTGTTCTCATACAACCATATCTTGTAACCGTTTACATGGTTTATATGTTCCATATAATGTTGGTTTTCGCCTTCGGTGTATTTGTCGATGCATTTCACCTCATCAACATAATTAACCTGATCGGTGGTGATGAAGAAACGATAGCGTTTCACATTGAGCGAACATCCTACATACCCCAGTACTTTCTTTGAACTGTTGCTGCAATGGATGTTTGTTGGCAGTGATGATGGTTGTGGAGTGAAGAGTCCACCCATATCGGTGCTAATCTTCTTACGCTCTTTCTCATACTCATACTCTGCCTTGCAGATAGAGCGTTGCACCACTTCGGTGCTATACTTGACAGACAGACGACGATTGTTGTTGGCAATGTCGTACAACTTATACTGTACGATTTGGTTATTGCCATAGTATGCCGATGACGATGCCAGAATGTCGGAACCTTTTGATGATATCCATCCACGCCTTGGGTAGAGGTTGATGTTGTATTTGACTTTTGCACTGTCATCGGCCCAAGTCCAGTAACTGATGTATTCAGGACGTACCTCGTAAGTTTCGTTGTATGTCCAGCGATAGTATTGTGTTTCCGAAGGATTTGCAGGTATTGCTGTTGTCACAAGTATATCGACAGCATCTTCGGGAGTCTTCTGGTTGAATTCTACAGCCTGTATGTCTGTCGAGGGGAATGGCTTCATTTCTTCCGTCTCGTAGGTGTCGCCATCATAGTTGATAACGACTTTGTAGAGGGTGTTGGCATTGAGTTTCGGTGTCTCAATATCGTATTTGCCCTCATAGATGAGTTTTCCGTCTACCGTCGTTCCGTCTGTTCCACGAAGTTGGATTGTGGCATCGCTTATATTTTTGACTTTGTAGGATGGCGAGTTGATAGGCATTGTGAGCGACAGATAGAAGGTGCTTGTGGTGTCGGAGAGGATACTGCCCTCAACAACCAGGATGTCGCTCTCTGACGAAGGCAGTACGGCATTGTACTCTTCGATGCACGATGTCGTGAGTCCGGACATGATGCAGAGACTTAATGCTGCAGGAATGAAACTGCGATATATCTTGTTCATTGTGAGAATTTTCATTTGCTTGACCTTTTTAGAAACGGAAATTGAATGCTACATAAGGAATGGCTGTTCCGAAGACTGAGAGTTTGTAGCCTTGGATTTGACCTTTCTCCACTACATAATAGATGGAATAAGCGTTCTTACGAGCAGTGACATTGTAGACTCCGATTGAGAATGAAGTGTGGAGCCATGCTGTGACCTTATGTGTTGGTTCGATGTTAAATGCCAGGTCCCAACGCATGTAGTCTGGCAATCGGAATGAATTTCGATTGGTGTAGAATGGCTGCATTGAACCCGTTGAGTGGTCGTAATACTGTCCTGCAGGGATAGTAGTAGGACGACCTGTAGAATAGTCGAAGTTGCTTGAGAAACTATATCTTTCGGTGAACTTATAGTTGAGCACTGCCTTCACCTCGTGTGGTCGGTCGTATTCGGTTGGGAACCAATCGCCACCATTCACTGGCAATGCTACGCGTGGGTCGTCGTGTCTGAGGAAGGTGCGTGAGTAGCAATAGCTAATCCATCCGTTGAGTCTGCCTTGTGGCTTCTTTGCCTGAAGTTCAACTCCTGCTGCACGGCCCTTTGTCGAGATGACATCGGTTTCGAGATGATGGTTCATGAGCAGAATAGCCGAGTTGCGATAGTTGAGGTAGTCGTTCATGTGCTTGTAGTAGCCCTCGAGTGCGAACTCATACTGATGATTGTCGGTTTGTGCATAAAGGCCCATTGCGAGTTGCCATCCGTTCTGCGGTTTGATGTTGCGGTCGCTGAGTTTCCAGATGTCGGTAGGCGACATGATGCTTGTGTTCGACACCTTGTGAATGTACTGATGCATGGTGTTGAAACCGCCCTTGACAGAGAGGTTCTCGGTGAGGGAATAGCGGGCAGAGAAACGAACCTCAGGACCAAAGTAGGTCTTTGAGATGCCTGCCTCGTGACGGGTCTCAATGAGATTCTCCTCAGAAGGGAGGTCATTGTCGGGATAGATGTTCACATCGCGTGGACCGAGGACATTGAACATTGACATACGCACACCTGCCGAAACAGTGAATTTCTCTGTGATGTTCCATTCATCATCAAGATAGACGGCACTCTCGAGTGCCTTGTCGCGCTGGAGTTCATCGAACGAGACCTTCGAATTCTCACCTACAGGGGCGTATGTGCCTGGCTGTACATTGTAGTATTGTGTCTGCAATCCGTAGGTGAGATTGTTCTTCTCGCCCAGTCGCTGACGGAAATGGAGTTTCGCCCACAACTGATTGATGCCGAACGAGAGGCGTGCTGCCATCGAAGGTGTCTCGGTTTCTTCTTTGTAGTAGTCGTAGTGGTCCTGGCCGAAGGTGAATGTGGCGGTGAGGTTCTCGCCAAGAATCGAACGCCATTCGCCTGAGATGTTACGGTTGGTGTATCCGTAGTTGTTGGATGTACTGAAACCGAACTTGTCCTTGCTGAAATAACCGAAAATCTTCAGTCGGTGGTAATCGTTAATCTTCACTGTGAGCACTCCGCCGAAATCGTAGAAGTTGGCTGTACCATTCTTGTAGCCCGACTTCTCTGGCAATTGCTTTAGCATCCAGTCGGAATAGGTGGTGCGGCCATTGAGAAGAAGCGACACATGATCTGTCACGATAGGAATCTCAAGGTTGAGTTTGCTGGTGAGTAGACCGATGCTCGCACTACCGCCAAACTTCTTCATGCTTGCTTCCTTCGAGGTGACATTCAGCACACTACTGATACGACCGCCGTATTGAGCAGGGATGCTCGACTTGAACAGTTCCACATCTTCCACCATATCTGAGTTGAACGAGGTGAAGAGTCCGAAAAGGTGGGAAGGGTTATAGACAGTACCGTTGTTGAAGAGGATGAGGTTCTGGTCGGTGGCACCGCCACGCACATTATATCCGCTCGATGCCTCACCAACGGTTTTCACACCCGGCAGTGTGAGCACAATCTTCATGATGTCCGATTCGCCGAAAGCTGAAGGGATGTTCTTCAGCAACTGTGGCTTGAACTTCTCCGAACCCATTGTGGCACTCTTCACCGCATTCTGTCGGCCGGCAACAACAACAATCTCGCCCAGTTCATGGTCATCGGAGAGACTCTGTGTTGCCTTTCGCTCTCCTGGGATGACATATGCTGTTGACTCTGCATACTCGCCCGAACGAGCCTGAAGGGTTTGCATATTCTTGTCGTCGAGAACAGGGATGCCTGATTTTATGTCGTTGATAGCCACCTCCGACTCCACGAGGGGAGCGGTACGGATTGCCAATGGTTCTACGGTTTCCTCCTTTGCAACATAGCCTGTGTTGATGTTGCTTATGATTGTGGCAAGACTTGCACCGCGAGCGACTTCCTTGAACGAGAGATGATTCTGCTTCACACACGCCTTTATCTGGTGTTCCTGCTCAGGGAAAAGGCGAATGATGTCCTTTGCATTCTTCACTTCGTGAATGTTGCCGTCGAGAGTGCGGACGATATACTTGTTCGTGGTTTTCAGCAAGTGTACATAATGACCGTCTAAAGCCATTTCGCCTTCAAATCTCTTTGCGGTCAACTTCTGCAAGAGCAATCCGTTCTCGCTGCCATCGAGCAATACTGCAGCATAGGCATTACTGTCGGCAACGGAATGGACATAGACAATTCCATTGATGCTGAACCAATCCACCTTTTGCTGCAAAGGTACAACGAGCAGATTGTTTTCTGGCGAACTGACCACCACTTGCTGTTCGAGCAGGTCGTAGCGCATTTTCACATTCTTGTAGATGTTGCCATCATAGCAGATGTTGCCACTTACAAGATTGTAGGAATCGCCAAGATAAGGGATGCTTTTGTACAAATTCTGATTGTATTGCTTTTCCATCTTTCCCACGAATACAGGCGAGATGTCGTCCTGCGAGAAACCGTTCACGGCACCCATGAAAAAGAGAACCAGCAACAATGTGATGTTTTGAATAATCTTCATTATATCATGCAATAATAATTGTTGGCATCTGAATAGTTCTTTGCCAACATATTCGTATTTAGTCTGAAACAATCTTTAAATCGCAGACAAAGGTAATGAAAATTATTGAATTTGCACAATAGTTTTATGATTAATTTTGAGTAATCTGGGCTACAATGAAAATAAAATACCCGGAGTGTAATAATTCCGATTTTTTCCGCGTCTAAAGATGGTGTGGGGGGATTATTGTTTTTCCGCCCAAGGGAATTCCCTGCGCTTTTCCGCTGGTTCTTGTAAGTTTGTTCGCCGTTGTGTTAAGCGGGATTTTATCCCGCGTCTTTATTCTCCGTCACTGTTCCCTGCGTTTTTCGTTATGTTTGTTCGCCGTCGTATTCCGCGGGTTTTTATCCCGCGGGGCTTGTGTCTGTTGTGCAAAGCGGGGCTTTGTCCCGCGGGCCTTATTTCACCCTGAACCAGTCGAAATCAGCCTTTCCGCCCAGTTCCTTCGTTGGGAAATAGAACACTCCCATGCGCTGACCGCAGAAATCGGGCCAGTCGAAGTACATCGACAGTTCATCGCCTATCTGCTTCCATTTCTTGCCGTCAAGGCTATAGTAGAACTTTGCCTTGTCTGCACGGTCGGTGAAGTCGAAGTCAATCCTGAAATATGCCTTCTTGCCTTTCAATGCTACCTTCTCTATTGCCTTGCCCTGTGCATCACCTTTGTCCATAGCACGGCGCATTACGATGTATCGCTGGTTGCCTTCCTGCTCTATGCCCACATATCCGTAGCGGTTCTGGAATGCCACAAGTCCGGCACAGTCGCCATCCTTCATGCCTGAAGCGTCGAGCAATGTCTCTGCCGAGCATTTAGGACCGAATGTACGCTGTGTCAATGTGTTTCGGGCATCACGGATGTTATGTGCCATGTTGCCTGCCTTCAGTCTGAGCCAACCCTTGCGCTCGGTGAGCGACCAGAATCGGTTGTCTGGGTTGTGGTTCCATTGCCATACGAGGTCGAGGTTCGAACCGTTATAGTCGTATTCGTCTCCCTTGCCTTCACTGTCGGCATACTTGTCGGAGATGACATAGCGGGTTGCTCCATTGTTGAACTCGTCGCTCTTCACAATCGATTTCTTACGGTCGGCCGCCGTACTTGCCACAGGCATTGGCTGGATTACATCAACGGTCTTTCCGTTGTTGCCGATGATAGGCCATCCGTCTTCGCCCCATGTCATATTGATGAGTACTGGCATACGTCCTAATGCTCCCTGATCCTGGAAAAGGAGTGCATACCACTTGCCGTCCGGTGTGTCAACGATGGCTCCTTGTGCTACGCCACCACTCTTCTGGAACACACTGCCATCGGCATTCTGCATCTGTCCTACAAACACTTTCTTCACTTCCCACTCGCCATCAACGAGCGACTTGCTTCGCCAGCAAATCTGCTGACGCCATGCATCGCCCTTACCGCCTTGAATCATGAAGATGTAGTAGTAATCGCCAATTTTATATCCGTGATAGCCTTCTGCACGAAGTCCTATGCGTGGGTTGTCGGCTTGGGTGTAGTCGAGCAGTTTCTTTCGCTCACCGAGCACCACACCGCCTTTACCATCTGAGATGATTTCGCAGATGAAGGCTCCTGTTCTGTCGAGACTGGCATCTGGGTGAACAACATATTTCTTGCATTCCTTACCTGTGTCCTCAAACAGGAAACCAGGGTCGTAGCACATACTCACCTCGTTTCTGTGCCAGTAGCCTTTCTCCATATCCTTTGTCGTGAAGATATACGACTTCTGTGTGGTGTTGCAGGTCACGATGAGGTAGTACTGCTTCTCATACTTGTCGTAACGTATATTTGCTGCCCATGAACCCTTTGCATAGTCGTTCTGTCCGTTTTTCAGGGCGAAGGCATCAATTTCCTCGAGTTGGTCGTGGGCATAGCCGCACACTTCCCAGTTTACGAGGTCTTTCGACTTCATGATGGTACAGCCTGGCGACATGTGCATAGTGGTGCTGACCATATAGAAGGTGTCTTCCACACGGATTACACAACAGTCGGGCACATCTGCCCAGATTACAGGATTCTGGAATGTTCCATTACCGAGGTCACGCGAAGTCTGTGCCTGCACCTGAAAGGCAATCATCAGTGCAAGGATTGTAAGTAGATTTTTCATTCTTTTTGCAGGGTTTTTAAATCGTTTCTTTCTAAGTCGTGTTGCAAAGATACAAAAATCTTCCCACAATCCGTCATAATCCCTGCATTTTGTTTATTTCCGCGCTTTTCCTCATGTTTGTCCGCCGTTGTGTTCCCTGCGCTTCTATTAAGGTCAGTTTGTTCCTGTTTTCCTTCTTTATGTTTGTCCGCCGTTGTGTTCAGCGGGATTTTATCCCGCAGCCCCCTCCCTCTTCAGGGGAGGGTCGGGGTGGGGCTTGGTGGGGCTTACATTCTCCTCCTCTCTTCCTGTCCTGCGCCGGTTCCCTTGTACTTGCTCTTCACGGCGTTGAACTTCCACGACACGCTGAGCGACAAGCGCTGGAGGTCGTAGATGTCGCGGCTCTGACCGTAGATGTTCGTCTGCTTCAGGCTGTAGTTGCCAAGGTCGATGTTCACATCGTGATGGGCGGTGTGGAAGATGTCGCTGCAGGCAAGTCTTACCGAGAGGGCATCGTTCTTGAGGAACGACTTCTGAACGGCCAGTGTGAGATTCCAGAACCAGTTCTGCAACTCTGCATTACCGAAATGTGCCGATGAGAGCAGTTCGGAGTTGAGTTCCACATTCAGCGGTGTTCCGTTCTTCATTGGGATGCGGAAAGTGTTGTTGTTGATGAAGATGAACATCGGTTTGTTATACTTCACCTCGCGTGTACCTGTTGCTGTACGTGGGTCGGTAAGGTTCATGCTGAGCCATTGCTTCTGTATGCCGGCTGTGTAGTTGAGTTGCCAGATGCCAAAGGTTGGCGAGGCATTGAGATATGCACTCAATCGGTTGATTGGCTTGTTGAGGTTCACCCAACTGATGAGCACTGTTCCGTTGTCGTCGTAAGGATAGGTCCAGTCGTAGAGTCCGTCCTTCTGCACTGAGTAGTAGGTTGACATTGCAAGCCATCTCCAACGCATACTGAGGTTCACATCGTGGCGGAGTTCGTTTTTCAGTGTAGGGTCGCCTGTTGAGAGCGTGAAACGGTTGTTATACTCTATGTTCGTGCGAAGAAGGCGATAGTCTGGACGGCGTGTCTTTGCGGTGTACGAGAGTACGCCCTGCACCTCGCCAATCTGTGTACTGAAACTGATGAACGGCAGTATGTTGTCGTTCTTGCGCGAGAGGTTCTGCGCATTGTTGAAGTCATTGTCGTAGTTGAAGTCCACATGCTCGTAGCGAACACCAAGACTAAGCATTCCTGCCTTCGGAATCATGGTGCCATATTCTGCAAAGAGTGCGTAGGTGTTCTCCTTCACTGATGATTTATCATCAGCAATCGTCTCCTCGGTGATGTCGTAGAGGTTGTCGCGCTTGGTGAACACCAGTTCCGTACCGCCCTGCAGTTTGCCCTGACCGATAGGATAGGAGAGTAGCAGTTTTGTGGCGAAGAGTCTGTTGCGGGCATCGCTGTTCGAGGTGACATACTTTATTGCCTTGTCATCAGTGGCACGAGTCATGGCATCCGAAACCTCAATGGTGTTTGCGGTGTTTGTCTCGTTGGTGGTGTAGAAATCGGCATTCCACTCAACGCCCATCTTGCCCCAGAGACCATTGTAGTAGGTGTTGGCAAGCCATGAGTTCACTCCGTCTGCATCGGTGTGTGTCTCGGCATAGAGGTTGTCCACAACGACATCGTTGCGCAGGATGTCTTCCTCCATGCGGAAGTTTGTCACACCCTTCAGGTTGTCGTTACGCTCCACCTTGAATCCCAATGAGTTGTTCTCGTCAAACTGATAGTTCATGCCGAAGTTATACTTCAGTGTGTTATACTGCTGATCCATGTGGGTGGTACCTGTCTGGGTGTTGTTCACCTTGCCGAAACTCTTCTGTGTGACATCCGTGTCGTAGTGGCCGAGATAGTTATCATCGAAGGTCACTCCACCGAACACATCGAGGGCGTCATGGCGGTAGTTGAGGTTGGCTGTCGTACTGAGGGTGTTGTTTGTCTTCGAAGGACCGTACTCATCCTTCATGAAAGCCGTCACGCCGAGTCCTTCGCCCTTTGGAGGCATCGTACGGATACGGACAACGGCATTCACCTGAGCATCATACTGAGGACCAGGGTTTGAGATAACCTCCACATCCTTCACATCGCGACTCGAGAGGCGCTGCAGTTCGGTGAGGTCGTACACGCGACGCCCGTTGATATAATAAATAGGTGTACCCTTACCAATCACCTGTACCTCACCTTGCATACGCATAAGGCCCGGTACATGCGAGAGGACATCCTGTGCTGTACCAACGGTCGACACTGATGTGCCCACAATGCGTGTGAGCATATTGCCATCTTTGATTTTTGTCTTTGAAGGAACGGTGACTTTCACCTCTTCGAGTTCAAACGATTTGAAGATTGAGTCTTCTGCTGCTGTCTGTGCATTGCCCGCCATTGCCACGAACGCGAGCATCGAAAGAATGATTTTTTTCATTTTGTTGTATTTGTTGTTTTGTTTATGTTTTTTTTCTTTTAACCACGAATTACGCGCGCTCGGCTTGCCGCTTTCATAGCGCAGCGGAGAAAGAATTTCACGAATTATAATTAATGAATAATTAATGGGTAATTGGTGATAATTAATGTTCAAAAATAATTCTGTTAATATTGTGAATTCTTGTTGAAACCATAATTTTGGGATGTTGCAAAGGTAAGATGAAGGGGGGAGATATGCAATAGAAGGGATATTCTGCGCCCTGTTTTGGGATTTATTGCGATGAAATGGGACGAAATGCACGCTTTTGGGATGAATGGTACGAAAAGTTCTTGCTATATAAAACAATTTTCTTTACCTTTGCACCCGACAATAAAATATAATGAGTCGTCGCAGGCTCCTCGAAATCTCAAAAAATTATATATTTCGAAAAAAGAAGAAAATATTTTTTAGAATTTTGCTGCGACAGCGATTTTCCTCTGGCCAAGAACGCAGTTCTGCGATGAGAATCTATTAGAGTGTAAGAGTTTACTCTTAAATGCACTGACAGATAATCAGAGCAAAGAGCCCAAAGGGCATAGGCCAGAGCATTTTTCATCTCTCCCGCATTTATGAAGACAATTTTCACCACAACCCTAAGAAGCACCTTCTGGGTGCTGTTGTTCCTCTCGCTAATCCAACCCTTCGGCATCGATAAGTTAGAGGAAGGACGAATACTGTTCATTCTGGGACAGACAACCATTTCCTTCGTAGCCATTTTCATCTCCTACACCATCGCCTACATGGTTGTCAGAAGAGGCCGGGACGACCAGAATTCACTGAGACTCTTCCTCCTGGAAACCCTTCTGATGTTCGCCCTGAGCATACCGATGCTTGGTGCCATGCTCCTCACTTTCAATGCATGGTTCAATACCGGCAATATGTGGAGTTACTGGTTCTACGGCGACCGTTTCTCGCTTCATGGCTTTGGAGTGATGTGCGTATATGTGTCATGCATCTCGTTCTTCATCTTCCTCTTTTCATGCTTCCAGTACCGGAATGCAAAACTACGCAGCGAACTCGATGAGGTGAAGGCAATCAACCGAATGCTCGAACAGCGACAGGAACGACTCGAAAAGGAAGAAACGGCAGAAGTGATGCCCGATGCCGAAACCGTTCCCGAGAATACCATCACCATCACTGGTCAGGGACAGGACGCCACACTCACCCTCTGTCCGTCGAAGATTATCTATGTGGAGTCAATGGCCAACTATGCCGACATCTGCTATATCCACGATAATGAAATATGCCACAAGACGCTCAGAATAACCTTGAAGCAGATTCGTGAGACCCTCGAAGGAGTTGAAGGCATCGTGCAGTGTCACAGGGCATTCCTTGTCAACATCAATTTTGTGGTGGCGATGACAAGTAAGAATCCAGGCTATGAGTTGCAACTCTTCGGCATGGACAAGCAGATTCCTGTTTCCCGCTCCAACACCGACGCCCTCAAGGCAATCCTAACTCCATAAAGCCCTCAAGGCAATCCTAATGTTAAGGCAATCTTGATGTTAAGGCAATCCTGAAGAATTAAGTGATTGTTTCTGTGGAGGATTAATAAAAAACCGACTCGCTGTGAGCCGGTTTTTTTGTTTTCTATATACCTTATTAATTTTTCGGTGTTTTCAGGCGAAAATAACTTTTTTGAAAAATTTTCCATTATTGCCAAATATTTTATTCTTAAGATATAATGAACAAAATAATATTTATGAATAATTCGTGTCTATATTTTTTTCAACATTAATTATCATCAATTATCCATTAATTATTCATTAATTATATTCGGCCTTTGGCCTTCCCCCTCGCCTTGTGGGAGGCTTTTGACTGGCTATCAAAATGCAGGGTTAGGGGGTGAGGCTCGATATCTATCAAAGGCTCGCTGGCACGAGCCAAGGGGAGAGGGTCTTGGAAAGGGGCCGTAGGGGCCGTTCTTTTATAGGTTCAACGAATGCCAGTCGGCGAGGTCGGTGCGGATATAGCCTACCTTGTCGCCATAACGAATCTTGAACCACCAATACCATGTGTCGGGTTCCTGCACTTGATCGAGACATGGATATGCCTCTGGCAGATAACCTTCCTCGTAGGTGATGGTGCCAACGACAGGACTCTTGGTGGTAGGTTCCTGACGAACATTATATCGACCTGGCTCTTTCGCTACTACCCAACCTGTGCCATTGAATGGCGATGACTCATAGGTGCGACATCCTTTCTTTGGGATGAGTCCATAGTCCTGTGCCATGACAAGATACTCCTCGCCACAATCGCCTACGAATCGGTATTCCATACCGTCCTTGTCAACAACGACAAGGTCGCTCCATCCCGCATTCATGAGTACTCTCTCAGGCGAATTGATGGTCATCTCCTCCGTTGGGCTGAAATTCTTTCCATGCCACTCGAGCACTGCATCGTTGCCCAATCGTACAAAGGCAAAATGCTCCTCGCTGACAGTGGTCATCTCATAGATATCGCCATCGCCCACCATGGTGAATGGTGATGCCTCGAAGATGGCGTCGGCCATGCAAAACTCCTGCACAGGAGCCTCTGCCTTGATGCGAAGGGTGAAGTCGTCCACCTGATTGTTTGCCCAGCGTGTGGCAGGGGTGAGCCAGTAAGGGATGAGGAACTTCTCTGTCACATTTCTGCTCATACGGAAAGAGTAGGTGTGATGAACGATGTTCTTGCCCTTGGCGAACGGAGCCTTGAAGAAATAGCCGTAGGCGAAGCTCGTGATACTGTCGAGCGAGGCATTATAGACGCAGTCACATGAAGGCAGGAAGTCATTGTCCACTTCGCCCACACCTTTCCATTGTGTCATGTCGAGCGGGGTGAAGTCCGTCACTCTGCCTGCTTCGCCGAAATGGATGGCGATGACCTTATTGTCATAAACGAGCGTTTTTCCGTTCATTGTGACGGTGAAATCCTTGATGCAAGGATGAACGCCTTGCTGGTTGAGTGGTTGCCACATGTCACCGGCAGGGGCTTCCGCCTCGAAAGCCATGGTGACGGTCTTTGCCTCACCGCCATTGAAGAATTCGTAATAGACATCCACCATTGCGAGGCTGTCCTTGCCGATGGTGATGGTAAGGATTTCCTTTGCCACGCTGATATCGGTCTCGGCGATAGGCACGAGGAAGTTGCCACTGGTGTAGTAGATACCGTCGTTAGCCCTTGCTCCCAAGGCAAGGACGAGGAGAAGTGTTGTGAGTAGATGTTTCATAATTGCGGGCAGAGCCCTAAATGATAAATGATAAATGATAAATGAGAGATTTGCTCAAAATCGCAGGAAATATTTTTTCTTTTTGAACATTAATTATCACCAATTACCCATTAATTTTTCATTAATTTTTTTTGCATTTCACTCCTGCATTTTGATAGCGAGTCAAAAGCGCCCCTAACGAAGTGGACGGGGAAAGGGAAGCGAAGCGGGGAAAGGGGCCGTGGGGGAAAGGGGATGTTACCTCTTCTCAATGGCGAACTCCCATGAGCGGGTGGTGCTCTTGTGGAGGTTGTTCACTTCCTTTTGGAAGTTGAATGTCTGCTGCGACTTGCTGCTCACACCCTCCTTTGCAAAGGCAATGTTCCAGCCGTTGTCCTCAGCAGTGAGGTTGCAAAGATCCTCGCCCGAGATGGTCTTCACGCAGTATTCGCCATAAGGGATGTTGGCAATCATAAACGCAGTGCCACGCTTCATATACACCATTCTCACACACTCGCCGGTAGCGACATTGCAGAGTTTCACCACAGCATCGTAGGTGGCATCCTTGGCATTGATACGAAGCGAACAAGTGCTCTTCTTCTCCGACTTAGGAGTGATGTTCTCAGCACCGAGTACGCTGCACTCACAACTCTTTGCTGGTGCCTGAACACGAGTAAGTTTGCTATAGTCCTTTGCTACAGACGTTGCATCAACGGTGATGTAGTCGGTAGGGATGTAACCGATGAGCATTGCCTCTTTGCCGTCCTCGTCGAGTGAGTCGAAGCCCACCTTTGTCCAACCGTCCTTCTCCTCAAGAACCTGTACGGAGCAGTCGGCAGGAAGCATACCAAAACTTGCGAACTCAGTGCCAGGACCTTCCTGAAGGCTCTGACTACCTTTCACTGTGCCCATTGTCTGAGCCTGCGAACAAATGGCAATAGCCATTGCGAAGATTGAAAAAATGATTCTTTTCATTGCTTTTTACTTTATCTCTTGTCCGGCGGTGTTGAAACGCTTGCCGTTCTTTATGATGATGACACGGCCGTTCTCAACGAATTTGTGGGTTTCAGGTTTCAGGTTCCAAGTTTCAGGTTGGTCAATGCCTGTTGGGGCCTCGGTGTCCTCGATGTAGAGGGTAGGGTAGGTGAGGCCTGTCCATGGGGTGGCAGCATCGAAACCATACTGGAAACCTATAGACTCAAGGAATTCCTTGTTTATCGTCACCACATCAGCACCATCAGGAAGGGTAGTGCCCTTCTCGCCCTGAGCAGCGAGAGTGTTGATGGCGTAGTTGTCGGCAAGACCTTGCTCAGTCTTGTGAGCCTCGCCCTCCTCATACTGCTCGTCGGCAATGGTGAATCCCACGATGCGATGAGCGGCAACCGAACCCTCAGGAGCGTTGATAGCAGTGAGAGCCACCACATTGCCACTGATGATGACCGAAGGAGTGCCCTGCCAGAGACTCTCGAGCGAACCAGCCACACCACCAACGCAAGCGTTGCCATACATTTCAGCCTCGGTAGCAGTGACAGCACCCTCCACGAAGTTGTGGCTCACCTCATTGCGACCAGCCGAACCGATGAGACCACCAACGGTGTTCTTTGCAGTGATGTCGGCATTCACATGACAGTTGCGAACAGCGCAGTCCTTGCCCGTTGTGCCCACAATACCACCCACTGTGCTCTGAGCAGTCAGTTCGCCACTGAACAGACAAGCATCAACAGTAGTTGCGGTACGAGTATCGCCCACGATACCACCCACGGTAGAGCAATTAGGGATGTTGATATCGGCATCCTTCACGAAGTTAGATGCAAGGGTGGTGTAGTAAGTTGCCTGTCCTGCAATACCACCGAATTCAGCATTACCTTCGCCAAAGGCGGTGAGGTTATATACGAAGACGCTATCGATGACAGTCTTCATTGTCATACCAGCCACGATACCCACATAACGATTGCCCGAATTGACCACTACGGTAGGGTTGGTGAAATGGATATTCTTCACGAAACTGCCGTCATTGACGAGATAGCCCACCAATCCGGCGTAACTGTCCTCGGTGTCGATGTAGAGGTTTTCGATGGCATTGCCCTGACCGTCGAGAGTACCGCCAAACTGACTTATAGGAGTCCATGGTTCGGCAATCTCGTTCATGTCGATATTGTTGCCGAGGATGTAGTGAGCATTTGGTTCTGCACCCATCTGAGCGAGGTCGCCCGGAGAGGTGATGATATAAGGATTCTCGGCCGAACCGTCACCACCAGCAGAGAACTTCACGAATGGAAGACTGTAGAAATCGATGTCGTAAGAGTCGAGTTCATTGTCGGTGAATCCCACCACGAGGCGAGGTTTGCCAATCTCGGTGTCGAGGACAGACGCCACGCGGAGAGTCTTGTCAGCACCACCCGAATAGCGCTGAATCTCGTTACCCTCCTCATCGGCAATGATAAGTACATTCTCGATAGTGCCAGAACCGTCATTGCGGCGTTCCTTTGCAATATATATGTACTCGTGAGCCGAGTCGGTGTTGACGAGAGCAGGGTTGAGTGCATATCCCTCGATGAGCGGAGTGAAATACTCGCCGTTCACGCCGAGGTTGAACTTTGTGAAATGGTCGAGCGAACCGTCCTGCTTGAACCATCCGATGGCAGCAATGACATTTCCCTGAGTATCGGTCTCGGCATCGCCCATGCCAATGACATACTGGAACGAATCGCCCACAGGATAGCGGTCGTAGTTGCTCGAAATCTTCCTTCCCGCTGTATTAGCCTCGAAGGTGATGGCCTTCTGGCACGAAGGGAGGTTGATGATGTCGAGAGTCTCGGTGCCATCGTTCAGACAGATGCATCCCACCTGGTCGCCCTCACCACAGATGTCGGTCATCTGCTTCCATGTGATTACATTCTCGGCAATGGTGTTGATGAGCGTACCGTCCTGGTTGTAGGCAAGGAAGGCATAAGGATAGGTGTCATCGTCGGTGTCGAGGCGTACATCAATACGGGTGATGACGATGTTGAGGTTGTCATCGCCCGAGAAATAGCCACGGTTGAGGTCCTCGTAAGAGTAGAGGCCGCAGGTGTACTCACTGCAATAAGCCTCCTCAGGATGAGTGACAGGCACCTTGAAGGTAGTCACCTGGTTATACTCCTTGTCGTATATCTCAACAACATAGTTGTTGTTCTCGGTGAGGATTATCTCGTAGTTCTCGTCCCATCCCTGTGTGAATGGCTTCTCGTAGTAACTGAGCATGTAGTAAGGCTTGCCTCCGATGTTATAGGCATTGAAGCAAGGACCGTTGCTATATTCGATGAGGTCGTCGCGAACCTCGAAGACATGCTCCTCAGTAGGTTCCTTCGCGCTCCACGATGCTGGTTTCATCACACTGATGCGTGTGGTGGCATTGCCCTCGGCATCCTGACCGCCATTTACGAAGAATGCACGCTGATAGGTGTCATACTTCACCGAAGCATCGAAGAAGATGATGTTGCCGAGGTCATCGTACTGACGTACCAGTGCGCCGTTGGTGTTGTAGATGAAGAAATGGCCTATCGACGAATAGTCTTCGCCCACCTCGTGGAGATAGACGGCAAACTCCTTTGTCTTGGAGTCGGTGTCATAGAATTTCGAAGTGATGTTGCCGAATGGCTCGATGTAGTTCACCCTCATTCCCTCAGGCACCTCGCAAGTGACGGTTGTGACGAGAGCATTGCTGCTATCGTAGAGGTTGATGGTGGCACTGCCATAGGCATAAGGGATGGTAGCCGACTCGGTGGTGGTCATAGTGTAGAACCATACCGAACCGTCCTCGCCATTGATGGTGCCAAACAACTCAGCGTCTTTTATCTCGCCCTTCTTGTCAAAGTCGGAAATGCGGCGAGGACCGTTTGCTTCGGCTCTGCCGAAGGTCATAAGACCAGGTGTTGTCTGCTTATGGAATGATGCGATAGGATTTGTTCGTGTATCCTGCAGTTTCTTTGTAAGGTTGTTGGTGGCACTGGCTGTCATTGTGGCCATAAGTGCAACCATCAAGAGGAAAAATGATTTCTTCATATTTTTGTTTTATTCTTTGTCTTGTTTGCGAATCTCTCTCTTATAGAGCGCATTTTGCGTTGCAAAGTTACACAAAATATTTTATATTTTCTTTTTTACCCTTTTTCTTTTTCACTTTTTTACCTTTTTCTTTTGGTGTTTGCGTGAAAATTGACTACCTTTGCCACTTGAGAATTTTCTCATAGAGAAAGAATATAAACAAAACAAACATATCCAGATGATTAAAAAGATTCATTTCGTGCTATTGGCAATGATGATTTGCTTTGCCAGTACAGTGAGTGCTCAGAGTGAGTATCGAATGCTCGTGAAGAAGAGCAATGAGACAAAAGGCTATCGCATCGACCGCGTGGAAGAAGTGTCGTTCGCGAAGGTTGAGGGTGAGGTGAAGGCCGAGGTGAGTGTCAGCAATGTGCAGTTGACCTCGCTCACAGTGACCGTTGTTCGCAGTGAGGCTTGTAAGGGTTTCCGCATTGCCGTTGCCCCACGCACCATTGTGGCAAACTACTGGAACTACCCTGATTACATGATTCAGTATATCGAGGAATACGGTTCAAGTATGCTTGAGGAAGATTTCCTCAATGGTAGTCTCACGGGCATTGAACTCGAGTCAAACTCCGATTATGTGGCCGTCACTGTTGGCTACGATGAGTATGGAGTGGCTTGCGACCTCTGCCGTGCTGATTTCACCACACCGAAGGCTCCTCTCGTAGGAAATCCAAAGGTGACAACAACCATCAAGAGCGTGGGCAAGTACGATTTCACCATCCACTGCACTCCAAATGATGATGTGAAGGGCTATGCCTGCGTTGCTGGCGAGAAGGGCGAGATTCAGAGTCAGTTTGATGTCTATGCGGCATGGTTTGGTTTTACCAACTTCGGTGATATGATTCAGGCATGGGGCTACACCGAGACAAATGCGAAGGACATCTCGTGGAATGAGATGAAACCTGGCACCGACTACGAGATTTTCGTTCAGCCATGGGATAAGAACGGCAATTATGCCGATTGCGACACCGTTGCCCTCCGTACAGAGTCGCTCGGTGGCACTGGTGAGGCAAAGGTAAGCATCACCCTCGGCGACTATAAGTTGCAGCCATGGGGCGAGGAGCAGTTGCCAAGTCAGTTCATCACCTTCACTCCAAACGATCAGGCTTCGTGCTATCGTTATGGCGTGTATGTCGTTGATGGCGAGGAAGGCTACACTGCCAACAAGGAAGAGATTCAGAACGACCTGAAGTCAGAACCTCCATATACGAATATGGCAAACTGGTTCTTCTACGAGACGCTCACCACCGACTTCCAGATTAATCCTAACACCTCGTGCGTAGCAATTGCTTCGGCTAAGAATGCCAATGGTGAGTGGGGTCCTGTGACAGAGAATTTCTTCACCACCCCAGCATCTACCAGTGCAAAGGCTTCGACAAGAATCCAGTCGCGTCCTGTCAGCCAGAAGCGCACACTCCGTGCTAACCGCATCCCTATGCTCAAGCAGAATAAGGTGCAAATAGCAAAGTAAATTTTCCTCCCTTTTTCATAAGATGAAGAAATTATTACCACTCGTATTGTCGTTCGTGTGGACGATTCAGGTGCTTGCCATGCCGGCTTATCATAAAATGATAAAACTGACGCAAGCCGATGGTTCGGTAGTGGCAGCACGCCTTCTCGGTGATGAGCACCGCCACCTCCTCGTGACCGAAGACGGTTACCCACTGGCATTCAACACCCTCACTGGCAACTACGAATATGCTACCATCACCAACCTCTCACTCACACCGAGTGGCTTGGAGGCCTCACAGGTGGGCAGACGCCCTGAAGAGGCAAAGCAGTTTCTTGCCACAATCGATAAGAACTGTGTCGGCGAATTCCTTGCCTACGAACCATCCACAACTACACCGAATATGATGAAGCGTGTGGTGAGGATGAACGGAGTACCTACAACGGGTTCGCACAAGGCACTCGTCGTTCTCGTAAACTATAAGGACACGAAGTTCTCGATGAGCAGTCCTGTGGCCTACTACGATGACTTCTTCCATAAGGAAGGATTCAGCAAGAACGGTGCTCAGGGATGTGTATATGAGTGGTATGCCAAAGCCTCAAACTTCCTCTACGACCCCGACTTCGATGTCCTTGGTCCTGTGACCGTGAAAGGCAACAGTACCGAATATGCTGGTGGCGTGAACACCGTCATGGCGGGCATTGAGACAACCTACAAGATGATTCTCGAAGTCATCGACCTCATTGATGAGGAGGTGGATTTCTCCGAATACGACACCGATGGCGATGGCGTGTGCGACAATATCTATTGCATCTATGCTGGCTATGGACAGAACGAGACGGGCGTCACCTCTCAGGTGTGGCCTCATAGCAACTACCTCTCGCAGATTGGATACAACAAGGACCAGGACTACTCTGTCACTCGCGATGGAGTGAAAATCGACCGTTTCACCGTCTCTAATGAGATGAATGCCACAACGGATGTTCCTACGGGCATTGGTACCTTCGTCCATGAGTTCGGGCATGTGCTCGGTCTTGCCGACCACTACAGCACCTCTGGTGCTACGATGAATATGCCTTTCGAGTGGGATGTGATGGCAAACGGCTCGTACAACAACAATCAGAACACACCACCACTCTTCACCGCCTTCGAGCGTTACAGTCTTGGGTGGATGGAACTCACCGAACTCACAGCCACTACCGACACCATCATCAGCCTGCCTTTCCTCGAGGAGGGCATCATGGCCTATCGTGTGAGTGTGCCAAACAAGGACAATGAGTATTTCGTCATCGAAAACCGCCAGCAGAAGGGATGGGATAAGTATGTGCCGGGACATGGAGCCTTGGTGTGGCATATCGACGAGAATCAGGCTATGTGGGATGCCAATATGGTAAACTACTACTCCAACCATCCACGAGTGGATGTGGTGGAGGCTTCGGGCAATGTCTATCAGATGGAAGCATCGAGCGGTGACACCTTCCCTGGCTCGAAGAATGTGCTCAACTACACCTTCGATGCATGGAATAATGTGAAGGATGTGTTCGGTTTTGCTGATGTGAAGGAAGAGAGTGGGGTAGTGAAGATTCTGCTCGATGGCACCGACTACCGCCTCGCCTCGCCTTCGCTCAAGGTGGAGAATATCGCTGGCACCACTGCCACTCTGCGTTGGACTGCCCCTGAGTATGCCCGTACATATAATATATATGTGAGTCGTGGCGAGGAGCAGATTCTCAAGAAGGAGAACTACGAAGGCAACAGTCTTTCACTCACCTCGCTCGAGGCAGAGACGGAATACACCGTAAAGATTATGGCGGTCAACTCAAAACTGTCTTCCGATATGACCGTTGAGTCGTTCTCGACAACAAAGAAACAGGTCGATGAGGAGGTGGTCGTTGCCACTTCGGCTACTGATGTCACCGCCACTTCGTTCACGGCAAACTGGGAGAAGGTGGAGTCGGCAGAGGCTTATGAGGTGACTTTGCTTACTCGCCAACTGACCGGAAAGACCGAGTGCGGTACGGGTTTCACCAATGCCACAGCCGAGGATTATCTCCTTCCTGAGGGATGGAGCACCGACTGCACCACAGCACCAAGTTCGCAGAACTATGGTGAGGAACTCCCTTCGTTCCGTTTCAACACCGACATGACATATCTCCAGGCAAGCAACCCTGGCAACAAACTGCAGTATCTGCGTTTTTGGCACCGTAGCAACAACAAGAAAAACTATGTGTCGGTGGAGCAACTCGTTGGTGGCGAATGGAGCGTTGTCTGCGATTCCATCGGAGGTGGAGCAGGCGAGGAGAAGACCGAGAACATCACCCTCAATGATGCCGATGCCGTGAGAATCACCTACCATCATTCTCTGGGCTATTTCCTTGTCGATGATGTGTATGTGGGCTATACCTACAACGAATACACCCCTGTCGATTCGCAGCAGACAACCGAGACAAGTCTCACCTTCACTGGTCTTGACGCAGCGAAGCAGTATAGTTATAAGGTAAGGGCAAAGGCTGGTTCGAAGTATTCGCAGGAATCGGATATCATTGATGTCAACCTCATTACCGATGGCATCAGTACCATCACCCATCACCCATCACCTATCACCTCTATCTACGACCTTAAGGGAAGAAAGATTTCCAATCTGTTTGACGGAAATCTCCCAAAAGGAATCTACATCGTTAATGGTGTGAAGATTGTCGTGAAATAGAAAAACAAATATCATTTATGAAAAAGCAATTACTCTCTCTGTTGTTCCTCGTCATTGTGGGCAATGCCTTTGCCGATGAGGTGACATTCGATTTCTCACAAGGTGTGCCATCTTCATGGACCACATCACAGACACCTGCTGGCGTGGAGACCGCCGATCCGGCTCGCGGTACACAGTTCACCGCCAATGCCACTCTCACCCTCACTGGCGTGAGTAATGTGACAAAGGTCGTTGTCACCTGTTCCTCAAATGTGGCAGGCAAGAACACCCTCGCCCTCTCCGTAGGAGGAAGCACATGGGGCACAGAGACTCTCAGCAAGGAGTCAAATGTCGAGAAGACCTTCACGGGCAGTGCTGCCTCGGGTAATCTCATCATCAACATCACACGCTCGGAGAAGTCGGTGTGGATTAAGAAAGTCGTGGTCACTGGTACTGTCGAAGGCGGTTCCACAGGTGGTGGAGGCGATGAAGACGACAGCGACGAACTCAATCCCGACTACACCTATGGTGAACCAACACAGCTCACTGTGAGTGGAGCAACTTGTAGCAATGTGGCTTATTCGTTTGTGCAGAACAATATTCGTGTTTCGGCAACGGCTGGAGCAAAGACAGAGACTTATTTCGGCTGTAATGCGGGAGGTGCCATCACCTTCACCGCAACAAAGGCAATAAAGGCAATCGTCATCAATGGTTATGTGAAGAAGGATTTCTATGCCGAGGTTGATAATGGCGACATCACTTTCGTGGATGCTTCAGAAGACTATGTAGAGGCTAATCCTGTTGTCCTCATCAAGGATATCGACAGCAAGAGCGTCACCATCGCTTGCGAAAAGCAACTTCGTTGCTATGGAGTGGATGTGTATTTCGAGGCAAACCCAGACATTGAAATCGATAACGCCTACACAGGTGGTGGCGGCGAGGAAGGCGAGTACTCGTATGAGTGGGAACCAACAACAAAGACCACCCTCAATATCAACTTCGACAGTGTGGAATATGAGGATTATACCACCGATTTGGGATATGCCTACACTGCAATATTCTTCGCAAACGATGATTTTGAGATGGAAGTAGGAGCCTATGCCGAGAGTGTTGACGGAACAATCCTTGCTCCTGGCACATATCAGATAACCGATACCTATGCCGCAGGCACCGTCCAGGCAAGTCCCGGAGGTGATGAGTATTATGACTATCCAACCTACATCTCAACTGGATTCGAGCAGGATGCAGATACAGGCGATTGGTACTACACTACTTCCTACTATGTTGTAAGCGGTACCCTCACAGTGGACAACAGTAAGATGGTGTTGCAGGGAAAGACCTATAACGGTTCAATCGTCACTGCCACCTTCGCCTTCGATCCAGCCGGCATAGAAGAGGTTTCAGGTTCAAATGTTTCAGGTTTCAAGACTCGCAAGTTCCTCCAAAACGGTCGCGTGGTGATTATAAAGTCCGGCAAGACCTTCAACGCCATTGGACAGGAGATAAAGTAGTACATTGCCCAATTGAAATATATAACCTTGTTGTTATAAAAAAAAGGCGGAGCCTCGTGGTATTGCGGGCTTCGCCTATTTATTTGGATGGATTTGGAGATTATCTTGTTTCTATTCTATTTCTTGGCCGGCAGGGGTGAACTGCTTACCACCATTCTCGATGATAACTCGGCCGTTCTGGAGAAATTTGCGAGTCTTGGAACCTGAACCCTGATACTCGGAACTTGAAACCTCCTCTATGCCTGAAGGATCATCAATGGTGATGCTGCCGAAGTCGGTGTTGATGATAGTGTTGGTGGTCTTGTTGAGCAGACAGACAATCATGTGGAGATTGTCCTTGTTGGAGATGCGTGACAATGCTCCCGAGAGGTCCATGGTATAATCGAAACTCTGCTGCATGCCTACCGTTACTGGCGATGACACACTGCCCTCAATACCATTCTCTCTTCCTGCAAACGCCACAACGACATGGTCGTATTTATTCGTGGTGCCTCCGTTATACCAATATTCCATGTATGGATCGCCTGCATAATCGCTGTCGCCTCCATAGTAACTGCGCTGCGAGGAACCTGTCTTGCCGTCTTCTGTGACAATGTAAAGCAGTGCGAATTCATCGTCGGTGTTATAGACGAATCGCATATCGCTCTTGATGTTCACCTTCTTCTTTGCCTCGTCTGCCCATGTGGCCTTCATAACAAGCGAAGCCTCTGGGAGGATGTTCTGCTCTTTATTGAAATCTTTCTCAATGCCGAATGGCTCATTACCCGTACTGCCGTTGTAAGGATCAACATTCACATGGCGGTTGAGCTCACACTGTGGGAATCCATTATGATAGCCCACTTCAGAGAACCAGAACTCGTCATCGTAATGGAATGCGGCACCGATGTAAGTGTCAGGATATTTCTCGCTTAGCAGTTCCATGCCCACAGTACCACGCGGACAAAAGCCACACCATGTACCAGTGTATTCCTCTTCGATGGTTTTCTTTGTCACCTTCTCGGCAAGGGTATGAATCCTTCCCACCGCCGAAGCCTGTGTCGTAGAAGCCTCGTTAGGATAGCCGTTCACCTGAGTGATGGTGACATTCTTCTGGCAGATGCCAATATCCGAACCCGATGGGATGCGGAATGTGGCAGTGCCTTGCTCGCCCGAAGGGATATCGGCAGCGAGAGTGGCGCTACGCTCGTTGGATGTGGAACCAGTGCTCACATCCTGAACGGTGTATTTGAGACTCTTGATGACCGCCGAACCAGCATTATAGACAATGATATCAATCTTCACGGCACCATCGAGCACTACATAACCATCATCGAAGTTGAGCGGGAATGTGGCGCAGTTGGTCTGCGCTACGCTAAATGATAAATGAGAAATGAAAAATGATAAAGCGAGTAGAAACTTTTTCATAAATTCTTGTTTATGTAAAAGCCGCGAATTACGGATTGACACAATATGAGTGAAATTCGCAAAATTCACGGCTTTGGTATTTGTTTAAGTCTCCCCTCGGGGAGATATAGATGGCAATTATTTCAGGACAACCTTCATAGCCTTGCCGTTGACGCTGAGCACATAAGTGCCAGGACGGAGGCTTGCAGTGCTAATCTTTGCACCACGACCATTGATGCGACCCTCGGCAACGAGAGCACCACCAGCGGTGTAGAGACAAGCAGACTTGATGTCGGCACTGTTGCTGATGTTGATTACACCACCATTGATGCTGTAAGCGAATGCACCAACCACAACCTCGCGGATGGCATCGGTGTTGAGGTCCTCAACGAAGAAGTGGGTGACAGGAATCCAAGGGCTTACATTAGCCTCGTCGCCTGTCCAGTCGAATGAATAATCATCCTTGGCAAACCATATTGTGGTGTTGCGTGGAGCCTCGACAGTAACGAAGTGGTTGTCGAAGACATCATTATCGTTGTAGCTATAGTAAGCACGGTCGATGGCAACTACGATGTTCTGATCCTTGTTGAACTTGACAGGTTTTGTGAAGTTGATGACGAGAGTACCGTTACCGTTGCGGATATCGAATGTAGAGTCGCTCACGAGCGAGAGGTCGCTCTTGCCGATGAGACAGCTTGCGTCATCGAACTCAGTCATGTCGGTAGCACCGATATAGGTCTTGATGATAGCCTCGACGGTAGTGCCGAAGTTATAGTCGTAGCTAACCTTCGAGATGCGATATTCGTTGTTTGGAAGGTCGAGTTCCTGGCGGTTGTAGATAACCTCGCTGAATGTTGACTTGAATGAGAAACCGAAAGGAACGATGTTGTTGTCGCCAGAAGCGTCCTTCCAACCATCCTCGCCAGTGTAGTCAACCCATACGCCATTGCCAACACCCTCAATCTTGATGTCGAGAGCCTCAGTGTCGTTGTTCTCCTTGTTGCCATCACCATCGCAAATCACGCGACCATAGACAGTGACATCAGAATTAGCCATTTCGGCACTTGGAGCCCATACAACCTTTACCTTTGCAACGCTGCCAGCCTTGAGTTCATCGGTGACAACAGTCTGTACGAGAACCTCGTCGTCGTCATCGACAAGCTGAACCTTATAGTTGCTTGCAGAGACAGCACCCTTGTTTGTTACAGTCACGAAATAGTTGTTGCTTGCAGTAGCATTGACAACTGTAGGACCAGCAACAGAGGTAGCCTCAAGGTCCATAGAACTGATTGGGGTGATAGAGAACGCAGTGAAGTAGGTACCCCAGTTGCTTGCCTCACCAAGGGCGTTGATACCGAAGTTGAACTTACCACTCTCGGCAGCAGTCAGCGAATATGTGTAGTAGCGATCTTCCATGTTGTCGATTTCCACCTTCTCGTGCAACTCGTTAGTCATCGCATCGACATTTGCACCCTTGCCATAAGCAAAGCGAGCATACTCCTTGCCACCACTGCTGTGGTTTGTCCTATGGAGACAGAAGCTTACGCTGTAGCTCTTGCCCTCCTCGAGCTGGAACTCAGGCGAGAACAGCCAGTCGTTGCCAGTATTGCCATAGCTTGTAGAAATCCAAGCATACCAAGGATGAGCCTCATAGCGCCATCCGTCACCATCGCCGTTAGCATCGTAAGGAGTCCAGAGGTTTGCATTCTCGGCACTTGAGAACGAAGCAGAATATGGAGGTACGATGGCAGGACCAACAGGCAACTCGTTAGAGACAGCCTCGAGACCTTCGCCAGCAGCATTGCTTGCCTTCACCTTGTAAGAGTAAGCCTTTGTTGTAGGGAGAGAAGAATCGTTGAAGTTGGTGTCGGTCAGATCCTTTGCCACAACCACATTGTCAGGAAGACGAGTGATGGTGTACTTAAGCGAAGCCTGATCGTACCAACCGCCATTCTTACCAGTGGCAGGAGCCTCCCAAGAGAGGTCGGCAGAATTGCCGTCGGTAGTAGAGAGAACCACATTCTGAGGAGCACCAGGAGCATCAACGCCTACATAGCATACGATGCTTGTAGGAAGACCTTCCTCGTCCTCGTTGCGACAAGGAACAACAGAATAAGTGTTGTTGCCTAAAGAAGCCTCAGTGTCGGTGAATGAACTCTGTCCGCCCTTCTCGACACCATCGGTAACGATACCGATGAGTTCATCGCCACGATAGATGTTCACCTGAGTGACAGCCTCCACCTCGTGGTTGTCCCAAGTAGTTGTAGGGTTTGTCCAAGCGAGTGTGACAGTCTTTGCACCGTTGGCACCAGCAGTAGCAGTGAGGTTGGTCACATGACCAGGAGCCTTAGGATCGTCGGCAGGAGTGAAAGGAGTGTGGATACCCACAACGGTGGCATTACTACCGATGAGTTGTGAGTTGGAATAGATACCAGTCTCAGGGTCGAGTTCGCAAACGAAAGTACCAGCAGAACTGATACGGTTCCAGCGAATCTTCCACGAGTCGTGGTCGAAGTCCATATCCTGAAGGGCACCACCAGCGAACGAGTCGCCATCAGCCGACTTCACCTCAGTGATAAGGTTCTCGTTGACAGTACCATCGCAGTTGTCCACGAGGTTGTAGAGATATGTACCAATGATGTTTGTCGAAGGGTCGGTATCGTCCTCGAGTTTATAGGTAAGAGCATAGATGTTACCTGTATAATCAACAGCGATGTTGTAGAAGATATGCTCCAGTTCGGCAACCTTTGTCAAGGCACCAGTCTCGAGGTTGACAGTAGCCAGTACGCAGTTGAGGAAACCACCCGTGTAGGTAGCCACATCATAGTAAAGCGCATACATCACCTTGTTGGTGTGGTCGTAGGCCATACTATATACAGGTGAGAAGTCAGCATACATATCCTCGTTGTTGAAGGTAGGAGTAGGCTGAGCATCAGCAATCTTGTTGAACTTACCCGTCTGGAGGTCGAGAGTACCCCAATACTTACGGTGAGTCACGAACGAATAGTTCTTGCCGATGAAGGCATAATACTTACCATTGGCATAGGCACCAGCGATAGGGCAATCGAAGTCGCCATCGCCAATCCAAGTGAGCGACGAAGAAGTGGTGCCCCAGTTAGGGTCGATCAATTTAAGAGTGTTCATCGGGTCGTTTGTGTTGTAGGAAGCGATACCACCAGCACGGAAGAGGAGGTCGTTAGAAACACCACAATAGATGGTCTTGCCATCGTCAGTCTTTGAAGCATTGGCAACCTGCTTGGCAGTCAATGCGTTTCCCTGAGGGCGGACCTGCACCTGAGGGAATTTAGTCTGTGCTGTTGAAACAACAGCAACAAACAAAAACACCAAAAGAGGTAGAATTTTTTTCATATGATATAATTGAATTTTTATTATCTATGATAAGTGACAAAACGAAATTTTATTCTCTCTATCGCTTGCAAAATTAATGTTTTTATTGATTTTAACCAAATTTCAGTTGTATATTTTTGATTTATTTAATTTTTTGCGTACCTTTGCACTCTAATAATTATTAAACGCGCGTGAGAATGAGAAAATTTTACTTATCAACATTCATATTGTTTGTTTTTTGTGCATTGACAGTTAATGCACAGATGTTGAAGAGCACAAGTGTGGCTCAGCGTAGTGTTGCTGGTCCTAACAAGGCACATATTGACCCAGAGCAAGGTCAGGCATGGTGGGGCTACTATGTTGACGATGGATACACTGGCAACTTCGGTACAGAAGGTCTCAGCACATATAATTGCGCCATCTATATCCCAGGCGACCACGATGTGGCAAAGGACGCGAAGATTTATGCAGAGCGTCTGTGGTTTGCCCGCAAGTCGCATATTGCAGATTTGAAGATATGGCTTTCGACAACCCTTCCTGCAACAGCCGAGGAGGCAGATATCTGCTGCGATAATGTGGAATTCACCAAGGGCGGTATTGTTGACTTTGGTTTTGCCGAACCACATGCCATCCCTTCATCGGGCGTCTATGTAGGCTATTCGTTTACTATCACAAGCGTTACGGATGAAGATGACATGTATCCAGTACAGACATCATATGGTCTTGACATGATAGAGAACGCGATGTTCGTCAGTTGGGACGGAAGCAAGTGGTGGTCGAACTACGACCTCACCGCTGCTATGGGTGGCAACTGGGGCAACCTTGCAATGCAAGTGCTTGTAGGCGACAACTTCCCATTGAACGGTGCAAGTATCAAGTCGGTAGGTTCGGGAGTGGTTGCTATAGGCAAAACCGTTGACATCCCTGTGACAATACAGAATCTCGGCGGTAATCAGATTTACGAATTCAGTTATACCGTCACAAACAATGGTACAGAGTCGGAGCCAATATACTACGATGCCTCAGAGCAGATGATAAACGACCTCTACGGAACAAGAACCTACAATATTCCTGTTTCGGGAGGAAATACTGCAGAAGAAGGCAAGGCGACAATCAAGATTGTATCGGTGAACGGAGAGGAAAACGAAGTTGCCGACGGTCGTGAGCAGGCAGTGGCAGATGTGCTTACTGTGTTGAAGGCATCGAACCGCAAGACAGTGATGGAGAACTTCATCAATGCCGGAGACGACGGATTCTCGGTTCTCTCGCATGTTGCAAACAACCGCCTCGGTCATGACTGGCACGATGAGTTCGAGAGCCTCATTGAATGTGGTGGCAATCACGACAACTATATCGGTATCATGATTCACGACCGTGATGCATGGGCTACAGATATGTATATCAACACACTGCTCGAACTCGACGAAATCCAGCAGCGTACACAAGGACCATTCATCTACACAGATATTGACCGCGAAGACAGAGTATATAACTATTTCGGCAGTCAGTACAAAGATGAATATACCCGCCGTACGAAGTTCGGTATTGAGGACGACTTCGGCGTATCGCAGAAGAAAACCGTAGAGGCAGAGGTTCATATCAGCACCAGTTGGGTGGACAGCGAACAGAGTGCCATCCGAAGCGTTGTTACAACAACATTCCAGTATAACACTGATGATGCCCACTATGCGCTCGCCTTCGCACTGACCGAAGACGGCAAGGAAGGACAAATCAATAATGGAACCCTTCCACAGTTGAAGGCCGCAGGAATCTTTGACTGGGATCCAGATATCACCAACTTTGTATATGGTGACAATGTTGTAGATGTAGTGTTCGATGATGTCCTTGTAGGCGTTGATGAGATTTACAACGGAATCAGCGGTTCAATCCAGGCACCAATCGTAGCAGGCGAGGAACAGTACTACCTCCACAAGTGGGATTTGTCGAACAACTCGTTCATCAATAACAAGGAATTCCTCAAGGTTATCGTGATGCTCATCGACACAAGAACCGGTCGCATTGTCAATGCCAACCGAGTACATGTAGGAGAAGACTCAGAAGAGATGGGCATTGAGAATGTCATCCCTGCTACTGCCAAAGGCAATGGAATGAAGTATGACCTCATGGGGCGTCGTGTGAACGATAACTACAAAGGCATCGTTATTAAAGACGGCAAGAAATACTTGAACAAATAAAAATGCTTTCCCCTGTCCCCTCTCTGCGCTGAGAGAGGACGGGGATTGCTTTTTGTTTAGGAAGAGAGATTTTTTTTGAGAGAAAAGACATTAATTATCATACAAATGATGAAGATTTTTACCACAACACTGGCAGCAGTGACAATGCTATTTGCATTTTCGCTCAATGCCAATGCCCAACTGAGAACAAGAGATGCTGTTGCGATGAACAAATCGGATAGAGGCATTATTGCTGCTCAGAAGGATGCTGTTGCCAAGGGAAAAGACTTGTTCAATGTCACTGTAGCACCAAAGGCAAATGGCCCGAAGCGAGTGACCCCCGAAGACTACGGTACACGCTATGTGGTGATGAACGAGGATTTCTCGAAGATGACCACAGGCTCGTACGGAAAGCCAGACCTGAAGACCGACATTCTTCTTGAAGAATACGAGTATCCTTGGTGGAATACCAATCCCGCATACACAACACTCCCGAACTGGGGTTCCTATTCAGCCTATCCGGCAGGAGGCACGGTATGCCTTTATGCCTCATACGACCAGTATGCCCACCTCAACACCCCTTGTCTTGATGTGACAAGCAATGGCAGTATTGCATGGATTCAGTTTGATGCACGTTGTGCACAAGGCGAGTCGAGCGATATGCTCTATGTAGAGGCCGGCGAGACAAACAATATGGGACCATCGTGGGATATTCTCGGTTCGGTGCTGATGCCAACCGTAACGGATGAGTGGCAGACATATACCATTTATTTCTATAATGGCGGTCCTACAACACTCTTCAATATTGTGAACTATTACATCGACATCTATTTCGACAATATACAGGTGTTCACAATTAACCAGTATGTTGATGCCCCACAGATGCTCCCTCACAGCAACTACAAGGGTACAAACTTTGATGTCAACTGTACAAAAGTAAATGGTGCAGATGCCTATTCGTTCGATGTTTACACATATAACAACGAAACAGGAGAGGTGACCTATCTCCATGAGGACGAGATAAACGACGAACCAACCTATCATGTGGCAGATGCCGTTTCAGGTCAGGCATACTATTGCAATGCCTATGCCTACAAAGGCGAGCGTAAGTCGATGGCATCAGCCCCAAGTCTTGTGTTCGACCTTGAGGCCCCAGTCCTTGAGGATGTAGCAAACCTTGAAGGCAACACCTACACAGCAAAGTGGAATGCCGTTCCTACAGCCGAACGCTACAACTATTTCGCTTATGGCGACAGAGTGGTAAGCACAGCAGGCAAGTTTGCAGTCACCGACGAGAACTTCGATGGAATAACAGATGCAGACGGCAATCCTACAGGTTGGACAATTGAAGCACCTTCATATCAGTCGTACGACACATACTACCTGAAGGAATTCAAGCAAGGCGGTTGGAAGGCAACACACGCTGCACCATATACCGACTATCTTGCACTTGATGCATGGTGGTATGTTCAGGCAGAGGCAGGCGATGCAGGACTCATCTCGCCAGACCTTGACCTCTCAAAGAATAATGGAAAGTTTGATGTAAGTGTGAAACTCTATGGCGAGTACAACTCCTACTATGAGTCTTACACCCAGTGTGCCCTTGCCCTCTTCAACTATGATGAGGTGCATGGCGACTACATTCAGAGCGAACTCGTCTATGCCGCAAACAAGAAACTCAAGGACGAGTGGCAGACCTGCACAGCACAGTTCACTTCAGGCACAGAGCGTTCAGTTCTTGGCATTTATGCAGTGTGGAGTCCAGACAACCTCTATGTTGACGACTTGAAGATAACCCAGAACTACGAGGTAGGCGAGACATTCCGCGAACCATTCCTCTATGCACACTGGCATGAAGGACAGTCTATTGATGTGGAGATTCCAGCACGCTTCGACAATAGCGAAATCTATCACAAGGTTGCAGCATATAAGACAGACGAGCAGTTCGGTGCTGTAGAGGGCCAGTTCTCGACACTCCAGAAGGTAGGCGTGGCCGATGAAATCAAGTCGTTCTCGCTCAAGAAGGCAACAGTTCAGTTTGCTGCAGACGGTATCAAGGTGAACAATGTCAACAAAGAGCCTGTTGAGGTATATGACCTTGCCGGTCGCCTTGTGTATAGCAACAAAACAGGAGCCCAGTCGCAGGACATCGCTGTTCCAATGCACGGTTCATACATCGTGAAGGTTGGTCAGCAGTCGGTGAAGGTCACCTTCTAATCTTACGCACGCATATATGCGCGTATATAAATAAGGTATGCCCTCGGAAGAGAGTACGCCTTGCATGACAGAGAAATATATTTTATTATTCATTTATTTATTAACAATTAATCAAAAAAAGAGAGACTTATGAAGAAGTATCTACTTTTTCTCATGGCGCTGTTCGTCAGTGTTATGAGTTACGCTCAGGGAAGCGGTACACAGGATGACCCTGCTGTGCTTTCCGAGAGCCAGACCTTTACCATGCCAGGTAGTGGTAGTTGGTCGCACTATTATTTTACCTATTCTTGTGGGCTTACAGGTACACTGAAGTTCTCGGGTGGTAGCATGTTCGATGTCGGTGTAGATGCAGAAGCATCTTATGACAATGCTTATGGCCACTACGACAGCACTGAGTACAAGTATGTTCAGAAGATTGATGTAACAGAAGGTACAACCTACATCCTCGACCTGTACATGTATGTAGGTGACAATGTGACAATCACACTTCCTTATGTAGTAAAGGATGGTGATTTCGAGCAGCCTTTCGACATCTCGTCGGCTTCTGTTGACATGGGTAGTGATGCTCGTACAGTATGGGCTGTTTTCACTCCAACAATTGCAGGTGAAGCAACCGTTTCTGGTGCAAATGGTATTGTTACAGGAATCAAGGTGTTTGATTCAAAGTACAATGCCAACTACTATCTGACTTATGGTTACGACACAACTTCTGCTTCAGCTGAAGGAAACACAGTTTCTTTCGCAGCTAAAGCTAATCAGACTTACTACATCGCTGCAACAAAGGTAAGCAGCCCAATGGGCAACACCCTCAGCGGTTCGGTAAGAGAATATGAGGAAGGTGAGGTTTGTTCTAAGCCAATTGATGCTACAGCATCTCCTTACACAGCAACTGTTGCTGCTGGTGCTTCTGTTTGGTACAAGGTTGCTACTTTGGCAGCCGGTTCTTACAAGAAACTTTCTGTTGTAACTGATGAAAATGCTTCATTGGTATATGGTTACAACTATTATTCTTACGGAACTACCCAGTATTACTCACAGTTGGGCTCTTACACAGGTTCAAATGAGTTCTCTATCGGTACAAATTACAATGATGGTGACCATGTAATCTGCGTAACAAACAATGGTACATCAGAGATTTCTGTTCAGTTCACTGTAAGTGATTACACTCCGGGTGAGGTTGCTACAAACCCTATTGAACTTGAACTTGGCAAGACTTACACAATCAATGGTGATGGCGACCGTTACTACTCATACACCTTCACAGGTGGTGAGACTATTGCCTTTGAACTTGGTGAAGGTTTGAGCGTTTCACCAAACAGTTACTTCTATGGTATTGCTGCTGTTGATGGCAATAAGTTCCTCTACAATTATGACTACAGTTCAACATTCGTATTCGTAGTTAAGGGTGGTAAGGATGGCGATACATTCAACTTTGTTGAAGGTCAGCTCCCTGTAGGTTCTACACAGAGCAATCCACTTATTGTTGATGGTACTTACACATTCGATGCTAACACAACAGAAATCTGGGTTCAGTACACAGCAACTGAGGATGGTTCGTTGAAGGTATCATGTAATGTTCCTTACGACTGGAACAACACAATCAGATACTTCCTGAATGATAATTATCAGGGTTATCTTGACAATAACAATGTTTATAACCGTATTATTGATGTTGTTGCTGGCGATAAGGTATTGGTAGGTGCTAAATTGAATGCAGCTTCTGAAGGCTGCCAGATTAAGTTCGAGCCTTATGTTCCAGAGGAAGGTGAGTCTGCAAAGTATGCTATCATGCTCTACAATGGCGACGAGTTCGTAGTTCCTGCTGGTACAGTTAAGTACTACAAGTTCGAAGCTACAAAGACGGATTATTCAGCAATCACTCTTACAACAACAAACTCTTCAATCAACGTTACAAAGTGGGATAGTGAGGCAGAGGCTCTTGGAAATTATGGTAGCTATACTGTAAGCTTCTATGAGAATACTTCAACACCTTACACTAAGGAGGGTATGAACTACCTCATGGTAAATAACTACCAGACAGAGGATGTAACAATGACAATCTCTGGTAACCTTACTACTTTCCACGAGCATTCATATTCAACAGAGTGGACATACAATGACAATGGTCACTGGCACGCTTGTACAGCAGTTGAAAACTGTAATGAAATCAGCGACTATGCTGCTCATGAGTTTGGTGCTGACCGTAAGTGTATCTGTGGTTATGTTAAGCCTTACTCAGTAACTGTTGGTGATGGCACAGCTACAAATGGTTATTTCCCAATCTATGGTTACTATGCTGATGCACAGGGCGTTGCTTCTTCTACAGTATACAATGAGAGCCTCCTTGAGGAACTCAAGGGCAAGAAGATTACTTCTTTGAAGTATGAGCTATCAGAGGCTACAACTGCTCTTTCAGCTACATTCCAGTTCTATATTGGTCAGACAGAGGCTACTGCCATTCACGAGATTCCAGAAGATAAGGGTACACTCATCTACGAGGGTCCTGTTACATTCGATGGCACTTCAATGACAATCCCTCTTTCTGAGCCTTATGAGTACAATGGCGGAAACCTTGTTATCACAAGCTATGTTGCAGTGGCTGGTAACTGGGTAACTACATCTTGGGTAGGTGAGAATGTAGATGATTTGATTAGCTACTGCTCACGCGGTGCAAATGCATCGTTCCTTCCTAAGACTTCATTCATGTATCAGGCTGCAGCAAGTGCTGATCCTGTTCTCCAGCAGACATATCCACAGACTAACACTAAGGTGACAGAGATTCCTGACAACATCATCTTCATGTTCGACCAGGAGATTACTTCTGTTGATGCAGCTGCTATCCAGTGGGGCGAGAATGAGCCTGTAATGATTGACGCTGAAAAGATTTCTATCCAGGATGGTAACTCTGTATATCTCAATGTTGCTGACATCAAGGCTCAGGTTGAGGCTGGTCAGGTAACTGTATTCGTTCAGTTGACAGGTGTTGAGAATCCATACGAGGCTAACTTCGAACTCGGTGCTGAGTTCACTGTTGATTCGTACGAGCTCACAGCAACTGGTGGTACAATCAAGTTCACTTCTAATGTTGACTTCGTTGACTATGCTACAGAAGGCACAGCAACAGTACTCGACGCTGAAGGTGCTGAGGTTACAACTGCAACTCTCACACTCTCTGACGAGGCATGGGATGTAATCAATGTAGAGTTCGCTACAGAACTTGCTAATGGCGAATATGTACTTGATGTTCCTGCAGCAACTATCATGTCAACAACTACTGAGGAGTATGCTGGTGGTAAGCTTCCATTCACTGTTGGTGGTTCTTCTGAGCCTGCAACATTCGTAAGCGTAACTCCAGTTGAAGGTTCAACAGTTGACCTTGAGACAGAGTATGTTGTTAAGTTCTCTGCTCCTGTTAAGTACACTGTTTACATGTCAGACATCTCTGTAGGTCTCAACCCATTCAGCGATGGTGATGGTGCATTCTTCTCAATGAGCGAGGATAAGACAGAGATTCACGCTAAGCTTGACACAGAGTCTATCGCAGATTGGTATGGTGTTTCTACAATCGAGGAGTATGTTTCTAAGTTCGGTTCAACCGTAACTCTCCACCTCTGGAAGGTTAAGGACGAGGCAACAGGCGAGGAACTTGAATACAACGATCCAGACGATGATCCTCAGTTCACATTCTCATTCAAGCTTGGTGATCCAGTTCTCTCAATCGAGCCTGCAAACGGTGCAAAGGTTGAGCAGCTTGATGTTGTTTACTTCTCATGTGCAGAAGGTCTTGAGATGACAGGTGGAAATAACGAGATTCTCGTTATGCGCAACAAGGAGCAGATTGCTTCTATCCCTGCAAGTGAGCTTGTAGCTGTTGAGGCTGGCTGGTTCGACGGTGATGATGACGATGATATCTTCGGTGGTAGTGCTGTAACAACATACTACTATGAGTTCGAGGAACCATTCACAGAGGTAGGTACATACGAGGTTTATGTTCCAGCTGGTACATTCACACTCGCTGGTGCTAACGAGAACCCAGTTGTAATCTCTACATTCGAGATTGCTGGTGAGCCTGCAGGTCTTGCTGCTGACCCAGCTGCTGGTGTTGTTGAGTCACTCTCTACAATCACTCTTACATACAATGGTGACGAGTGCTGTACACCTTCTTATCAGGATGGTTGCGACATCACTCTTACTGATGCTGACGGTAATGTAATTGCTACATTCGATCAGGAGTATCTCAATGAGCACATTATCATTGACGAGTCTGACTGGTGGGCAGATCCAACAGGTGTAACCCTCACAATCGATGAGCCAATCACTGCTCCAGGCACTTACACATTGAATATCCCTTATCAGACATTCTATGTAGGCAACTACTATGAGAACAGTCCTGCAACAACCTTCGTTTACACAATCGAGGCTCCTGCTGAGACATGGACAAAGACTGGTTATGTAATGCCAATCGAGAGTTGGGGTACAGACATCTTCTGGACTGACGCTTGTGCTCAGGAGGTAACAGTAACTGGTACTGTCGGTTCTAATGTAATCGAGATTTCTCAGGACAGCTACGGCTATCACAATGTGATTACAGTAACTGCAAACGAGGAAGATGGTGTTGATGCAATTCTCTACAATGGTGAGGCACAGCCAAGTTGGCAGTACTTCGACTTCGGTTCTTCTTATTCTCAGTATCTCTCTCTCGGCTATTGTTATGCAAATGCAGATCCAGAGTATGGTTATGTAACTCTCTACGGTTGGTTCGACGATGGCGATCCTAAGTATGTAGACATCGAGTGGTTCGAAGGTGCTAAGGAATATGCAGAAGCTTGGAAGGCAATTACAGGCATCAAGAATGTAAATGCTGATTCTGACTCAGAGGCTACATACAACCTCGCTGGTCAGCGTGTTAAGGCTTCTACAAAGGGTATCCTTATCAAGAACGGTAAGAAGTATTACAATAAGTAAAAGCCCCCTCTCCGTCTCTCCCCGAGGGGAGAGAGTAGGAGATAGGTAGATAATATTAAGAGGTGAATCTCGTTTGTGGGGTTCACCTCTTTTTGCTTTCTGTAGGTAAAAATATTTCAAAAGGGTGTCGCTTCAGGTGGAAGTGCTTTTGCTCGTTAAATGGCGCTTGTAACTTGTTGGTTTTCAGGGCGTTTGAGAAACCACCCTTTTGATGATTTCATTTCAGTGGAATGACCGCCTCATTTCAGTGGAATATGCGGCAAAAAACGCCGTTTAGTTCTTAATATTTCATAGGTATGATTTTTAGATGTTTGTTTTGTCAAAATTATTCCGCGTTTGTGTCTGATTGATTCAGTTTCTAAGAGTAATTACTAACGCTCGGAAATACAAATAAAATTTTATTTTCTTTGTTATTTCGCTCGCTTTTTGTAACTTTGTATGCAGAAATAAAACACAAACCAAAACTAAAGATGAAGAAATTACTTTTGACACTGCTTTTAGGGCTGTCTATGAGTGCACAAGCACAAGTGAAGCTGCAACCGTTGTTCTCTGACAATATGGTGTTGCAGCAGAAGACGACAGCACCTATCTGGGGTTCAACAAAATCGAATAAGAAAGTTAGTCTCGCGACTTCGTGGGATGGAAAAATCTATCAGGCAACTGCTAATGAGAAAGGAGAATTCCGTTTTGATGTGGAAACTCCAAATGCTGGTGGCCCATTTACTATGACTTTCAACGATGGAAAGAAACTGACCTTGAAGAATGTCATGGTGGGTGAAGTGTGGCTTGTGGGTGGACAATCGAATGCCCAGATGGAGATGTACAGCATCAAGAATGCAAAAGAAGAAATCAAGGATGCAGACAACTATCCGAATATCCGAATTCTTCATGTTCAGACAACTACAGCAGCAACTCCACAGACAACCCTCCACGCAAAGAACAATAGCTGGGAGGTTAGTTCGTCAAGCACTGTTGGTGATTTCTCTGCAATGGGCTATCTCTTTGCACGCGAGTTGCAGAAGGATTTGAATGTACCAATAGGAGTCATTCAGTCGTGTCTGGGTTCTACATTCGCCGAACCATGGATTAGTGCAAATTCGCTCAAGAAGATGCCTTATTTCGACAAATCTATTGAGATGGTAGCTGGAATGCCAGCAGACTCATTGGCTCGCGAGAAGCGATATGTGGAGGATTTGCAGGCTTGGAATATAAAAGTGGAGGAGATGGACGGAAATTCCAAGGACGGACGAATCGTCTATACACATGACTTTGCAAAGCCTGAGAAATGGTATGACATAAAGTTCCCAGGTCTTTTCGAAGATCAGTTGAAAGACAAATATGGTGCTTACGACGGAATTGTGTGGTATCGCCGTACGGTGAATATCCCTCAGTCGTGGGCGGGCAAGGACTGCAAATTGTGCCTTGGTGCAGTTGACGATGACGACATGACTTATGTGGCAGGGCATCTTGTCGGTCAGCACATGGGTGTTGCTTTCAACAGGGAGTATGCCATTCCTGGAACTTTAGTGAAAGGTGGTGAGTTGGAGATTGCTGTGCGTATTCATGATACAGGTGGTCTTGGCGGATTCTACAGCACAGATGCTCGTATAGAATGTGGCGGCGAGAGTGTGCCAGTAACTGGTGATTGGAAGTTTATCGCTACAATTGACGAGAAGGACCTTCCTTTCTATCCTACCAACCTCAATCGCGACACAAATGTACCATCAGCCCTCTATAACGGAATGATTGCCCCTCTTGTGCCTTATGCTATTAATGGTGCTTTGTGGTATCAGGGAGAGTCGAGCGTGGGAAGAGCATATCAGTATCGCGAACTCCTTCCGTTGCTCATCAATAATTGGCGTTCAGATTTCGGTCGCGATTTCCCATTCTATATTGTTCAGTTGGCCAACCACATGACTCCACAAACCGATCCTGCAGAGGAATCAACTTGGGCAGAGTTGCGTGAGGCACAATCGAAGGTAGCTTCACAAGTGGCAGGTTGTGGTCTTGCTACTGCCATAGACATTGGTGAGGAAAAGGATATCCACCCAAAGGACAAACAAGAACTGGGTCGCCGTTTGAGTCTTGTTGCACGAGCAAAGGCATATGGCGAACGAGTTGAATTCAGTGGACCTTTGTATCGTGGATATCAGCAGGAAGGCGACCATCTTCGTTTGTTCTTTGCCCATGGCAGAGGAATGAAGGCTGGTCGTGGCGACTCAGAACTTAAAGGTTTTACTATTGCAGGCCCTGACCGCAAGTTCCATTGGGCAAAGGCAGAGGTTGCGCCAGATGGAAGAAGCATCATCGTGAGCAGCGAGGATGTTCCTTTCCCTGTTGCCGTACGCTATGGTTGGGCCAACAATCCATATTGCAACCTCTATAATGAAGCTGATCTTCCGGCATCGCCATTCCGTACAGATGAGTGGCCAGGACTTTCGATAAATAACTATTAGAAGACAATAACAAAAGATAAAACGATAAATGGCAAAACTTGTAATCAATTCGTACGACGAATTTGCTGCACACCTTGGTGAGGTGCTTGGAGCATCCGACTGGCTTGAAGTAGACCAGGAGCGTATTAACCTCTTTGCTGATGCTACACTCGACCATCAGTGGATTCATGTTGATGTGGAGCGTGCAAAAGAGGAGAGTCAGTTTCACAGCACTATTGCTCACGGCTATCTGACACTCTCGCTTATCCCTTATCTCTGGGACCAGATTATTGAGGTGAACAACATCAAGATGCTCGTGAACTATGGAATGGATAAGATGAAGTTCGGTCAGCCAGTAATCACTGGTAGCAAGGTTCGACTTGTGACAACACTTCACAGCATCCAGAATCTCCGTGGTATTGCAAAGACAGAGATTGCATTCAAGATTGAAATTGAAGGACAGCGTAAGCCTGCACTTGAGGGAATTGCGTCGTTCTTGTACTATTTTAATTAGAAAAAGGGCGTTCTTAGCGCTTTTCTATTAGAAAAGTTTGCAAGTTTCGGATTTTTTTCGTAATTTTGCATCCGTTCAGTGGAATGAGGGGTCTCAGACGAGGCCTCTCATTCTTTTAATTATTAGATATGATTCAGAAGAATACAGTAAAGGAAATCGTAGAGAAGTGGCTCGCAGATAAGGACTACTTCCTCGTTGATGTTGAGATTAGCAGCGACAACTGCATCGTAGTGGAAATCGATCACGCTGATGGCGTGTGGATTGAGGATTGTGCCGAACTGAGCCGATTCATTGAGGAAAACCTCAATCGCGAAGAGGAAGACTACGAATTGGAAGTTGGCTCGGCAGGTCTCGGTCAGCCATTCAAGGTACCACAGCAGTATATCAACTTTGTTGGTCAGGAGGTAGAAGTCCTCGACGCTGACGGAACAAAGGTGAAGGGCTTGCTCAAGAGCGTTGACGGCAACGACTTTGTTGTGACAGTGAACGAGAAGGTGCAGGTTGAAGGCAAGAAGCGTCCAGTGAAGATGGATGTTGACCACACCTATCAGATGGATAAGGTGAAGTACTGTAAGTATCTCATCTCGTTCAAGTAATCATCCCTTCCCCGTAAAAGGGTAGGGCTTTTCAAACGAAATCAAACAAAAATAATAAATATACAAATGGCAAAGAAAGTTGAAGAAGAAAGACCAAGTATGATTGATACCTTCAAGGAATTCAAGGAAGGTAAGAATATCGACCGTACAACATTGGTCAGCGTACTCGAGGAAAGTTTCCGCCGAGTACTTGCAAACATCTACGGAAGTGACGAGAACATTGATGTTATCGTAAACCCAGACAAGGGTGACTTCGAGATTTATCGTAACCGCGTTGTTGTTGCTGATGACGAGGTTGTTGACGAAAACAAGGAAATCGCACTCTCAGAGGCTCAGAAGATTGAGGAAGACTATGAGGAAGGCGAGGAAGTGTCAGAGCGTGTTGACTTTGCAAAGTTCGGCCGTCGTGCTATCCTTAACCTCCGTCAGACTCTTGCTTCGAAGATTCTCGAACTCGAGCACGATTCACTCTACAACAAGTACAAGGATCGCGTAGGTGAGGTTATCAGCGGTGAGGTTTATCAGGTTTGGAAGCGTGAGGTTCTTCTCGTTGACGATGAGAACAACGAGCTCATCCTCCCTAAGTCAGAGCAGATTCCTTCTGACAACTACCGTAAGGGCGAGAATGTTCGCGCTATCATCCTCCGTGTTGACAACGACAACAAGAATCCAAAGATCATCCTCTCTCGTACAAGTCCAATCTTCCTTGAGCGTCTGCTCGAGGCTGAAGTTCCTGAAATCAACGACGGACTTATCTCAATCAAGAAGATTGCCCGTATGCCAGGTGAGCGTGCAAAGATTGCTGTAGAGAGCTTCGACGATCGTATTGATCCAGTAGGAGCATGTGTTGGCGTTAAGGGTAGCCGTGTTCATGGTATCGTTCGTGAACTCTGCAACGAGAACATCGATGTAATCAACTACACTTCAAACACAAAACTCTTCATCCAGCGTGCACTTAGCCCAGCAAAGGTTAGCAGCATCGAAATCAACGAAGAGGCACATCAGGCAGATGTTTACCTGAAGCCAGAGGAAGTAAGCCTCGCTATCGGTCGTGGCGGTTTGAACATCAAGCTCGCTTCTATGCTTACTGAGTACACAATTGATGTATTCCGTGAAATCAGCGATGCTGAGGAGGATGAGGATATCTACCTCGACGAGTTTGCTGACGAAATCGACCAGTGGGTTATCGACTCAATCAAGAGCATCGGTCTTGACACAGCAAAGCAGGTACTCAAGGCTCCACGCGAGATGTTGATTGAGAAGGCTGACCTCGAGGAAGAGACTGTTGACAGACTCCTTGAGATTCTCAGCGCAGAGTTCGAAGACTAAACGCATACTAACGGCCTCCTATATAGGAGAGACTTAATTGAGAAACTGAAAAATAGAAAATAGTAAATAGAAATAAATGAGCGTCAGATTAAATAAAGCATTACGCGAATTAAATATCGGAATCCAGACGGCAGTGGAATTCCTTGAAAAGAAGCCAAATCTCGGTGAGATAAAGAGCGATCCTAACTTCAAACTCAGCGATGAGCAGTTTGAAGCCCTCGTAAAGCAGTTCAAGCAGGATGCAGAGGTTCGCAACCAGGCTTCACAGATCTTCCAGAAGAAACCAAAGGAGCAGAAACCAGAGACACCAAAGGTTGAAGCTCGCGGAGAGGATCTTCTTCAGAAGCCGGCTGCTCAGGAGTTCAAGCCATTGGGCAAGATCGACCTTGAGCAAAAGAAACCAACACCAAAGGAGACTGCCGCTCCTGTGGTTGAAGAAAAGAAACCAGAGCCTGTTGCTCCAAAGGTAGAGGCTAAGCCAGAACCAAAACCAGAGCCAAAGAAGGAAGTAAAGCCAGAGGTGAAGGTTGAGGTGAGACCAGAACCAAAGCCAGAACCTGTAGCTCCAAAAGCTGAGCCAAAGGCTGAGGTAAAGCCAGAACCAAAACCAGAACCAAAGGAAGAAGTAAAAGCTGAACCAGAGGCAAAGGTAGAGGAGAAGGCTGAGGCAGACATCTTCCAGTTGAAGAGCGACAAGAAGGTAGCTAATGCTCCAAAGATGAATATCGTTGGAAAGATCGACCTTGATGCCCTCAACCAGAGCACTCGTCCTAAGAAGAAGTCGAAGGAAGAGCGCAAGAAGGAACGCGACGAGAAGATTGCTGCTCAGCGTCAGGGTAACGCCGATAAGAAGAAGCGTGTTCGTATTGGTAAGGAGCGCGTTGATATCAACGATGCTGCAAACCAACAGCCAGGTAAAAACCAGGGCGGTAAGAACCAAGGCGGTAAGAACAACAATAACCGCAACCAGCAGAATCAGCAGAATCAGCAGGGTGGTAGCAACAAGAAGAACAAGAAGAAGGGCAACCAGCGCTCACTCGAAGTTGATGACGAGGCAGTAGCACGCCAGGTAAAGGAGACTCTCGCTCGTCTTACCAACAAGCAGAGCCAGAACAAGAAGGGTGCTAAGTATCGTAAGGACCGTCGTGACGCTCTCGCTGAGCAGCGTGAGATGGAGATGATGGCTGAGCACGAGGAGAGCAAGATCCTGAAGTTGACGGAGTTCGTTACTGTATCAGACATTGCTACAATGATGAATGTATCTGTTAATCAGGTCATCGGTACTTTGATGTCAATCGGTGTCATGGCTTCTATCAACCAGCGTCTTGATGCTGAGACAATCAACATCGTTGCTGATGAGTTCGGTTTCACTACAGAGTATGTAAGTGCTGAGGTACAGAATGCAATCACAGAAGAGGAGGATGATGAGAACGATCTCGTTTCCCGTGCTCCAATCGTAACTGTGATGGGTCATGTTGACCATGGTAAGACCTCTCTCCTTGACTATATCCGCAAGACAAATGTTATCGCTGGTGAGGCTGGTGGTATCACTCAGCACATTGGTGCTTACAATGTGAAACTTGAGGATGGCCGTCACATCACATTTCTCGATACTCCTGGTCACGAAGCGTTTACCGCTATGCGTGCCCGTGGTACACAGGTTACCGATATCGCAATCATCATTGTTGCTGCCGATGATGCAGTGATGCCTACAACAAAGGAGGCTATTGCTCATGCTCAGGCTGCAAATGTACCAATGGTATTCGCAATCAACAAGATTGATAAGCCAGGTGCTAATCCTGATAAGGTACGCGAGGAACTTGCACAGATGAACCTCCTTGTTGAGGACTGGGGTGGTAAGTACCAGTGCCAGGAAATCAGTGCAAAGAAGGGTATCGGTATTGAGGACCTCATGGAGAAGGTACTTCTCGAGGCAGAAATGCTCGACCTCAAGGCTAATCCAAACCGCAAGGCTACAGGTTCTGTAATTGAGGCTTCACTCGACAAGGGTCGTGGTTTCGTATCAACAGTTCTCGTCAGCAATGGTACGCTGAAGGTTGGTGATGTTGTTGTTGCCGGTACAAGTTGGGGTAAGGTGAAGGCAATGTTCAATGAGCGTAACCAGCGCCTCCAGGAGGTTGGTCCTTCTGAACCAGCAATCATCCTTGGTCTTAACGGAGCACCACAGGCTGGTGACTCGTTCCATATCATGGATTCTGAGCAGGAAGCACGCGAAATCACAAACAAGCGTCTCCAGTTGCAGCGTGAGCAGAGCCTCCGTACAACTCAGACTCTTTCTCTTGAGGAAATCGCACATCGTATCGCTCTTGGTGAGTTCCACGAACTCAACCTTATCGTTAAGGGTGATGTTATGGGTTCTGTTGAGGCTCTCTCTGACTCATTCATCAAACTCTCTACAGAGAAGGTTCAGGTAAATGTAATCCAGAAGGCTGTAGGTCAGATCTCGGAGAATGATGTAATGCTCGCTTCTACCGCAAACAACGGTATGATTGTAGGTTTCAATGTCCGTCCTTCAACCGAGGCTAAGCGTCTTGCTGAGCGTGAGGGAGTTGAAATCAATACCTACTCAGTCATCTATGATGCTATCGATGATATCCGTGCCGCTATGGAGGGTATGCTCGACAAGATCAAGAAAGAGGTGGCTACCGGTACTGTTGAGGTTAAGGAAGTATTCAAAATCTCTAAGGTCGGCACTGTTGCTGGTGCAATGGTTACCGACGGTAAGGTTCACCGCACAGACAAGGCACGTCTTATCCGCGATGGTATCGTAATCTTCACTGGCGCAATCAATGCTCTGAAGCGTTACAAGGACGATGCCAAGGATGTTGCTACAGGTCTTGAGTGTGGTATCTCACTCGTCAACTGCAACGATATCCAGGTAGGCGACATCATTGAGACCTTCACCGAGATTGAGATTGAGCAGAAGCTCTAAAAGAAGCCTTTTGTTAGAATAGTGGTGATGGAGTAGGGAATAGGTTTTTATTGCCTTCGGTATTGAAACTCTCCTCTCTATTCCATCAACCATCACCTATTATCATAATAAATGGGTAACGAATTAGTTAAGAATATAGCCGAAAAGAAATACGAGTTCGGCTTTACTACTGATGTCCACACAGAGGTCATCCCTGTGGGACTAACTGAAGAGGTCGTAAGACTTATTTCCGCTAAGAAAGGCGAACCAGAATGGCTGTTAGACTTCCGTCTGACGGCCTTTCGTCATTGGTTGACAATGAAAGAGCCAACATGGGGGCATGTTCATGTGCCAGAGATTGACTATCAGGGCATAAGCTATTATGCCGACCCAATGGCGAAGAAGAAGGAAGGTCCGAAGACTACAGAGGAGATTGACCCAGAGTTGATGAAGACTTTCGACAAACTCGGTATTCCTCTTGAGGAGCGTCTTGCATTGAGCGGTACTGCCGTAGATGCTATCATGGATTCTGTTTCCGTGAAGACTACATTCAAGGAGAAACTGGCTGAGAAAGGCATCATCTTCATGTCTATTGGCGAGGCTGTTAAGGAGTATCCTGATTTGGTTCGCCAGTATCTCGGTTCTGTTGTGCCTTATCGCGACAACTACTTCGCTGCCCTCAATTCAGCTGTCTTCTCTGATGGTTCGTTCGTTTATATCCCAAAGGGTGTGCGTTGCCCTATGGAACTTTCATCTTATTTCCGTATCAACGCAAAGAACACTGGTCAGTTTGAGCGCACACTGATTGTAGCCGATGATGACTCTTATGTTTCTTATCTTGAGGGTTGTACGGCTCCAATGCGCGATGAGAACCAACTCCATGCTGCTATTGTCGAGATTATCGTCAACGAGAGGGCTGAGGTGAAGTACTCTACAGTGCAGAACTGGTATCCTGGCGATGAGAACGGTAAGGGTGGAGTCCTCAACCTTGTTACAAAGCGAGGCGACCTTCGTGGCAATGACTCAAAACTCTCTTGGACTCAGGTGGAGACTGGTTCGGCCATCACTTGGAAATATCCTTCGTGTGTGCTTCGTGGCGATCGTTCTGTGGCAGAGTTCTATTCTGTTGCAGTGACCAACAACTATCAGGAGGCCGACACGGGTACGAAGATGATTCACATGGGCAAAGACACTAAGTCGACAATCATCTCAAAGGGAATCTCGGCCGGTCATAGCCAGAACTCGTACCGTGGACTTGTGCGTGCCACATCAAAGGCTGACAATGCCCGCAATTACTCATCTTGCGACTCCTTGTTGCTTGGAAGCAAATGCGGTGCCCACACCTTCCCTTATATGGATGTTCACAACGACACTGCAATATTTGAGCACGAGGCAACAACTTCGAAAATCAGCGAAGATCAGCTCTTTTATTGCAATCAGCGAGGCATCCCGACCGAACAGGCCGTAGGTCTTATTGTCAATGGTTATGCCAAGGAAGTTCTCAATAAACTCCCAATGGAGTTTGCTGTTGAGGCACAGAAATTGTTGAGCGTATCATTGGAAGGAACAGTAGGATAGAAGACCACCCAAACCCTCCCAAGGGGCTTTTGCCGAAGGGCAAAATGCAGATGTTTAATAGTTCAATTTTATGAGAAAGACATTTTTTATTTTATCATTTATCATTTGTCATTTATCATTTAGTTTCGCTCAAGGCGAAGCGCAGTTTGTCCTCGGTGCTGACATCAGTGGTTTCACCGAACTTGAGGCTCATGGCCATAAGTGGTACAACTGGAAAGGTGAGGAGCGTGAATGTACTGCCTTGATGAAGGAGATGGGCATGAATGCCGTTCGCCTTCGTGTATGGGTGGAAGATGAGAATGGTCTTGATGCCAAAGGTAAACCATATAGTTGCAAGAAGGATGTCCTCGACAAGGCTCTTCGTGCAAAGGCTCTGGGCATGGATATTATGATCGATTTCCATTATTCTGACTGGTGGGCTGACCCAAACAAGCAGAATATTCCAAAGGCTTGGGAGAAACTGAACTATAAGAAGATGCTCAAGGCGCTTGCTGACCATACTGTGGATGTACTTTCTTTCCTTAAGGAAAATGGTGTCACTCCTCGTTGGGTACAGGTAGGCAACGAGACTTCCAACGGAATGCTTTGGTCTATTGAAATGGACCCTGTGACTGGTTGGGAGAAGAAAGATGCCAATGGCAACACCACAATAATAAAGCGTATGGGCCATATCGATACAAATCCTGAGCAATATGCGGGATTCATCCGTGCTGGTTATGATGCGGTTAAGTCGGTGTTCCCTGAGACAATCGTCATCTTGCATCTCGATAATGGTTTTGATAATGTCCTTTATAATCGCAACCTCGACATCGTCAAGGCTGGTGGTGGCAAATGGGATATGATTGGTATGTCGCTCTATCCTTATTGGGCAATGCAGAGCGGTATGGAACCAAATGCCGAGCGTACCATTGCCGACTGTATGAAGAACATCCGCCTTGTGTCGAAGAAATACGACTGTGACGTGATGATTACCGAGACTGGATTCTCAGTTGACGAGCAGAATCCTTGGAAGATGGCCGAAGGTCGTGAGCAATATGCCGAAGTTATCAGAAAGGCACAGACAGAGACAAATGGTCGCTGCAAGGGTGTGTTCTACTGGTGTCCGGAAGGCATACCAGGTGCTTATTCGCTTGTGGCATTTGATAGGGGTGGTCATCCTACCGACATCATGCGTGCCCTTGAAAATGAGAAATCTGATTTGTCGCGTTATGACCGCAAGGTGGTGAAACTCGTTACTACCGAGGGCAACATCCTCGTGGAACTCTACAATGAAACTCCAATCCATCGCGACAATTTCATCCGTCTTGCAGAGAATAATGCTCTCGACTCTACTCTCTTCCATCGTGTAATCCAGAATTTCATGATTCAGGGTGGTGGTCCTGACAGTAGGTTTGCTCCTCCTACAACGAAGGAGAATCCTGCAGAACTTACTGCAAATGAGGATGTCCCTGCCCTTGACGGTACAAACACACTGAAGGCAGAGATTCTCTTCCCTCGTTTCTTCCACAAGCGTGGAGCATTGGCTGCAGCTCGCGAACCTGATGAGGACAATCCTGAATTCAAGAGCAGTTCGTCGCAGTTCTATATCGTTTGGGGCAAAACACCGGCAGTTGCTGGAAAACACCCTTATGTTCCTATGCTCGATTACTATAAAGAGAACAATGCTCCGGGTACTCCTTGGCTTGATGGCGGATACACCGTATTTGGTGAAGTCCTGGAAGGCCTTGATATTGTTGACAAGATACAGCAGTCAGTTACAGATTCTAACGATCGCCCTATAAAAGATGTGCGATTGATTAACATGGAAGTGCTAAATTAATGCACTTCCATTTTTTTTCGTTTTCCATGAAAAATAATTCCATAATCTCTTGCTCTATTCGTTAATTTTTGCTACATTTGCCCTTGGAATTCGCCGCAAAAAAAGAAAATGGGTACTATTAAAGAGATTCTAAATTTGATTATCTATTATTTAATTGTCGTATTGTCGGTTGCCTCGCTTGGCGGAGAAAAATCTCCAAAGAAGGTACAATTTGACAATACTTTACTCTTGCGTGCTTTTGCTGGAGAATAATGCCTAAAATAAAAAAAGAATTGTCCTATGAGTTACGATGCAAAAAAACTAACTAAAAGATTTGAAAAGATTCTCACATTCAAGAGAAATCCCTTCCTGACCCCAGGGTTCTCTATGCAAGAGTTTAGTAAGTTATTAGGGGTCAACCGCACTTATGTGTCGCAGTTTATCAGTTCCGAACTGAACACTACCTTCCACTATCTTGTGCGCGACATCCGTCTGCAACATGCGGAAATGTTGATGAGCCAGAACCCTGAGATGCTCCTGAATGATATTCTGAAGGCTTGTGGATTTGCCAACGACACTTCTTTCCGCCGTGCATACAAGGATAAATATGGTTGTCTGCCTTCAGAAACCCGTCAGCAGAAACTGGATTCGCAAGAGTAACGGGCAGCATACAGAAGATTAAAGAAAACCATAGGGAACCACATTGTCTTGACATTAAGGCAGTGTGGTTTTCTTTGTTTTAATATTATTACCTATTTATTTGGATTTTTCACTCGTTTGTTGTAACTTTGCAGTTCAAAATTAATAGTACATCGTACATCATTCTATGTTAGAAATAAAGAATCTTCACGCCAAGATAGGCGATAAGGAAATACTCCGTGGCATCAACCTCACCATTGGCGATGGTGAAACTCATGCCATCATGGGACCAAACGGTTCGGGCAAGTCAACTCTCAGCGCTGTTCTTGTGGGCAATCCGCTCTACGAGGTTACTGAGGGCGAGGCTTGGTTTAATGGAAAGAACCTCCTTGAAATGAAACCTGAGGACCGTGCTCACGAGGGCCTCTTCCTTTCTTTCCAGTATCCTGTTGAGATTCCAGGAGTGTCAATGACCAATTTCATGCGTGCCGCAATCAACGAGAAGCGTAAGTATCAGGGACTTGAACCAATGAACGCCAGTGAGTTTATGAAACTAATGCGCGAGAAGCGTAAGGTTGTTGAACTCGACTCAAAACTCGCTAACCGTTCAGTCAACGAGGGTTTCTCGGGTGGCGAGAAGAAGCGCAACGAGATTTTCCAGATGGCAATGCTCGAACCAAAACTCTCCATTCTCGACGAGACTGACTCCGGCCTTGATGTTGATGCAATGCGCATTGTGGCTGAGGGTGTCAACAAACTCGCCACTCCTGAGACATCACGCATCGTCATCACTCATTACGAGCGTCTTCTCGATATGATTCGTCCTCAGCAGATTCATGTCCTCTACAAGGGCCGTATCGTGAAGGAGGGTGGACCAGAACTCGCAAAGGAGATTGAGGAGCGTGGATACGACTGGATTAAGGCAGAAGTAGAAGAGTAGACTCACAATGAATTCTGAACAACAATATATAGATCTCTACAAGCAGTGTCGCTCGATGATTTGCGAGCATTCTGCTCCTATGATGAATGCCGAGCGCGACAAGGCATTCGAGGCTTTCTGTGCTTCTGGATTTCCTACGCGAAAGGTGGAGCGATACAAATACACCAACCTTCAGGAAATCTTCGCTCCTGACCTTGGATTGAATCTGCATCGCCTTGATATTCCCGTAAATCCTTACGATGCTTTCAAGTGCGATGTACCGAACCTCAGCACTCAGCTCTATTTCATGGTGAACGACAGTTTCTACGACAAGGCATTGCCAAAGGTAGAACTGCCACAAGGTGTCATCATCAATTCCCTTCGTAAGGTTGCTATCGAGAAACCAGAACTCGTCAGCAAATACTACAATCAACTATGTGCCCAGAATGAGGCAAGTGAGGCGAAATTGAATACATTCCTTGCTCAGGACGGTCTTTTCGTGTATGTTCCTAAGAATGTAAAGGTTGACAAGGCTATTCAGGTCATCAATATCCTTCGTTCGGATGTTGACCTGATGGTCAATCGTCGTGTGCTTATCGTCCTCGAACAGGGTGCCGAACTGAAACTCCTCTTCTGCGACCATGCTGCCGATGACCGTCAGTTCCTTGCTACTCAGGTTACTGAGGTCTTTGTTGGCGAGAATGCTCAACTTGACATCTACAACCTCGAGGAGACTCATGTAAAGAATACTCTTGTGGGCAATACCTACATCAGTCAGGATGCAAACTCGCGTCTTAGTCATAGCAACATTACCCTCCACAATGGCACTACCCGCAACACTCTCGATCTCGTCTTCCGTGGTGAAGGGGCGGAGTGTTTCTGCAACGGATGTGTCATTGCCGATAAGGAACAGCATGTAGATAACAATACCCTCATCGATCATGCCGTAAGCCATTGCGACAGTCACGAACTTTATAAATATGTGCTCAACGATAAGGCTGTAGGTGCTTTTGCCGGTCGTGTCCTTGTGCGAAAGGATTCGCAGAAGACTACTTCTGCAATGACCAACCAGAATCTCTGTGCTACCAAAGAGGCTCGTATGTACACTCAGCCAATGCTCGAGATTTATGCCGATGATGTGAAATGCTCGCATGGTTCTACCGTAGGACAACTCAACGACGCGGCATTGTTCTACATGCGTCAGAGAGGTATCTCGCTCGAGGAAGCGAAACTCCTTCTGCAGTTTGCCTTCGTGGGCGATGTCATCGACCAGATTCGCCTCGAACCTCTACGCGACCGACTTCATTATCTTGTCGAGAAGCGATTCCGCGGTGAACTGAGCAAATGCGAGGGTTGCAAACTCTGCAAATAAGAAACAAAGGCCTAAGAAAATTACTATTTTCTTGGGCTTTTTTCGTAAAATTGTGAATATTCCTTATAAAATGATTTGCGTAAAGAATATTTTTTTGTATTTTTGCTATCGCAATCATTAATTTACTACAAAAACCTAAGTTATGGATAGAAGGAATTTCTTGAAAGCAAGTGGTGCACTCGCTGCATTTACGATTGTACCGCGCCATGTGCTTGGTGGAAATGGATACATTGCGCCAAGCGACCAATTGACAAAAGGTATTATTGGAGTAGGTGGCATGGGTATGGGCCATTTCGGTTATGGCAATACTCGTTGCATCGCTGTGTGCGATGTTGACCGCAACCATCTTGAGGAGGCTCGCAAATATGCTGGCCGTCTTCATGAGGAAGGGCGTAATGTTGATGCCGACCTGAAACTCTACGAGGACTGGCGCGAACTCATTGCCAATCCAAGCATCGATGTTGTTCATATCGCTACTCCTCCTCATTGGCACGCTCTGATGGCTATTGAGGCTGCAAAGGCAGGCAAGGACATCTGGTGCGAGAAGCCTATGACTCGTACCATTGGAGAGGGTAAGCGCGTCAAGGAGGCTGTGGAGCGCTATAAGCGCGTATTCCGACTTAATACTTGGTTCCGTTTCACCGATAACTTCTATGGTCTCGGCACAACAGTCTTCCCATTGAAGAAACTCGTGCAGAGCGGACTTCTCGGTTGGCCTCTTAAGGTGACAATCTCAAAGCACACTGGTTTCGACTGGAAATTCTACTGGGTTGGTAAGGAACACCTCGACCCAATGCCTGTGCCAAAGGAACTCAACTATAACATGTGGCTCGGTCCTGCACCTTACAAGCCTTACAACCCTCATCGTGTTCACCAGACCTTCCGTGGCTACTGGGATTATGATGGTGGTGGTCTTACTGATATGGGACAGCACTACATGGACCCTGTGCAGTATTTCCTCGGCAAGGACAACGAATCGCCAGTCAAGGTGGAGGTTGACGCTCCTCAGCAGCATCCTGATGCTGTAGGTACTTGGCGCGAGATTAAGTACACCTATGCTGACGGCTGTCAGATTATTCTTTGGGGTGGCGACTATGGCGATCCTAACGCTCCTTACATCTCTGGTCCTAACGGAAATGTCTACAACAATTTCATTTGCGACATTCCTGACTGGCGTATGAAGTTGGCTGAGTTCCCTGACCCACTGCCTCAGAACACCGACTTCGATGAGTGTATCCGCACTCGTCAGAAGTTTGCCCTCAACGAAGATAACGGTAATCGCTCTGCCACTCTCGTCAACATGGGTGCTGTGGCTCTGCAACTCAACCGTACTCTGCATTTCGACTCCGACAAGATGGAGTTCATCAACGATGATGCAGCAAATGCTCTTGTTTATCAAAAAGAAAGGGAGGACTGGAAATGAAAAATCTGATCAGACAATCGTTACTCGTTGTTCTGCTGACTCTTGTTGGCAGTATGGCGTTCGCTCAGCCGCTCAACCGCAAGGCTGATACCAAAATCGTTGATGCCCTCAATCAGTTGCCTGCAGAGAATGTTCAACTCTACAACCGCCTCATGGGCGACATTGAGTCAACTGGCACGAGTGGAGTGGAGATGCTTATTGCAATGCTCGAGCGCAATGATGATGCTCGCGCTAAGGTGGAATATGCTCTCGATGCTTATGGTGCTTATGCGGGTAGTGCCTCGTTCGATGCTCAGAAGCGTGAGGCTTTGAAGGCTGTTCTCAACAAGCATGTGGCAAGAATAAATTCAACTCTCACTGGCGATGACGCAAAGGATTGCAACGAAAATCCTTGGGCAGTGACCAATCGCGAACTCCTTCTCCGTATGCTTCGCAACCTTAATGGTTGGACTGCTGATGCTAAGGTCGCTGCTCCTGATGTTGCGGCCGTTCAGAAGACGCTTGCAAAGACTCTGAAGAGTAAGGATCGCAATGTGCGTATGGATGCTATCCAGACAATCAATACTTATGGCACTGCCGAGCAGAAGGCTACTTCGTTGGCTCTTGCCGAAACGGCTCTGCCTAAGTTGAAGGACGATGCAAAACTCGATGTCCTCCATTGGATGGGGATAAATCCTGACATCGCCAATACTACTAATGCAAAGGCTTTGCTCGCAAGCAAGAACCCAGAGGTTGTCAGTGCTGCTGCTTGGACTTTGACTCGTATCGGAAAGGCTGAGGATATGACTGCTGTTGCTTCCCTCCTCAATGGAACCGATGAGCAGAGAACTCTTGCCAAGGAGTGTCTGAAGTGCTATCCTGGCGATGTGGTAAACGCTATAAAGGTGGCTCAGGGCGAAAACCTCTGTGCTGAGGCTAAGGCTGTTGTTGATGCTCGTACGGGTGCTGACATCCCTATTGTCGTTCTCTCTCCTTGCGAGGCGGCTGTTGATGCCATCAAGCGCACTCTTCCTGGTCCACAGCGTCTGCTCCTCTTGCGTAAGGCAATGGACTTGGCGGCTGATGCAAAGGAACAGAACATGGTTCTTGGTCTTGTGGCAAAGACTTACACTCTCCCTGCAGTATTCTATGCTGGACAGTATCTCGACAATGAGGCTACTGCACAGGCTGCCGCTCAGGCTATCCGTGTGCTCACTTCTGGCCACAACGAGATTAATGGTCCTGAGGTGCGTGCTTTGATGAAGCGTGCAATGGAGACCATCACTGGTGGCGATGCTGACTATCAGCGTACTGAAATTCAGCAGCAACTCGATAAACTTGCAAATGAGGACAACGGATATGTAAGTATGTTCAATGGCAAGGACCTCACCGGTTGGAAGGGCCTTCTTGCCGCTCCTTACGACAATCCTCACAAGCGTGCCTTGCTGAAGGAGAAGGAATTGAAGAAACTCCAGGCTGAGGCTGATGCCTTGATGAACGAGACTTGGAGCGTGAAGAATGGTGTCATCGAGTTCAATGGCAAGGGACAGAGCCTTGCTACAGAGAAGAAATATGGCAACTTCGAGATGTTTGTCGATTGGCGCCTTCTTCCTGGCGACGAACCTGATGCTGGCATCTATCTCCGTGGCACTCCTCAGGTGCAGATTTGGGACACTGCCCGCACAAATGTTGGTGCTGAAGTGGGCTCGGGTGGACTCTACAACAACGAGAAGAATCCAAGCAAACCTCTCTGTGTTGCCGATAATCCTGTTGGCGATTGGAATACATTCCACATCAAGATGGTTGATGAGTGCGTGACGGTTTATCTCAACGGACAACTCGTGGTCGATAATGTCGTTCTCGAAAACTACTGGGACCGCTCGCTGCCTCTTCTCCTCAAGGAACAGATTGAACTCCAGGCTCATGGTTCGGTGGTGCAGTATCGCGACCTCTACATCCACGAACTTCCACAGTCGGAGCCATACGAACTCTCGGCACAGGAGAAGAAGGAGGGATTCAAGTTGCTCTTCGATGGTACAAACCTGAGCAATTTCCAGGGCGACCTTGTCAACTACCATGCTGAGGATGGCACTATCTATGTAAAACCTCGTGGCGATGGTTTCGGCAACCTCTACACCAAGGAGGAGTATCAGGATTTCATCTTCCGTTTCGAGTTCAAACTGACTCCTGGTGCCAACAATGGTATTGGTGTGCGTGCAGAGATGGGCAAGGATGCTGCTTACTACGGAATGGAGATTCAGGTCCTCGACCACTACGATGCAATCTATCAGCCCGACCTTCGCGACTATCAGTATCATGGTTCTGTATATGGCATCATTCCTACCCAGAACCGCGATTGTCTGAAACCGCTTGGCGAATGGAACGAGGAGGAGATTTATATTAAAGGTACACATGTGCGCGTGACGCTCAATGGCACTGTCATCACCGAGGGTGATATCAAGGAAGCAACAAAGAACGGTACCTACGACCACAACGAGCATCCAGGCCTCTTCAACAAGACTGGCTACATCGGATTCCTCGGTCATGGTTCAGAACTCTGGTTCCGTCATGTCCGCGTAAAGCGACTGTAATTCCCCATTATATCCTACATACAGGCTGGAGAC